>CABUPE010000014.1 GCA_902493515.1 uncultured Collinsella sp.
AAATCCAAGGGTTATACCCTAAGAGCAAACCACCCCTTTTAGGGGTGGTTTTGATTTTCAAACAAGCGTCTGCAATTCCCGTTTGAACCAGAGCTTTGCGTTCTGTCTATGGTCCTTGCGGGTACAATATTCAAGATATTTTGACTGTTAGAAGGAGTCTTATGACGGAGTCCTCTCAGCATACGTCTAAGCCCCAGGTCGAGGTTGAGGCCTCGGGCGGAGATGACAATAAGAGCGCACGCCGCGGCGCCATCTTTATCGGCGTCGTGCTGGTGGGTTATATCGTCTATCTGGTGGTAACCGGGCAGATGGGGCAGTTCTGGGCCGCTATGTCGAGCGTCCAGGCGTCATGGCTCGTTGTCGCGTGTCTCTGCATGTTCATGTATCTGTTCTTTGGCATTGTGGCCTATGCGATCGCTGTCTGGCTCGACCCCAATTCACCCGTCGGCATTCGCGACCTGATCTCGGTCGAGGCGAGTGGCATCTTCTTTGGCAACCTCACCCCTATGATGATGGGCTCGACTCCTGCTCAGATCTACCGCCTGACCAAAGCGGGCCAAAATGTCGGCGAGGCTGGCGCCACGCAGTTCACGCGCTTTATCGTGTACCAGTTTGGCCTCGTTGCCTGGGGCGCTATCCTACTGTTTGCTCGCATGCCCTTTTTTGCCGAGCGCTATGGCGACATGACGTTGCTGTGCGTCTTTAGCTTTGGTGGGCACTGCTGCATCTTGCTGGGCATCTTCGCCGTCGCGCTCATGCCTAAGACCGTCACGCGCGTCGCCCATTGCATCATCAATTGGCTTGAGCGCATTGGTGTCTCGGCCACTAAGATCGAGAGTTGGCGCACGTTTGTCGATGGCGAGATCTACTCCTTCTCCGAGAAGTTCAAGCTTTCGGCCGGACATTTTTCTTCCATGCTGCTCACCGTGTTTATCACCATGCTGCAGCTCGCTTTTTTCTATCTGGTTCCGTATTTCCTGATGCTTGCCTTTGGCCACCACGAGGTCGACTTTTTCTCGGTCATGGCCGCGAGCGCCTTTGTCCAGCTGTTAAGCTCTGCGGTTCCCTTGCCCGGTGGAACTGGTGGCGCTGAGGGCGGCTTTGCATTGTTCTTGGGTCATTTCTTCGGTTCGGCTTCGACCGCCGGCTATCTGCTGTGGCGTCTCATTACGTTTATTGTGCCTACCATTTTGGCTGCGCCCCTGCTGGGACTTAAGAGCGCCCACAACGAGAGCATCCATGCGCGCTGGGATCGCGTGATGCGCAAGTTCGGCCGCACGCCTCAGACGCCCTCTGCGCCCACTAAGCCGCACCCCACGAATGCTGTTACCGTTGATCCCAAGAAGCACGCTCAGAAGGCTTCTGGGACCGTAAAGCCGGCTCATAAGGCCTATGTGCGTCAGACAGGAGACGGTATTCGCGTATCTCCGTCGGCACTCAATAAGAAGAAGCACCCTAAGTCGCAGTAGGGCAGTCGTGCGTTCTTCATGATGCGAGGCATATTTGTGCTGTATGGGGGATAATCCTCTTACGTAGATTATCTCTCATCTGTTGATGAATGCTCGCATATCGAAGGGACACGCCCATGGCAACCAGCAAACCGCGTCTTGATCGTCGCATCGTTCGCAGCCGTAATGCCATCCTTTCGGCTTTCGAGCGCCTGCTCATGGAAAAGCCGCTGGCAGACATTACGGTGAGTGCCATCGCGCGCGAGGCCAATGTCGACCGCAAGACCTTTTACGTTCACTTTGGTACGGTTGACGGCCTGCTTGATGCCATTGCCGTCGATGTGGTGGAGATGATTGTCGACTCGGTCGAGAAAACGCTTGCTTCAATGGACGGCGACACCAATGAGCGCGCTCTTGGCGCGGCGGCGACCTTCTTTAAAACCGTTAACGAGGCACTGTGCAACAACTTGGTGCTCAATCGTCAGCTGATCGAGAATATTCCGCTCGATGATTTCATGGCTCGTCTTCGTGCGCCGCTCGAACATGAGATTGCCGAGCGCGATCTGCTGCCCCAAGGTCTCAAGGACGAGATGTTCGATTACTATCTGGCGTTTTTGCTGTCGGGTATTATCGGTATCTATCGCACGTGGGCGCTGTCTGACGGCTCGGTTCCTATCGAGCGCGTCTCTGAGGTCGCCAATGATCTGACTCTCAATGGTCTGTCGAGTCTGGAATCTCGCTTGGATTAGGCCTAGTTGGGCTCGTCGGCGTGGAAATTCCTGTTCCTGAGGTTCTCCGGCGCCTTGGAGACCTTGCCGGCGTAGGAGCTGTAGCCTGAGGATCCTTAAAAGAAAGTCCAGTTTATCCTTCCCACTCCAATTTTGGAATCCTCCGATGCGCCTTCGCACGCTCGCATGACCTCGATACCATGCGAGCGTGCAAACTCGACGAGCTCTGCGTTGCGGGCGTTTATGGTGCCGAAGGCGGCGGGGCACACGATAAGGCGCGCGCAGTGGACGAGGAGCTCTTTGGCGCGGGCTATGGTTTTATCCCCGATCGGCTCGAAGGCGCGCTCGGCCACGCATTCCGTCGCCAGGTCGCGCGCGAGCTCGCAGTCGATGTCCCCTTCGTGCAGAATGCCCGCGTAGAACGCCTTGCCCTGCCGGATGAGCTGGCGAAACATCGCCGACCCCGTACCTGCGCCGGCGATGACGAACGTGTGCGCATCGCCGTGCGGGCGCCCAATTTCCACGCTGCCGAAGCGCTCGTTGAAGGTGCCATGTTGAAGGCCGTAGAGCTCGCCAATCGTCTCGCGCGTGAATATGTCCTCGGGTGCGCCGGCGCGGAAGACCCGGCCGTCCTTCACGCAAATCACCTTGTCGGCGCTTTTCTGCGCGAGCTCGAGTTCGTGGATGGACATGATGACAGCAACATTCCGCGATTTCGCAAGGTGGCGAAGTATTCGCAGCAGGTCGATCTGGTAGCGGATATCGAGATACGACGTGGGCTCGTCGAGCACGAGCACACGCGGATCCTGCGCGATGGCGCGTGCGAGCATGACGCGCTGGCGTTGCCCGTCGCTTATCTGCATGAAGTCGCGCTCGGCGAGCTCTTCCACATGTGCGGTTTTCATGGCCTCGTCGACCCGACTATGGTCGTCGGGCGAGAGTGTACCCATTCGCCCGGTGTAGGGATGCCTTCCCGCCTCTACGATATCGCGGCAGGTGAGGAGCTCGGTCCGGGGGCGATCTGTCAGCATAACGGCAAGGTTCCTTGCGAACTCCGCCGGCTTCCATCTGGAAATCTCCCGCCCGTCGAGCTCGACCGCGCCGGCAAGCGGTGCAAGATGGCGTGTGATGGTTTTCAAGATGGTCGACTTGCCCGAGCCGTTCGGCCCGATGAGCGCCACGACGTCGCCCGTGCGAACCTCCAGATCGACGCCTTCGACTACGACCTTCTTGTCGTAGCCCGCCGACAGGTCGCTTATGCGGAAAAGCGGCGCTCCGTCAGCCTGCGTTTCGACCGGGGCTTCGAGGTTCGACTCCGCTCGGAGGAGGCGTTCCGCGCGCAGTTCCGCACGAGCCGAAAGTGCCTTCTGTCGCTTTCGTGCAAGCTCAGGACTGTCTAAGCATGGAATGTCCCCTCCGAGCGTTTTGGGCCGCGGCACGAATTCCCCCATCTACCTCACCCGCTTCTTCAACATGAGTGCGATAACCACCGGCGCGCCGAAGATAGCGGTTACGGCGCTGATGGAAAGCTCGACGGGAGAGAACAGCGTGCGCGCGATCAAATCGCAGCCCGCGCAGAAGATGGCGCCTCCCAAGAAGCACGCAGGAATCACGCGGATGGGCTTCGACGACTTTATCGCCGACTTCACGAGATGTGGAACCGCGATGCCTACGAACGACACCGGACCGGCGAACGCGGTCACGCAGGCGGAGAGCATGCTCGCTAGAAGAACGAGCACCACGCGGAAGCGTGCGACGTTCACGCCGACGCTTTTCGCGTAGGCTTCTCCCAGCTGGAAGGCGGAAAGGGGCTTCGATATCGCGAATACGCATGCGCTCACGGTGATCACCACGACCGCGATGACCGCGACGTCGTCCCAGCTCGAACCCGAGAAACTACCCAAAGACCAGTTGTGCAGGTTTACGATGGACTGGTCGTCGGCGAAGGCGATGAGGAAGTTCGTCGCCGCCGAGCAGATGTATCCCACCATGACGCCCGCCACGATGAGCATGGCCATGGAACTTATGCGCCGTGCGATGAGGAGCACGAAGCCGATGGTGATAAGCGAGCCCAGAATCGCTGCGGCCACCATGGCCGGCGAGGACATGGCCTGGTTCGCGCCCAGAAGTACGATCATCGTAAGCGCGACGACGAACTTTGCGCCCGAGGAGACGCCCAAGATGAACGGGTCGGCGATGGGGTTGTTGAAAAACGTCTGCAGCAGGAACCCGGAGAGTGAAAGTGCCCCGCCGAGAAGCACGGCTGAAAGCACGCGCGGCAGGCGAATCTCCCAGATGACCTGGCTTTCCATGGAATTGGCCGCGCCGCCCGAAAGGATGCCGGGGATGTGGTCTGCGGGCACGAGCACGCTCCCGATGCACAGGTTGGCCCCGACGAGCACGATGAGGGCAACAGCGAGCAGCGCCGTCACGACGCGACACCGTGCGGCTCGCCCCGATTCGTCGTATGATATGGAAAGTCGGCTTCTCATGGTGCTAGCCGAGCTTCCTCAGATAATGGAAGTCGCTCGCGTCATCGCCGGTGAACGCCCCGTGCAGCTCGTCGATAATGTCGGCGGTGGAAGTCATCTGCTGGTACATGTCGGCGCTTGTGACCCAGACGTTGCCGTTCTTCACGGCTTTGAACTGCGACAATAGCGCGTTTTTGCCTACGAAGTCGTTCAAGGTGGCAACCGATTCGTCGATGGTGCCGTTGTAGACGATAATGTCGGCATCCTTCGCCGTCGCGTAGAAGCGCTCCATTTCGAGCGTTACTGACGAACCTGACGTCGACGCCGTCTGCGCGTCATCGAGCGCGTAGTTGCCGCCTGCAAGCTCGATCATCTGCGCCACGTAGTCGCCCGCCCGCCGCGTGACGGCGGCCCCGTTCGAGTTAATGTAGAAATACGCCACGGTTTTACCTGACGACGCGAGCCCCGACGTTTGCTCGACGCGGGCCTTCTGCTCGTTGAACAGGTGCACGGCCTCGTCTTCCTTGTCGAACAGGACGCCGAAAAGCTTAATCCACTCGACGCGCCCGAGTGCTTCGGGCTCGCTCGACGACTGTTCGGTGAGCACGACGAGCCCGAGTTTCTGCAGCTTTTCCTTCACATCCGGTGTGTGGTTGATCATGGTGTTCTCGATGGCGAGCGTGCAGCCCGAGGCCGATATTCGCTCGTAGTCGGGCGCGCTGTACTTGCCGCCGTAGGCGATCGCCCCACTTTCGAGTGCGCTTTTGAAGCCCGCGACCGAGCAATCGTCGGCCTTCGTGCCCGACATGATGATATTGTCGTTCGCATCGAGCGCGTCGACCAGGCACATCGTCGCCGACGACACGAGGTACACCTTGTCGGCGGGGCGCCTTATGACCGCGATGTCGGAGCTCAACCCATCAGGTACCTTCGCATCTTGCGGCACCACGAGGAAGCGCTCCCCGTTCGAAATGCAGATAAGCCGTAGGCCGCCTTCGAACTCGTCGACAGTGAAGTGCTCGGCGTATTCAAGCTGAAGCGTCCCCGTCGGCTTCCAGCCGCAGCCCAAATCGGCGTTGTGGAAGTCGGCCGCGGCGCTTGAAGCCGTTCTCGTAGGGGAGCCGCCGCTTGCTTCGTCGCCCGTTTTCTCCTTCATGGTGGATGAGTCGAAGTGGAGCGTGTAGTCGATGGTGTGCGGCGTCGACATGGCGACGGTCTCGGCCGACACGGCCATGTCCTCGTCGAGCGTGACGGGTATCTCGAACGTGGAGTTGCCGCCGTCGTTTGCGGGCGCGTAGTCCACGCCGTTGACGGTCATTTTGTCGTAGTTCGAACTCGACCAGGTGATGGTCGCGGTGTAGGTGTCGCCATCCTTCACAATTGTGGTGGGTGAGGCGATGTTTGCGCGCCCTGACCCGCCGGAGAGCGAGACGCTCACAGTGTATTCCTGAGAGCCTGCCGTGCCACCGGTCGCGTTCGGGCTCGCACTGCACCCCGCGAAGGGAAGCGCGAGCAGGGCGACGAGAACGCAGGCGATCGCGCGCACCGCGATGCTGCGACGCTTCCTGCTTTCCCCCTTGGGAAGAATCGACCGCATGGCGTTACTTCAGTGCGTCGGCGCGCAGATCGACGCCGGCGGATTCGAACACGAGCGTGCGGTCGTACCACTGCTCTTTTCTAATACTCCACGCGGCGCAGGCGGTGTCCTCGTCGAGCGCTTCAACGGGCACGTCGTAGGTGTACTTGCCTTCCGCGTTTTCCACATAGGGGATGAAGTCGGCCTCGCTCGCGGCGGCAGCCTCGTCGCCCGTGCCCATGAAGAGCTTGCCGTAGCCCGTGCCGGAAAGCGTCATCACGCAGTGCATGGAGCCGTTTTCCACGATGAGTTGGGCGTCCACAATCCTGAACATGTTCGAGCTGGAATCTACGGTGATCGGATAGGTGCCGTCGGCCACCTTGTCGGCGGTGATGGGGGCAGCGCTTGCGTCCTCGGGCGCATCGGCCGCCTGTTCGGTCTTTTCCTGGGAATCGGCATCGCTTGCCTTTGCGCTGTCGATTGAATTTCCGCCGCAGCCGGCGAGCGAGAACGCGAAAAGCGCCGCCGACAGGGCGAAGGCGAGGGTTTTCTTCAACATGAAGGGGTTCCTTTCAATCGCTTCGACCGCCCGCGCCGTGCGGTGGGCGGGCGGGATGCGAATGCAACGGGCATGCGCCGTCAGTCGGGGAAGGCGCATGCCCGTTGCACGGGGACGCGACCGGCGCCCCCGTGCGCGGCGAGTTTACAGCTTGGCGATGGCGTCGTCCACGTGCGAGACGTAGATGTCGTCGACCGCGACGTTTTGTCCCAGACCCTGGAGCAGGCACGTCACTTCGAAGCCGGCGGCCACGAACTTCGCAGCCCAGCTGTCGGGGTCGGTCTCGTCTGCCATGTCGTTGTTCGCGTGGTCGCCCGCGACCACCATGAACGGCGCGAGCACGGCCTTCTTGTAGCCTGCGGCGCTCGCGGCGGCGATAACATCCTCGCAGGTCGGTTCAGCCTCGACGGTGCCGACGAAGAACTGCGTCAAGCCCTCGTTCTTAAACACTTCCTGCATCTTGGCATAGTCGGCGTTGGAATCGGCTTCGGTGCCGTGGCCCATGAGGCACAGCGCCGTCTTGCCGTCGTCGAAGGACGCCATGTTCTCCTTAATGGCTGCGGCCACCTTCTTGTAGTCGTCGTCGGAGGTGAGCAGCGGGTCGCCGAGCGAGATCTTGTCGAACTTGTCAGCGTACTTGTCGAGCTCGTCTTTCACGTCGGCGTATTCCAGGCCAGCCATGAGATGCGTCGGCTGCACGACGATTTCCTTCACGCCGTCTTCCACGCAGCGGTCGAGCGCCTCGGTCATGTTGTCGATCGTGATGCCGTCGCGCTTCTTCAGCTTGTCGATGATGATCTGCGCGGTGAAGGCGCGGCGGATGTCGTAGTCCTGCCAGTACTTCTCGCGGATAGCGTCTTCGATGGCGCCGATGGTGATGTGGCGCGAGTCGTTGTAGCTCGTGCCGAAGCTCGTGACGAGGATGACCGGCTTCACGGCCTTCTCCTTTTCGCTCGATTTCTCGGAACTCGCGGAGGTGCTGGAGCAGCCCGCGAGCGCGACTCCGGCGAGCGCGAAGGCTCCGGTTGCTGCGGCGCCCATGAAGCCGCGGCGTGACATCTGGTCGGACATGGTTTTTCCTTTCCTCGGTTTGCCGGTCCCCCGGCGACAGTTGCTTGTCGGCACAAGCGAAAGAAAAGCGCACCCCTCGGGGTTCACAAGGAGCTAACGCCACGGCGATGCCGTGAGGAAAAGGCGAAGCAGTCTGGCTTGGGGCGCGAGGCGGTTCGCCCGTGCGTCCTATACAGTAATGTCCCTTGCCCAGGATTCCCACCTGGTTCCCTCCGCAAGCCAGCGCGGGCTGTGCGGGCGCCGCGCCGGTCATTTCCTTTTATCCGATTGTCATATGCTCGTTGCCGAATCTTTTACTATGATAGTGGGCACTTTTGAACGTGTCAAAGCCAGGGCGGGCGGCATTGCGCCTCCTGCCTGCGTATTTGCGCCGATTGCCGCTGCGGGCGCCGTGTTTTGGCCGCTGCGCGAATGGCAGCGTAAACGGTTGCGATGAGAAACGGGAAGGGAAGGCTCGGATGATTCATATCGTTGGCGCTGGCTCGGGCGCCGCCGACCTTATCACGCTGCGCGGGGCGCGCCTTTTGCGCGCGGCCGACGTGGTCGTTTGGGCGGGGAGCCTTGTGAACCCCGAGCTGCTCGCCGGGTGCAAGGAATCCTGCATCGTCTACGACAGCGCGCACATGACCTTGGAGGAAGTGCTCGACGTGATGTGCGCGGCAGATGCGCGGGGCGAGGAAGTGGTGCGCCTGCACACGGGCGACCCGTGCCTGTACGGCGCCATCCAGGAGCAGATGGACGCGCTCGACGCGCGCGGCGTGGACTACGAGGTGGTGCCCGGCGTGTCGAGCTTTTGCGGTGCCGCGGCGGCGCTTCGCCAGGAATATACGCTGCCGGGAATCAGCCAGTCGGTCGTGATCACGCGGCTTTCCGGGCGCACCCCCATGCCCGCGGGCGAGGGCATGCGCACCATGGCGGAAAGCGGCTCGACTATGGTCATCTTCCTGAGCTCGGGTATGCTCGCCGAGCTTTCCGCCGAGCTTTTGGCCGCGGGCCGCAGCTCCGATGAGCCGGCGGCGCTCGTGTACAAGGCGACCTGGCCTGAGGAGCGCGTGGTGCGATGCACAGTGGGCACGCTCGCCGATGCGGGCGCGCGAGAGGGCATCGACCGCACGGCGCTCGTGGTGGTGGGCCGCGTGCTCGGAGCTCGCGGCAGGGTTGCACACAACGGCGCGCAAGCGGAGTCGTACGAGCGCAGCAAGCTTTACGACCCTTCGTTTTCCACGGGGTATCGGAAGGCGAGCAGCTAGCGTGGCCTTCGAGCACTACATATATACCGGGACGACCCGCCTGCGCTGCGGCTACACCACGGGGAGCTGCGCCGCGCTCGCGGCGAAGGCGGCCTGCGAGATGCTCTTGTCACGAAAGCCCGTCGGCCTCGTGTCGATCGTCACCCCTGGCGGGCTGCCCGTCGAGGCGAACGTGGTCGACGCATGCATCGGCGAGGGGTGCGCCCAGTGTGCCGTGCGAAAGGACGCAGGCGACGATGCCGATGTGACCGACGGCGTGCTCGTGTACGCGCGCGTGGAACATGCGGGGTCGGGCACGGGCGCTGCGGGCAGCAAGGACGTACCCGCGCACGAATCGGAAGTTTCCGTCGACGGCGGCGTGGGCGTGGGGCGCGTGACGTTGCCCGGGCTCGAGCAGCCGGTGGGGGCGGCCGCCATCAACGCGACGCCGCGCGCGATGATCACTTCGGCGGTGCGCGAGGTGTGCGCCGTGCACGGCTTTTCTGGAGATATTGCTGTGACGATTTCGGTACCCGAGGGCGTTGCCCTTGCCGAAAAGACCTTTAACCCGCACCTGGGGATAAAGGACGGCATCTCTATCCTGGGCACGACGGGCATCGTCGAACCGCGCAGCCTCGCTGCCTTGCGCGACAGCATCGAGCTTGAGATCCGGCAGCATGCGGCTATGGGGCGGCGCGGAGTCGTGCTCACGCCCGGCAACTACGGCGGGCAGTTCATCTCGGGGCATTTCCACCTAAACGGTGCGCCGGTGGTCTTCATCTCCAACTTCGTGGGCGAAGCGATTGATTGCTGCGTTCGCGAAGGATTCACCAATGTCCTTCTTGTGGGACACATCGGCAAGCTGGTGAAGGTCGCTGGCGGCATCATGGACACCCATTCGCGTACCGCTGACTGCCGCGCGGAGATTCTGGCCGCCCACGCGGCCTTGGCCGGCGCGGGCGCGAAGACCGTGCGTGAGATCATGTCGTCGGTCACGACCACGGCGGCGCTCGAGGTAATCGAGGCCGCCGGCGTGGGGGACGCTGCGCGCGCCTCGCTCGCTGCGGCAATCGAGGACAGGTTGCGCCGCCGCGCGGCGGGCGCATGCGACATCGCCGCGGTTGTGTTCGACGCCGAGCGCCGCGAGCTTTTCCGCACGTCGGGCGCCGATGCAGTCATCGGGGAATTGGGGGCGACGTATGAGTAAAGGCGTGCTGTACGGCGTGCGCCGCGCAATCGGCTGGCCGGGGACGAAAGTGGTCATGAAGGCGCGCCGCTCGCTTGCGGACACGAAGCGCATCCTTCGCGAGGAGGGCGCCTTCGACGGTGCCGAGCTCGTAGAGGACTGTGGGCTTCCGGGCGAGCGCGTGTACCGCTCGCTCGACGATGTGCCCGATCGGGGCAGCTACTTCTCGACGATGGTGGTGCGCTAGATGAGGATTTCCTGCATAGCGTTCACCGAGAGGGGGTATGCGTTGGCGGAGCGCACCGCACGCGCGCTTTCCGATTGCGCGCAGACAGGTGAAGATGACCCTGGCTGGGACGTTTCCGTTTCGCGCGGGTTCGGCGAGGGGAAGGCCGACCTGCGCGCATGGACGGCGCTTGCGTGGGAAGCGTCGGACGCGCTTCTGTTCGTGGGCGCGGCGGGCATCGCCGTGCGGGCGATCGCGCCGCATGTCGCCTCGAAGGCAACCGATTCCGCGGTTGTGGTGATTGACGAGGCGGGGCGCTTTGCCGTCCCGCTTTTGTCGGGGCATTTGGGCGGTGCGAACGAGCTTGCGCAAACTGTGGCACGCGCGGCAGGGGCCATCCCCGTCATCACCACGGCGACCGACGTCCGCGGCGTGTGGGCGGTGGATACGTGGGCGCGCTGTGCGGGGCTCGCCGTTTCGAATCCCGAGGCCATCAAGCGAGTGTCGGCGCAGCTGCTTTCGGGCGGGCGCGTGACGCTCTATTCCGACATGCCGATTTCGGGACAGCCGCCTGAGGGGGTTGACATTGCGTCCGACCGCGCTCGGGCCGATATCGTCGTATCGTCGTTCGCTGGCGCGAATGCAGGTGCGTCCGTTCGCGCGGCGGAGACAACGGGCGAGGTCGTGCCCGCCGGTGAGACGGGGAAGCCGGTCGGCGTGCGGGCGCAGGCGCCTGCGCCCGAGCCGCTTCGCCTTGTCGTGCCCTGCATCGTTGCGGGCATAGGGTGCCGTCGCGGTGCGTGCGCCGAAGCGATCGGGGAGGCGTTTCTTCTCGCGTGCGGGCAGGCGGGTATCTCGCCTTCGGCCGTGCGCGAGGCGGCGACGATCGACGTGAAGGCGCACGAGGAGGGTCTGCTCGCCTTCTGCCGCGCGCGCAATATCCCGCTTGCGACGTATTCCGCAGAGGAGTTGTCGCAGGTCGAAGGCAGCGTTTCGCCATCTGATTTCGTGCGCGCGATGGTGGGGGTCGACAACGTGTGCGAGCGCGCGGCGCTCGCGGGCGGGGGCAAACTTATCTTCCCGAAGCTCGCTCACGGCGGTGTGACCGTCGCGTTTTCCAAGGTAACTATCAAACTTTCGTTTAAGGAGCGGTGATGGGAAAGCTCTTCGTGGTGGGGATCGGCCCGGGCGGCCCCGACGGCATGACGATTGCGGCCCGGCGCGCGCTCGAGGCGGCCGACATCGTTGTGGGGTACACGAAATACGTGGAGCTCGCGCTCGCCGCCGTGCCCGACGCGGCGCATCTCGCGACGCCGATGATGCGCGAGGTCGAACGGTGCCGCCTGGCGCTTTCGCGCGCGCAGAGCGGAGAAGCCGTGGCGCTCGTGTGCAGCGGTGACGCGGGCGTGTACGGCATGGCGAGCCCCGTGCTGGAGCTTGCGGAGGACTACCCCGATGTAGACGTGGAAGTTATCGCCGGGGCCACCGCGGCTCAGAGCGGGTCGGCGGTGCTCGGCGCCCCGCTTGCCCACGACTTCGCGGTCGTGTCGCTCTCCGACCTGCTCACGCCATGGGAGGTCATCGAGCGCAGGCTCGCCGCCGTGGCGAGCGCCGACTTCTGCATCTGTTTGTACAACCCGCGCAGCAGAAAGCGCGCCGACAGGCTCTCACGCGCGGCGAAGATTATGCTCGAATGGAAGGCCCCCGACACGCTCTGCGGCTGGGTACGCAACATCGGGCGCGAGGGGCAGCAGTCGGGCATGTGCAGGCTCTCCGAGCTGGGGGAGATCGACGCCGACATGTTCACCACCGTGTTCGTCGGCAACGCGGACACGAAGCTCGTGGGCGGCCGTATGGTCACGCCGCGCGGGTATCGGGAGATTCCATGCGAAAGGTAACGATCATCGGGGCGGGGCCCGGAAACCCCGACTTGCTCTCGCGCTCGGCGCTCGACGCGATCGGCATCGCCGACGTGGTCATCGGCGCTCATCGCGCGCTTGTCGGCATCGACGTGCCGCCCGACGTGGTGAGATGCGAGCTCGTGAAGACGGCGGATATCGTCGCCGCGCTCACCGATGCGGCGTCGTGGCAGCGCGCCGTGGTCGTGATGACGGGCGATGTGGGGCTGTTCAGCGGCGCGCGCCGCCTGGTGGAGGCGCTCTCCGGCGATGCGCAGGTGGACGTGCGCGTCATTCCCGGCATAAGCTCAGCGTCTTATCTCGCCGCGCGCCTTGCGCGTCCATGGCAGGATTGGCGCTTCGCGAGCGCTCACGGCGTGGCGTGCGACATCGTGGCCGAGGCCGAGCGCTCAGGCGAGCTCTTCCTCGCCACGTCGGGCGGGGAAGACCCCTCGCGGCTTTCGGGCGAGCTTGTGCAGGCGGGCTTCGTGGATGCGCGCGTGACGGTGGCCGAGCGCCTGTCGTACCCCGACGAGCGCATCACCTGCGCGACCGCAAGTGAAATCGCAGGTCAGACGTTCGACGACTTGAACGTGATGCTTATCGAGTTCGCAGGCGGCGCCGGATCGCCTGCGGGCTCTAGCGCAGCCTCCGAGGCGCCGGCCGGCGCGTCATCGCCCGCGGCGGTTTCTTCCGCGGCGGACCCTGCGGGCGCATCCCGCGCCGCGAGCTCCCGCTGGCCGTACGCTTCCTCGGGCATTCCCGACGAGCTCTTCATCCGCGGCGACGTTCCCATGACCAAGCAGGAGGTGCGCGCCGTCGCGCTCGCGAAGCTGCGCCTTACCGCTACCGACACCGTGTGGGACGTCGGAGCCGGCACGGGGAGCGTGTCGATCGAGGCGGCGCTCGTCGCGCGAGTGGGGTCGGTATGGGCGGTCGAGCGCAACGCGGCCGGCGTGCGGCTCATCCGAGAGAACGCGGATGCATTCGGCTGCGGCAACGTGCATGCGGTCCCCGGTGTCGCCCCCGAAGCGCTCGCGAAACTGCCCGTCCCCGACGCCGTGTTCGTCGGCGGGAGCGCGGGTGAGCTTCCCTCCATCGTGGAGGCGGCGCTCGAGAAAAACTCGCAGGTTCGCCTGTGCGTGCCATGCGTCACCGTTGAGACGCTCACCGAGGCGTGCGCGCTCCTCTCGGGTTCGCGCTTTAAGGGGTTCGAGGCGTGCCAGGTGTCGGCCGTCCGCGCCGAGGCTGTAGGCTCGTACCATCTTATGAAGGCGCAAAACCCCGTGTTCCTCGTCAGCGCGCGTGGTGCAGGTGGGGAAGGCGGCGCCCGGTGAGCACGACCATCCCGCGCTTCATGGTCGCTGCGCCCTCGAGCGGGAGCGGCAAGACGGTCGTTACGTGCGCGCTCCTGCGCGCGCTCGCACGCCGCGGCCTTGCATGCGCGGCCTTCAAATGCGGCCCCGACTACATTGACCCGCTCTTTCATCGTCGCGTCGTGGGTGCGCGCTCGGGCAACTTAGACGGCTTCTTCACCGACGCCCCGACGCTGCGCGCCCTGCTCGCACGCGGCGCCGCGAGTGCGGATGTCGCGGTGCTCGAGGGGGTCATGGGCTTCTACGACGGCATGGCGCCCGGCGTGGCCGACGCGAGCAGCTACCAGGTTGCGCGCGACACTGAAACGCCGGTCGTTTTAGTGGTGAACGGGCGCGGGGCGTCTTTATCGCTCGCCGCCGTAATCCGCGGCATCGCCGAGTTCCTGCCTTGTGCGAACGTGCGCGGCGTCGTGCTGAACAAGACGAGCGCCGCTGCCTGCGCCTACGCGGCGCCTGCGATCGAGAAGCACACGGGCGTCGCGGTTTTGGGGAATATCCCCGCCGACGAGGCGTTCTCGCTCGAAAGCCGGCATCTGGGGCTTGTGACCGCCGACGAGGTCGAGCAGCTTTCTGCGCGCATCGACAAGATGGCCGAGCTGGTGGAAAAGACCGTCGACGTCGACCGCTTGCTCGAAACAGCGGCGACGGCACCCGATATCCGCGAGGAACCTTACCGGTTGGAGCCGATCGCGGGAGCGCGGCCCATCGTCGCCGTCGCCCGTGACGAGGCGTTCTCGTTCTACTACGAGGAGAACCTGCGCGCGCTCGAGGACCTGGGTTGCGAGCTGGCCTTTTTCAGCCCCTTGTGTGATAGTGAGTTGCCCCGGGGGACAAGCGCCCTCTATCTGGGAGGCGGCTACCCGGAGCTCCATGCGCGGCAGCTCTCCGAGAACGCGCCGATGCGCGAGGCGGTGCGGCGCGCGGTGGAATCCGGCATGCCGACGGTCGCCGAATGCGGTGGGTTTCTGTACCTGCAGCGTGAAATCGCCGATAGCGAGGGGCGGCGCTGGCCTGTTGCGGGCGCCCTTGAGGGCGCAAGCGAGAACGGGGGAAGGCTGTCCCATTTCGGGTACGTGGAGCTCACTTCCCAACGCGACGGGCTCTACGGGCCGCGCGGCACACGCATCCGCGCGCACGAGTTCCACTACTGGCAGTCCACCTGCCCGGGCGGCGACTTCTGGGCGCAGAAGCCCCGGCGCGACAAGGGCTGGCCGTGCATGACGACCACCCCGTCCCTGGTTGCGGGCTTCCCGCATGTGTACTATCCTGCGAACCCCGACGTTGCGCGCACGTTCGCGTCTGCCGCAGCGTCGTTCGCAGAGAGGAGACGGCATGGCTGAAGCAACCGAAACCGCGTTGGCCTGCATCCGCGAGGAAGTCGAGCGCGCGTTCTCGTCGGCGCCGGGCGCCGTGCTCGAAGCCGCGCTCTCCCGGATCGCGCCCGCAGACGAGTGCGCCCGCGCCGCCGCGTACGCCGCGTGGGACTCCATCGCGCATCCCTTGCGGGGATTGGGCGACTTTGAAGACGCCGTCGCGTGTATCGCCGCGGCTCAGGGGAGCGCCGAGGTGGCCGAGTTTCCCCGTGCACTCGCGGTATTCTTCTCCGACAACGGGGTCGTTGCCGAAGGCGTGTCGCAAAGCGGACAAGACGTGACGCGAGCCGTCGCGCGCAACATGTGCGAGGGGGCCACGAGTGCCTGCCGCATGGCGGCGTTCGCGGGTGCCGAGGTCGTGCCCGTCGACGTGGGTATGGCCCGGGGCATAGAAGACGCGCGCATGGTGCGCGCGAACGTGCGGCGGGGGAGCGACAACATCGCGCACGGCGCCGCTATGTCTCGCGATGGGGCCGTGCGCGCAATCGAGGTCGGAATCGCCGTCGCGTTCGGGCTTGCCCGCGCCGACGTGCGCCTTCTCGTCGCGGGCGAGATGGGCATCGGCAACACGACCACCTCGGCGGCGGTGGCCGCAGTGCTCCTCCGGGCGGACGCGCGGAGCCTCGTCGGGCGCGGCGCGGGGCTCTCGGACGCCTCACTCGCGCGCAAGCGCGACGTGGTCGAGCGCGCTATCGACGCGAACTCGCCCGATCCCGCCGACCCGATCGACGTGCTCTCGAAGGTGGGCGGCTTCGACATCGCGGCGATGTGCGGCTTCTACCTGGGGGCCGCGGCCTCGAAGGCGCCGGCGCTCCTCGACGGGGTAGTATCCTGCACGGCGGCCCTGTGCGCGGCGCGCCTGTGCCCCAACGCCTTGGGCTACCTCGTGGGCACCCACGCATCAAGTGAACCCGCAAGCCAGGAGCTCCTTCGCGAGCTCGGCATAAAGGCACCCCTCGACGCAGGCATGCACTTGGGCGAGGGCGCGGGCGCCATGGCGTATCTGCCCCTTCTGGATTCGGCGCTGCGCGTGTACCGGGATGGGAAGACGTTCACGGCGACTGGCATGGCTGCTTACGAGCATTTCGAGGCCTGGAAATGACGGTGACGCTCGTTATCGGCGCCGCCGCGAGCGGCAAGAGCGCCTACGCCGAGTCCCTGTGCCTCGGGCACGACGGGCCCCGCGTGTACCTGGCAACGATGGAGCCCTTCGGGGAAGAGGGCGCCCGCCGCATCGCGCGCCATCGGGCGCTGCGCGAGGGCAAGGGGTTTTCCACCCTCGAGCGCACGCGTGACGTGGGCGCCGCAGTGCCCGGGCTTCCGCGCGGCTGCACGCTTCTTTTGGAGGACGTGGGCAACCTGGTTGCGAACGAGCTCTTCCCGGAAGGCGGCTTGCCCCCACGTGACCCCGACGCTGCGGCGCGCGAGGTGCTCGGAGGCATCGAACGGCTCGCTCAGGCCGCTGTGCATACGGTGGTGGTCACCGTCGACGTGTTCGCCGATGGGATGCGCTACGATGAGGGGACCGAGGCATGGAGGCGCGCGCTCGCGCGCGTGAACGAGGGCGTGACGGCGATGGCCGACCGCGCAGTCGAAGTGGTATGCGGGATTCCCGTGTGGATGAAAGGCGAAGGACCTACAAGGTGAAGATAGCAGAGGCAATCGGCGCGGCGTTCGGAACGTTCTCGCGCATCCCCGTCCCGAAATCGGCCTGGACCGATTTCGGGTCAACCCATGCGCTTGCCGCGTTTCCCCTGGTGGGCCTTGCGGAAGGCTTCCTCATGACGGCGTGGGGGTACGTGGCTAACCTGCTTGTCGTGCCCGCGACCATCGTCGCGGCCGTGCTCGTGGCGCTGCCTGTGGTGGTGACGGGTGGCATCCACCTAGACGGGCTCTGCGACACCTCCGATGCGCTTGCAAGTTGGGCCCCGCGCGAGCGAAAGCTCGAGATCATGCACGACCCGCGGGCGGGCGCCTTCGGGGTCATCGGTGTTGTTGTGTACCTTATTCTGCAGTTTTCCCTGTTCACCGCGCTGCCGCTTACGGCGGGGGCGTTCCTCGCGCTTCTGTGCTCGCTCGTGTTCTCCCGCGCGCTTTCGGGGCTCGCCGTAGAATGCTGGCCTGCCGCGCGGGCGGACGGCATGGCCGCGGGGCTCTCGCCTGCGAAGAAGCGCGCGGCGATCGTCGTGCCGCTTTGCGCTTTCGCTACGGCTTCGGCTGCAGGGATGGTCGCGTGCGCTCGGGCCGTCGGCGCCCTTATGGCGGTGGCGGGGCTTTTGGCGCTCGCGTGGTACCGCCATGTTGCCCTGTCCCGCTTCGGCGGGGTGACGGGGGATTTGGCCGGATGGTTTCTGCAATGGGCCGAGCTCGCGATGCTTGCTATGCTGGTGGCGGGGGGCATGCTCCTATGATGCTCGTGGTAGGTGGCGCGCATTCGGGGAAGAGGACCTTCGTGCGCGAAAAGCTCGGGTTCGCGGCGGACGATTTCGTCGACGCGGCGCAGCTTGCGGAGGGCGGCGTTTCCGCGGCTTTTGCCGGCCGCGTCGCGTACCATGCTGAGGAACTCGTACGCGCGCTCGACGCTGACCGGGCGCTCGAGCGGCTGATCGGCTTCGACGCAGTGATTCTGTCCTTGGTCGGCTCGGGGGTCGTCCCTATGCATGCGGAAGACGCCCAATGGCGCGAGCGCGCGGGGCGCCTGGGATGCGCGCTCGCTGCGCGCGCCGACGTCGTCGTGCGCATGACGTGCGGGATTCCCCAGGTCATCAAAGGAAACCTTGCCGATGCTCCTCGAGGGACGCAGGGCGCGGGCGCGCCTTTGGAGGTCGTCTTCGTGCGCCATGGTGCCACGGCGGGCACGGAAGACCATCGCTACAGCGGGGCGGGCACCGACGAGCCCCTGTCGAGCGCGGGCGAGCGCGCTTTGCGCGACCTCGCGTGCGATCGTGACGTGTTCCGTGTTATCACGAGCGGCATGGCCCGCACCGACCAGACGGCGCGCATCCTCTTCCCGAACGCGGAGCTTATGGCGTGCCCCGGTCTGCGCGAGATGGATTTCGGTGACTTCGAGGGGCGAAGCGCCGCCGAGCTTAAAGAGGATGTGCGCTACCGCGCCTGGGTAGACTCCTGGTGCGAGACGCGCTGCCCGCATGGCGAGGGCAAGAGCGATTTCACCCGCCGCGTCGTCGCGGCGTTTCGGGAGGCGTGCGAATCGGAGCGCGCCCAGGGGAGTGGGCGCGCCGTCTTCGTCGTTCACGCGGGTACCGTGAAAGCGCTGCTCTCCGAGCTAGCTGTCCCGAAAATGGGATACTTCGACGTGCATACCGAGCCGGGCGGCGCATGGGCCGCCACCTGGGATGGGCGCTGCCTTCGCGACGTTCGCCCCGCTTCGGGGGGCGATGCCCGGTGATGACGATTCTTGCCGTCGCCGCCGGGTTCGCGGCCGACCTTGCCTTCGGCGACCCGCGCTGGCTTCCCCATCCCGTCGTCGCCATGGGGCACGCGATCACATGGGCCGAAGGCCGCCTGCGGGGCGCATTCCCGCAAACGTCCGCGGGCACGCGTGCCGCAGGGCTTGTGCTCGCCGTGGCGCTTCCGCTTGCGTGTGGGCTTTTGACCTGGGGTATCCTACATCTTTGCGGCATGGTTCACTCCGGCTTGCGCTTCGTGGCCGAGGCATGGGCGAGCTATCAGATTCTCGCGACATGCGAGCTGCGCCGCCAGAGCCTGGCCGTGGCCCGCGCGTTCTCGAAGGGCGGCCTTGTCGCGGCGCGCGAAGCCGTCGGGCTCATCGTGGGACGCGACACGTCTGTTCTCGACGAGCAGGGCGTCGCGCGCGCCGCCGTGGAAACGGTGGCGGAGAACGCGAGCGACGGCGTCATCGCGCCGCTTTTCTACCTTATGATCGGGGGTGCGCCCTTGGGCATGGCGTACAAGGCGGTGAACACGCTCGACAGCATGGTGGGCTACAAAAACGAGCGCTACATCGACTTCGGCCGCGCCTCGGCGCGCCTCGACGATGCGGTGAACTGGATTCCCTCGCGCTTATCGGCCCTGTTCATGATCGCCGTGTGCCCGATCGTCGGGCTCGACGCGCGCGGGGCGGCGCGCATCTGGCGCCGCGACAGGCGTCGCCATGCGAGCCCCAACTCGGCGCAGACCGAGTCAGCGTGTGCGGGCGCGCTCGGGCTGCGCCTGGCAGGACCCGCGGTGTATTTCGGCAAGCTCGTTGAGAAACCGACGATAGGCGACGCGTCCCGTGAAATCGAGTGGGGCGACATCGCCCGGGCGACAAGGCTCATGCTCGCCGCGTCCGTATGCGCGCTCGTCGTCTTCGGCGCTGCGCGCGCGGCGGTCGTGCTCGCCTTGGGGGCGATGGCATGAGGGAAGACCACGCCGCGCTCCGGGCTGCCGGGGGAATCCTGCGCGCCCGTACGCATGGGGGCAGCGCGCAATCGCTCGGCATCGGTTGCGAAGGGGGCGCCTCCGATCTCATCGACTTCTCGGTGAACGTGAATCCGGCAGGCCCCTCGCCGCGCGCCGTCGCCGCAGCTTGTAAGTCGCTTTCTCGAATCGACGCCTACCCCGATAGGGAAAGCCTCGCCCTCGTTCGCGCCCTAGCGCGCGCCCAGGGCATTCCCGAAGATACTATCGTCTGCGGCGCGGGCGCGTCCGACATCATCTGGCGGCTCGCTGCGACGGTGCGCCCGAAACGCATCGTCGTGTGCGCGCCGACGTTCTCTGAATATGCGGAGGCGGCATCTTACTACGGCGCATGCGTGCAGGAGTTCCCGCTCTCCGAAGCGGACGACTTCGACGTGCCTGCCTCCTTCGCCCGCGCGATCGAGGGGCCGGGAGACGTGGCGTACCTCTGCAATCCGAACAACCCGACGGGGCGCCTCGTCGACCCCCGCGTGATCGATGCCGCGGCTTGCCGCTGCGAGCAGGTGGGCGCGCTGCTCGTCGTGGACGAGTGCTTCCTCGGATTTGCGCCCGACGCCCGCGAAAGGAGCGTGGCCGCACGCGCCGCGTGTTCGCGCCATGTGGCCGTGCTCTCCGCGTTCACCAAGCTCTACGGAATGGCGGGGTTGCGGTTGGGATATCTGATCAGCGGAAACGCCCAACTCATCGAGGGGATTCGCCGGGCGGGGCAGGCGTGGCCCGTCTCCTCGGTCGCCGAGGCTGCGGGCATCGCCGCCCTGGAGGACGTCGAATACGTCTCGCGTACGCGCGATGTATTGGCGGGCGAGCGAGCGTGGCTTTCCCACGAGCTCTCCTCGCTCGGGCTTTCCGTCGTGCCGTCGGATGCGAACTTCCTTTTAGTCCGCACGCCGGCGAAAGACATCCCCGAGCGTCTGTATAATCAGGGGGTTTTGGTCCGCACGTGCGACTCGTTTTCGGTACTGTCCCGTTTCTGGTGCCGCGTCGCGGTGCGCACGCGCAAGGAGAACGCCCGGCTTGCGATGGCGTTCAGCCGCGCGCTTCGGGCGGAAGGCGCATCGGGCGAAGGCGAACCCGACGAACGGGGCGGCGCTTCTTGTAGCGGCGCGATGGCGGGCGCGGATGGCCGAGGCTCGGCGAAGGGGGTCGATACCCGTGGGTAGGGCGAAGCCCATCATGATCCAGGGCACCATGTCGAACGCGGGGAAGAGCC
Organism: uncultured Collinsella sp.; assembly: GCA_902493515.1. GTDB lineage: Bacteria > Actinomycetota > Coriobacteriia > Coriobacteriales > Coriobacteriaceae > Collinsella. The sequence continues at coordinate 20,795 of CABUPE010000014.1, forward strand.
TGCTTGCGGCGGGGCTGTGCCGCGTGCTTGCGCAGGACGGCCTGCGCGTGGCTCCCTTCAAGAGCCAGAACATGGCGCTCAACAGCGGTGTCACGGCCGACGGGCTCGAGATGGGGCGCGCCCAGATCATGCAGGCCGAGGCGTGCGGCATCGCGCCCGACGTGCGCATGAACCCCATCCTGCTCAAGCCCGAAAGCGACCACCGAAGCCAGCTCATCGTGGCCGGCAAGGCGCAGGGAGCCTTCGCTGCGAGGGACTACTTCGCGCGAAAGAAGGCGCTCATGCCGCAGATTTTGGAGGCGTTCGATTCGCTCGCGGAGGAAAACGACGTCATCGTCATCGAGGGCGCCGGCAGCCCCGCCGAAATCAACCTTGCCGAAAACGACATCGTCAACATGGGGCTCGCGCGCGCCGTGTCCTCCCCCGTGCTGCTCGCGGGCGACATCGACCCAGGCGGGGTGTTTGCCCAGCTCTACGGCACGGTTGCGCTCTTTGCGCCCGAGGATCGCGCGCTTTTGCGGGGGCTTGTGGTGAACAAGTTCCGCGGCGATGTAAAAATCTTGCGCCCGGGTTTGGCTCCGCTCGAGAAGATGTGCGGGGTTCCCGTCGTGGGGGTCGTGCCGTATCTTGCGCTCGACCTGGACGACGAGGACTCGCTCGCGCCGCGCCTATCTGCCCGCGAGGCGCGCGGCGTCATCGACGTCGCCGTCGTGCGCCTTCCGCATCTGTCGAACTTCACCGACTTCGACCCGCTTTCGCGCGTGCCCGGCGTGGGCGTGCGCTACGTTTCCTCGACGACCGATCTGGGCCGACCCGACCTGGTGGTGCTTCCCGGCTCGAAGTCCACGCTCGACGACGCGCGCTGGCTTGCGGCTAGCGGCATCGGAGCCTGTGTACGCGCGCTTTCGGGCGCGGGCACGCCGGTGCTCGGCATATGCGGAGGCTACCAGCTTTTGGGAGACGAGCTTTCCGACCCGCACGGCAGGGAAGGCGCTGGCACCGCGCGCGGGCTCGGGCTCATCCCGGCAAGTACGGTGTTCAAGGAGGAAAAGCGCCTCGCCCAGTCGGAGCTGCGCATCACGGGCGCCCAAGGCGCGTTCTCTGTGTGGAACGGCATGACGGCACGTGGGTACGAGATTCACGACGGCGAAACGACCGTCTCCTGCGCCCCTGCGGGCACGATTGGCGGCAAACCAGAAGGCGCGGCCTGCGGAAACGTGTTCGGAACCTATCTCCACGGCCTGTTCGACGAACCGGGGGTGGCACTCGCCCTCGCGCGCTCGCTCGCGCGCATGCGCGGCCTGCCCGAGAGCGTCGTGGGTGCTGAGGGCGCGGTGTCCGCGGCCGATCACCGTGCGCGCGAGTTCGACCGCCTGGCCGACTCCGTGCGCGGGGCGCTCGACATGGAGTATGTCTACCGCATTATCGAGGAGGGCGTATGATCCACGTGTATCATGGCGACGGCAAAGGCAAGACCACGGCGGCGATGGGCCTCGCCCTTCGCATGCTCGCCGCAGGCCGCCGCGTCGTCGTCGTGCAGTTCCTGAAAGACGGCGAAAGCGGGGAGGCGCGCCTGCTCGCCGATCATTTCGGCGTGCCCGTGTTCGCGGGGAAGGCGTCGGACAAGTTTACCTGGTCAATGACGTCGGAAGAACTTGCCGCGACGCGCGAGCTGCACGATAGGAACCTCGCTTCCGCGCTCGCCGAGCTCGAGGGCGCGCAGGAGGGGCTGCTCGTGCTCGACGAGGCGCTCGACGCGCTTTCGAAGGGGCTTGTCGACGAGGCGCTCGTGGACCGCGCGCTCGATATGTCCGCGCGCGGCGTCGAAGTAGCGCTTACCGGGCGCGCGCCTTCCCGCAAGATCGTGGAGAAGGCCGACTACATAACCGAGATGCGGTGCGAGAAACACCCCTACGAGCAGGGGATATGTGCAAGGGAAGGAGTGGAGTACTAGATGGATTCTAAGGAGATGGCGCCCGGCGACATCGAACGGCGCAGCTTCGAGATGATTACCGAGGAGCTCGGCGGCCGCACGTTCCCGCCGCTCGAAGAGCCCGTCGTGAAGCGCGTCATCCACACCACTGCCGACTTCTCGTACGCCGATTCCCTCGTGTTCACCCATGACGCCGCGCACTGTGCGCTCGACGCACTGCGCGCAGGGGCCACGGTGCTCACCGACACGAACATGGCGCTCGCAGGCATAAGCAAGCCCGCGCTCGCGAAGCTCGGCTGCAAGGCCGTGTGCTACATGGCCGACCCTGATGTCGCCGCGGCTGCGCGCGCCGCGGGCACGACTCGCGCCGTTGCGAGCATGGACAAAGCTTGCGGCATCGAGGGTCCGCTCATCGTGGCCGTCGGCAACGCTCCCACAGCACTTCTGCGCCTCGCCGAGCTCATGGACGCGGGGAAGATCGCGCCCGCGCTCGTCGTTGGAGTGCCGGTCGGGTTTGTGAACGTGGTCGAGGCGAAAGAGGAGCTACTCGCGCGACGCGTGCCGGCCATCGTCGCGAGGGGTCGCAAGGGCGGCTCGACCGTGGCGGCCGCCATTATGAACGCGCTGCTCTACCAGATCACGCACCCGGGCAGCCCGAAGTGACGGCGCCCGCATCCGCGCCGACGCTGCGCATCTTCGCTGGCACCACCGAGGGCCGCCTTCTGTGCGAATGGGCGAGCGAGGCGGGCATCCCCGCCCGTGCCTACGCGGCAACCGAGTACGGAGGCGAGCTTTTGGGCGAGCTTCCGGGCATCGAGGTGCATGCGGGCAGGCTCGACGAGGCCGACATGGAGCGCGAGCTTTCCGGCGCGTGCATCGTCGTCGACGCCACGCACCCCTTCGCAACGCTCGCAAGCGGCAACATCCGGGCCGCTTCGCTCGCCGTGGGTGCACGATGCCTACGCCTTGCGCGCCCGGCCGAGGCGCTGCCCAAAGGCGTCGTGTCGGTCGCGTCGATCGCCTGCGCGGCGCGCTTTCTCTCCGAGAACCCGGGTCGCGCGCTTCTCACGACGGGGAGCAAGGAGCTTGCTCCCTACACACGCGTTGCCGATTTCGCGGAGCGCTTCTTCGTGCGTGTGCTCCCGCTGCCCGGTGCTATAACGAAGTGCATCGACGCGGGGTTTTCGCCGTCGCACGTCATCGGCATGCAGGGGCCCTTCACCCGCGAGCTCAACGAGGCGATGCTTCGGCAGGTGGGCGCCCAGTGGCTTGTGACCAAGGACTCGGGAACCGTAGGCGGCACGGCCGAGAAGATCGCCTCTGCGCGCGACGTGGGAGCGCGCTGTATCGTGGTCGCCCGTCCCGCCGAGGGAGGCGGGGCCCTTTCGCTTCGGGAAGTGGAAGACGCGCTCTTACAGGAGTTCGCGCGCTAGGCGCTCTAATTCACCGCAACTTGTTGGTGGTGACTTACTGGTAGCGTAGGCATTCCACCGGGTCGAGCTTTGCGGCGCGTCGAGCGGGGTAGAAGCCAAAGATTACGCCGATGCCGACCGATACGGCAAACGCGATCAACACGGTCGTAATGGAGAAGCTTGGCGTGATCGTCCCGGTGGCTCCAAACTCGCTCATGATGCCCGAGCTTGCGGCAAAGAACGTGAGCCCCCAGGCCAGCAGATAGCCAATCACGACGCCCAGAATGCCGCCAGTGACGCACAGCGCCGAGGACTCGGCCAAAAACTGAGCGGTGATATCGCGACGACTGGCGCCCAGGGCACGGCGGATACCGATCTCGCGGATGCGCTCCGTTACGTTGGTGAGCATCATGTTCATAATGCCGATGCCGCCGACAAGCAGCGAGATGCTGGCGACAGCACCCATGATGAGCGAGAACGCGCCCATAAAGGAGTTGAGCGCATCGATGGCGCTTTTCATGGATGTCGCCGATACACTGTCGTTCTCATCATCCTCCGCGATGCCCTTCATCGCGCGCACCTTGGACTCGATGGTCTTACAAAGCTCATCCATGCCCGTGCCCTCGGCGGCAAGTGCCGTCACGCTGGGGAATGAAGGATTTTCGTCGCCAAACAGCCCGGAGATGGTCTCGCATGGCATATACAGCGTGAGCGAGCCCATGGAGTCGCTGCCGCCATCAATCACGCCTACAATCTGCACCTCGCCGTTGGACACCTTGATGGTTTTCCCCAGCGCATCCTGTTCGTTGCCGTAAAGCTGATCGGCGCCGCCGCGGCTGATGAGCGCCACGCGCGAGCCTGACTGAGACTCGGCCTGGGAATAGGTACGCCCCGCAACGAGCTTGCTGGCCCCCACGGCGTCGAGCATGTCGCTATCGACACCCTGTGCCATGACGGTATAGCTTTTATCGCCGGTCTTGTACTCGGTATAGGCGCTGTCGACAATGCCGATCTGCTCTATCTGCGGCATCAGTTTTTGAAGCTTCTCGATGTCCGACTCGGTGAGTTCTTGCGACGAATAGATCTGAACCATACGAGCTGCATTGAGGCCCAGGCTGTTGACCAGGCTGTTTTGGATGCCGCCGATGAGCGAGGTCATGGCGATAACCGAGGCGATGCCGATGACAATGCCCAGGATGGTGAGCAGGCTGCGCCCCTTGTTGGCCTCGAGCGAGTGAAGGGCTTCCTGGATGAGATCGCGGGCGCTCATGCCATCTCTCCTTTCGGCGGGTTGGCGGAGGCGGAAATTATGGGCAGGCTATCTACGGCGCTGCGCAGGGTCCGCGGTGCATGTGGAATATACGCGCCGTCGTGAATGCGACCGTCGCGGATGGTCACGGCACGGTCGGCCTCGGCGGCGATTCCGGGGTCGTGTGTGATAAGAACGATGGTTTTGCCGCGCTTCTGGAGCTTATGGAAGGTCTCCATTACAAGCGCTCCAGTGGCGGAGTCCAGGTTTCCCGTCGGTTCGTCAGCCAAAATGATGGGCGGGTCATTAACGAGGGCGCGCGCGATGGCGACACGCTGCATCTGGCCGCCCGAGAGCTCGGATATGCGGTGGTCCCAGTGGTCGACCGGTAGCGTGACGGCCTGCAGCGCGTGGACGGCGCGCATCTCGCGCTGGCTACGGGGCACATTGGTGTAGGCCAGCGGCAGCATCACGTTTTCGATGACCGTTAGGCGCGGCAGCAGGTTGAAGCTCTGAAAGACAAAGCCAATGCTCAGGGCGCGAACTTCGGTGAGCTCGTCATCATCGAGCTCGGCCACGTTGAGCCCTTGCAGGTAATAGTCGCCCGCCGTCGGCTTATCCAGGCAGCCCAGGATGTTCATGAGCGTTGATTTGCCTGAGCCCGAGGGGCCAGTGATAGCGACGAATTCGCCGGGATTTACCGCCAGGCTCACGTTGTGCAGGATGTGGGCGCAACCTGCCTCGCTCTCAAAGATGCGGTGCACGTTGCGAATGTCGATGACGGGGCGCATTACATACCCTCGTCGGCAGACATGCTGCCCGAATCCGCGCTGTAGCCGCCGTCAGCCGTTGCGTCCGCTCCGGTGTCCATGACGAGGGTGTCACCATCGCGCAGCTTGGTAACCGGAACGTTGGGGTTGATCTCGTTGCCCTGGTTGTCGCGCTTAACCTGTGTCTTGCCGACTACGGCTTCGTTGTCGTTTTGCGTTACGACAGCCACCTTCACGCGATGGGTTTTCTTGCCTTCTTCATCGGTTGCCACGTTAACGTAATAGTGTTCGCCGTCTTCGGTCATGAGCGCCATCGTCGGCACCATCACCACGTCGTCGAGCTGCTCGGTCACCACCGAGACCTCGGCCGTCATGCCCGGCTTCAGGCGCGCGTCGGGCGCCTCGATGAGGATGTCGACGTTAAAGGTTACGCTGCTGCTGCCATAGTTGGAGTCGGAGTTTGCCACCGAGGCGATGGCCGTGACCGTTCCCTGGCTCACGATATCCGGAAACGCGGGATACGTGACGTTGGCGTTCTGCCCAACGGCGATCTTGGCGATGTCCTTTTCGCCCACCTGCACGGTCACCTTCATCTTGGATAGGTCGGCGATCTGCATGCACTGCTTGCCGCCGCTCGTATCGCTTTCGCCCATGATCATGCCGCCTGTTACCGTGGCGCCTACCTTGGCGTTGAGCTCCACGATGCTGCCCGAGCTTGGGGCCGTGACCGTACGGCTGGCGGCCTTGGCGTTCGCCTGATCGAGGTTTGCCTGGGCCGATGCGAGGCTACGCTGCGCGGCCGATACGGCGTTCGTGTCCGCTGATGCTGCGGGGGAGCCAGCCGCTGCGGAAGCTCCATCGACGTCCGTCGTTGGGGTGGCCTGCGCGGCGGCTGCGGCTTTCTGCGCGTTGGCGAGGTCTTCTTGAGCGGCTGTAACTGCACGCTGCGCCTCGGCAACGTTGCGATCGAGCTCGTCGTTTTTAATGGTCATAAGCACGTCGCCCTCGTTGACGGATTGGCCTGCCTGCACGTTGATGGAATCGACCGTGCCGTCGACAGAAGGGGAGACCACTGAGGACGAAATGGGTTTGAGCTGGCCTTTCGCCTCGACCGTTGTGGTAAATGTGCCCTCGGTCACCATGTCGGTCACAGGCCCGCTAGCGCCCTGTGGCTGCGCATTGATAACAAGGGTTGCGACAATGGCAATGAGCGCGATGGCGCCCACGACGCCGGCGGCAATACCGCGTCGAATCAGCTTTTTGCGTCGACGTTCGGCACGTTTTGCCTTGAGCTTGGCATATGCCTCTTCATCGGAAATCTCGGCCGCATCGTTCGTGCGTCCGTTCTGCTTGTCGGCATGTACGTGTGTAATCAGAGGAATCGTTTCGGTGGCACCTTCGGGCGTGTTCTCGGTATCATCCGGGCCCGGTGTGATCGTGGGGACATTCGGCATAGCGTCTCCTTTATAGAAAGAACCCCGTTAAGTATATACGCCCACCGGTTGGGGCGGGCACATGGGACGGTTTCTTTCGGAACTGTTAGATTGGTCGCAGCGGTTCCACGTTGTAGGAACGCGCGCGTTGCACTACGAGTGGACAACCACGCACAGACCGACTTTGATGCAGTCGTGAAGTGCCTTGGCGTCTGCCAGGCGCAGGTTGATGCAACCGTGGCTGCCGCACCACTTATAGGACTCGGCATTATCGAAGCTCTTGTCGTTTTGCCATGTAGCGTCGTGGAAGCCGATCATGTTGCCCTCAAACGGCATCCAGTAGCTCACCGGGCTCTCGTATTTGGGCTTACCGGTCTCGGGGTCCTTGGCTCCGATCAGGGTGCTGCCGCCGTCGTTGCTGTTGATTTGCCACACGCCCTCGGGGGTGGCGTCTTCGCCCGGTTTGCCGGAAATAAAGTTGGCCTCCCAAACGATATTACCGTTCTCGTCATAGTAGCGCGCGTGCTGCTCGGACAGGTCGACGTCGATATAAGCCTTCCAGTCGGGCTCTCCCTTTGCAGTAAAGGTGTCGGCCTTCTGGGAGTACTTGATCTCGATCTCGCCGGTCTGCTTGTTGTTAATGGCGTCCTCGACCTGCTTGGCGAGCGAGCTGCTGTCGATGGACCAACCAAAGTCACCGCCTTCGACGGCGCACTGCTTGCCATCGGCGCGCGTCCACCAGCGAGTGGAGCCCACGGTATTAAAGCCGTTAGCGAGCTCGGCTGCCCAGCTGCTGATCTGCGACGTATCGAGCGTGGGGTTGGCCGGATCGGCAAAGCTGATCCACTGCAACACGGAGCTGCCGTCGATCTTTCCGGCACCCTCGCCGTTGAGCTTGAGGGTCACGTTGACGCCCAGGAAGTTGTTGGCGGCATCGCATGCGGCCTGAATCTGATCATCGGTCAGCGTTCCATTGAGCGGCTCATAGGCATCGTTGCCGAGCTTGGAAAGATCTACGGTCTCGGCCAGCGAGGCAAGCTCGAGCTCGGCATACTTAATGACATGCTCGCGGTTGAGTTTTTCGTTGGAGCGCGCCTTCTCGACGGTAAACTTGCCCGCTTGCTCGTCATAAGAGCTATTGGCCTCGAACGTGCCCGAACGCCCCTCGTTAAACTCGTCGATGGCGGCGCCTAGATCCTTCTCAAACTTCTTTTGGTCAAAGGTGTCGGAGAGCATGGACAGGTCGACGTCTTGATCAAGATCGACTTCGTTGGAGGTAGCGGTTGTTTTGGTTTTGCCGCTTAAGGATTCCACAAGGCGGACCGGCCATACAAAGGCTTCGTTGTGGCTGATGATCTCTTTTGCGGCAGCCTCTCCGTCGACGATGGGTTCATCGGACTCGGGCTGATAGGTCCAGCTAAAGTCATCGCCTGTCACGGTGAGCTTATAGTGCTTCCAAGCCGAGTTGACCTTGGTGGCGGCAGACGAAGCGTTGGAGAACGAGACGTCGACGCCGGCGATGGTGGTGTTGGGGTAGGCTACCTGCGAAAATGCTACGACGCCAACGATATAGACAATGACGATTAGACCCAGGACGACAAAGAGCGTCGTCTTTTTGCCCGACTTATTGTTGCCGGCGGACTTGCGCGCGGGGCCGCGATCGCCTCGAGCGTGCGTGGGGGGCTGCTTGGGCGCATTGCCGTTTGCCTGGTGCTGCTGTCGTTGTTGACGCTGCTGTCGCTGTTGGTTCGGGCGTTGGGAAGCGTTTGCTGCACTACGCTGCTGACCGTGGCTCGGCGCGATAGGACGCGGCGACTGAACGCCGCCGGTGTACCTGCTCGGCTGCTGCGGATCGGGAATCAGTTGAGTTCGATCGTTTTGCGACATCGTATGCATATCCTTCGATTTTCGCCTTGCGGTTCATCGTGTTTTTACTGGGCTTGCATTATAGCGATTGCCCTACTGTTTGTGGTACGGAAACGGTGGCATTCAAAAGAGGTGGGACATTTGTCCCACCTTTGAGTCATTCTTTACCGTTATCCGCACACGCCGCATTTTGCACAGGCCGAAAGTGCGGCCGGAGCCTGCGCGATGCCGCCCTTTGCCGTCTCGCGCAGCGTGGCCGGTAACGCGTGACCCACCGAGAGCATGACATGTGCCATCTGGTCAAACGGCACCAGGCTCTTAATGCCTGCGAGGGCGAGTTGTGCCGAGCTAAAGGCCGCTGCCACGCCGATGGCGTTGCGGTTTTGGCAGGGCACCTCCACGAGGCCACCGACGGGGTCACAAACGAGGCCCAGCAGGTTGCTCAGCGCGATGGAGCTGGCATCGAGCGCCTGCTCGGGCGTGCCGCCGAGCATCTGTACCAGCGCGGCGGCCGCCATGGCGGCGGCGCTTCCCACCTCGGCCTGGCATCCGCCCTCGGCGCCGGCGACGCAGGCGCTCGTGGTGAGGTTGAGGCCGATGGCGGCTGCGCAGTAGAGCGCGTCCATGACCTGCTCGTCATCGAGCTGCAGGCGATCGGCGAGCGCAAGCACGCAGCCGGGCACAACACCCGCGGAGCCGGCCGTGGGGGCGGCGACGATCACGCCCATCGTGGCGGAGCGCTCGAGCACGGCCATGGCGCGGGCCACGGCGTCGGTCTGAACGGGGCCCATCAGGCTTTCACTCAAATCGTTGCGGCCGGTGGCTTCGACGAGCTTGGCCTCGCCGCCGATAAGCCCGCCAAGCGAACGCTGCGGATTGGCGATGGGGGCCGTGGTCTCCTCGCGCATGACCTCGAGCACGCGACGCATGGCGGCGACGGCGTGGGCCTCGCCGGTCAGACGTGCCTCGCGAACGGCCATGACGGCGCCGATGCTGAGCCCCAGTTCCTCGCACGCATCGAGCAGCTGCTCGCCGTCGTCGAAGATCTCCTTGGCCGAGACGCCGGGGGAGAGCGACGAGGCAGAACCGGGGAGCTCGATAAAGGTCGCGTAATCGACATTGTCGAGCTTACGTAACATGGGGACGACGGTGTCGTCGGGCGCGCCGTCGGTCTCAAAGACGGAGTAGGCCTGGCCGCCCACTTCGGTGCGGTAGGTGCGGCAGAAGGCGATGTTCACGTGGGCGTAGGCGAGCAGGTTGGTGAGCGCGGCGAGTACACCGGGGACGTCCTTGTGCGCCACGAAGAGCGTGGAATACATGCCCGAGATGTCGACGCCGACGCCGTTAATGCGGCTGATGCGCATCTTGCCGCCGCCCAGGCTCTCGCCGCGGACCTGTGCCGTGGCGCCCGTGTCGTCGACCATTTCGATGTCGACGGTGTTGGGGTGGATGGAGGCGTCGTCGCCCTTGATGTCAAAGTGATATTCGAGGCCCTGCTCGCTTGCAAGGTCGAAGGCCTGCTTGATGTTTTCGTCATCGGTGTCGAGGCCCAGGATGCCCGCGACGAGCGCGCGGTCGGTGCCGTGGCCGCGGTAAGTGTGGGCGAAGGAGTTCCACAGGCCAAAGGTGACTTTGGTGATGTGGCCTTCCAGCAGGCTGGCGGCCACCTGGGCGCAGCGCAGGGCGCCGGCGGTGTGCGATGAACTGGGGCCGACCATGACGGGGCCCAAGATCTCGAATGCCGAGGTCGTTGCTAGTGTTTGCGGCTTGCCTGCCATGGGTGCTCCTTATCTATCCCGTCGTCCCGAGGGGCGGGGCATAAGGTCGCCTGCTCGGACAGTCCTGCTCGCACGGAGAGCACATTAAGTGCTCTCCGGCTCGTGCGGAACTCGCGATCGACCTTATGCCCCGCCTTCGGGACTAAGGATACATGGTAGAGGCGCGTGTGCTTCAAAATTCATTAGCTGGTGACGCAGCGTAGGCTCATATCGAAACATCTTCATCACCGGATTAATAAAAAAGAAGTACCGGTTCGGACCGGTACTTCTTTTGAAAGCGCATGCGTGTTGTGACCTTAGCGGCTCTTAATTACAGGCCGCTGGATGCTTTGAGTTCTTCGACTCGGTCGGTCTTCTCCCAGGTGAAGTCGGCGTCTTCGCGGCCGAAGTGACCGTAGGCTGCCGTCTTTTCGTAGATGGGGCGACGCAGGTCTAGGTCGCGGATGATTGCGCCCGGGCGCAGGTCGAAGGTCTTCTCTACGGCCTCGACGATCTTGTCCTCGGCAACATGTGCGGTGTCGAAGGTGTCGACCATGATTGAGAGGGGCTTGGAAACGCCGATGGCGTAGGCAAGCTCGACTTCGCAGCGGTCGGCCAGACCGGCGGCGACCACGTTCTTGGCTACCCAGCGCGCGGCATACGCGGCGGAGCGGTCGACCTTGGTGCAGTCCTTGCCGCTAAAGGCACCGCCGCCGTGACGGCCATAGCCGCCGTAGGTGTCGACGATGATCTTACGGCCAGTCAGTCCCGTGTCACCCATAGGTCCGCCCACGACAAAGCGACCGGTGGGGTTCACGTAGATGTCGGCGTTGTCCCACGGCATGTTCTCGGCGGCCATGACCGGGGTGATGACGTGCTCGATGAGGTCGGCCTTGATCTTGCCCATGTCCTCGATCTCGGCGGCGTGCTGCGTGGAGATGACGATGGTCGTGACCTCGACGGGCTTGCCTTCCTCGTAGCGCACGGTGACCTGGGTCTTGCCGTCGGGACGCAGATAGGCGAGGGTACCGTCGTGACGCACGGCGGCCAGGCGCTCGGCCAGGCGGCTTGCCAGGTAGTGTGGCATGGGCATGAGGGTCTTGGTCTCGTTGGAGGCATAGCCGAACATCATGCCCTGGTCGCCGGCACCGATCAGGTCGATCGGGTCGGTGGTAGCGCCGGTCTGGGTCTCGAAGGACTCGTCAACGCCCTGGGCGATATCGGGTGACTGTTCGTGGATGAGGCTCATAACGCCGCAGGTGTCGCAGTCAAAACCGAACTTGGCACGGTTGTAGCCAATGCGGCGGATAACACCGCGGGCGATTTCCTGTACGTCGACGTAGGCCTGGGTGCGAATCTCGCCGGCGACGATGACGGTGCCGGTGGTCACGAGGGTCTCGCAGGCGCAGCGGACGTTCTCCACGTTGGCCGGCACGCCGTTGGGGGCGATGTAGCCCTGCTCCTGGAGCTCTATTTCTTTGGCGAGGATTGCGTCGAGGACGGCGTCGCTGATCTGGTCAGCGATCTTATCGGGATGACCTTCGGTCACCGACTCCGACGTAAATACGAAGGACCCGTGTTGGGGTGGGATGGAACGAAGTTCTTCTGACATGATTGTCCTTTCAAAAACGTGTCCCGGCGACCGTTACCATTCCGCCAGGCTCTCTATGCAAGGGCACATCATAGCGCGTAAATCAAACATTCACACCCTTTCCGCACCTACTCATTGGGGACAGACATTAAATGAGCAGCCTTAAACTAAGAACGTCTCCAACGACTGGTCATTTAAGTCTGTCCCCAATGAGTAGGTCGGTGCCCTTTGTGCGGAGGTTGCTTTGATGCTTTATACTGATGCGGTTAGACATCCATCCTGCAATCGAGGAGATTTCCATGGCATCAGACGTTCGCGTCCGCTTTGCACCCTCACCGACGGGCAAGCTGCACATCGGCGGCGCCCGCACCGCTATCTATAACTGGGCTTTCGCCCGTGCAAACGGCGGCACGTTCATCCTGCGCATCGACGACACCGATCCCACCCGCTCCACCGACGAGAACACGCAGATCATCTTGCGCGCCATGCGTTGGCTGGGCCTGGACTGGGACGAGGGTCCCGAGGTGGGCGGCGATTTTGGCCCCTACGCCCAGACCGAGCGCCTGGACCTGTACAAGCAGGCCGCCCGGAAGCTTTGGGACGAGGGCAAGGCATATCCCTGCTTTTGTACCAAGGAGCAGCTCGACGCCGACCGCAAGGCCGCGCAGGAGCGCAAGGACCCCTTCCAGGGCTATCAGCGCCGTTGTCGCGATCTTGATCCCGAGGAGGCCCGCCGCCGCATCGAGGCCGGCGAGTCCTACGTCCTGCGCATCAAGGTGCCCGAGGACCGCGGCGACGTCGTCATCCACGACGCCGTCCACGGTGAGGTGACCTTCGACGCCAAGGAGCTCGACGACTTTGTCATCTTCCGCTCCGATGGCACGCCCACGTACAACTTCGCGACCGTCGTCGACGACGCCATGATGAAGATCACCCATGTCATCCGCGGCGACGACCACCTGTCCAACACCCCGCGTCAGGTCATGGTCTACGAGGCCCTCGGCGCGCCCGTGCCCACGTTCGCCCACATCTCCATGATCTTGGGCGCCGACGGCAAGAAGCTCTCCAAGCGCCACGGCGCCACCTCGGTGGAGGAGTACCGCGACGCCGGCTACCTGTCCGACGCCTTCGTCAACTACTTGGCGCTGCTCGGCTGGTCGCTCGACGGCGAGACCACGATCATCCCGCGTGATGTCCTGGCCAGCAAGTTCTCGCTCGACCGCATCTCCAAGAACCCGGCGACCTTCGACCCCAAGAAGCTCGATTGGGTCAACGCCGAGTACATCAACAGCATGTCCGACGCGCAGTTTGCCGACGAGATCATGGTCCCCGAGCTGCACGAGGCTGGTCTCATAGAGGGCAATGTTGAGTACGGTGAGGACTGGATCGACGCACTCGCTGCCATCGTCAAGCCTCGCACCAAGATGCCGGCCGACGCCGTTACCGTCGCCGCCCCCATCTTCGCTACGGCCGAGACGCTTGAGTATGACGAGAAGTCCGTCAACAAGGGCCTGGCCAAGGAGGGCATGGGTGCCATTCTGGACGCCGCCAAGGCCGCACTCGAGGGTGTGTCCGAGTGGACCGCCGCCAACGTTGACGCCGCCCTTGAGCCTCTGCCCGAGCAGCTGGACCTCAAGAAGCGCGTGGTGTTCCAGGCTGTGCGTGTCGCCGTCTGCGGCAACATGGTGAGCCCTCCGTTGGGCGAGACCATGGCGCTCGTCGGCCGCGACGACTGCCTGGCGCGCATCGACCGCGCCCGCACGATGGCACTGTAATCGCTGCGCAAACGTATGTATCCGAGCCCCGTTCACCCGAGCGGGGCTCTTGTTTCTGTAGACGTATGGGATAGGAGGTGCTGGGGCCATGGCCGAGCAACTTTCGCTGTTTGGTTCGCCAGAACCGGAGGAAGCTCCGAAGTCCGCGGCTCCTGCCGCCGCCCCGGCGCAGCCCGAGCCCGCACCCGAACCCGTCGCCGCCTATGCGAGCGTAGTCCTCGACATCCCGACGCGTGCACTGTCCGAGCCGTTTGCTTACGGCATTCCGCAGTCACTCGCCAACGATGGTCAGATCGGCTCCACCGTCCTAGTTCATTTTGGCACCCGTGCCGCCGCAGGCTACATTGTCGACATCGCGCCCGAGCTGGCCGACCTGCAAGGTAACGACGCTCTCGATCCCGCGCGCATTAAAGTCATCGAGGCTATCCTCAGCAAGCCGCTTTTTACCGCCGAGGCTGCCCGTATCGCACGCTGGATGAGCCGCGAGTACGTCGCAACGCTTTTCGAGTGCCTGCGCCTGTTCTTGCCTCCGGGCGGCAGCCCGCGCGTGGTCAAGGGTGACGACGGCGTGTGGACGGTTGAACGTCCCGCCGTCAAGCCAATCCAAAACCGCTGGGTCATGCTCACGCCCGAGGGTTTCGACTATACGCCGCCCAAGACTGCAGTTCGTCAGCGTCAGCTCATTGAGGCGCTCCAGTGCGGCCCGGTCACGACGCGCGACCTCAACCTTCTCTATAACAGCATGTCGGCGACCATCAAGTCGCTCGAAAAACGCGGCGTCGTGGTTGTGGAGGAGCGCCGCGCCTGGCGTGGATGCAGCGAGCAGACCACGCTGTCCTCGGCAAGCGGCAAGGCGCCGGTCGCACTTACCAACGGCCAGCAGCAGGCGCTCACGCAGATTGAGCGCGCTCGCCTGGATGCGCACGGCGACGTGGTGCTCGTGGACGGTGTTACGGGCTCCGGCAAAACTGAGGTCTACCTCTCAGCTATCGAGCGCGTGCTGGCTGCCGGCCGTTCGGCCTGCGTGCTGGTGCCCGAGATTTCGCTGACGGCACAGACCGTCGGCCGTTTCCGCTCGCGCTTTGGCGAGACGGTCGCCGTGTTCCATTCGCGCCTTTCGGCCGGCGAGCGCCTGGACCAGTGGGACATGGTCGCCAGCGGTGCGGCCCGCGTTGTCGTCGGCGCGCGTTCGGCGCTCTTTTGCCCGCTCAGCGATCTGGGCCTCATTATCATCGACGAGGAGCACGAGACCAGCTATAAGCAGGGTTCCAACCCGCGCTACCACGCGCGCGAGGTGGCGGCCGAGATGGCGCGGCGCTACCGCTGCCCGCTCGTGTTGGGCTCCGCCACGCCTTCTGCTGAGGCCCTCGACCGCTGCCGCCGTGGCACGTATAACGGTGCCACCTGGACGCGCGTCGAGATGCCCGAGCGCCCGGGAAACGCCGTGCTGCCGACAGTCCGCATTGCCGACCTGCGCCGCGAGTTCTCGCACGGCAGCCGCTCCATGTTCTCAAAACCGCTGATGGAAGGCCTGGAGCGTGTGGTCGAGCGCCGCGAAAAAGCCGTGCTGTTGCACAACCGCCGTGGCTTTGCGCCATTCCTCATGTGCCGCGAGTGCGGCTGCGTCCCCACCTGCAACCACTGCTCCACCGCGCTTACGTATCACGAGCGCACGCACACGCTGCAGTGTCACACATGCGGTTCGTCTTGGCGCGTGCAGCCGTATCCCGCACCCACGAGCCGTTGCCCCAAATGTGGCAGTCGCTACCTGGCAAAAATGGGTCTGGGCACTCAGCAGATTGAGGATGCACTGCACCAGATGCTTCCCGAGGATGTCGCCATTATTCGCATGGATGCCGATTCCACACGTGGCAAGGATGCGCACAAAAAGCTGCTCGAGCAGTTCGATGTGGCCGATTGCGCCGTGTTGCTGGGCACCCAGATGATTGCCAAGGGTCTCGATTTTCCCGAGGTTACGCTCGTAGGCGTGGTCAATGCCGACTTCGCCCTCAAGCTGCCGGACTTCCGCGCAGGGGAGCGCGCCTACGACCTGCTGGAACAGGTGGCGGGCCGTGCCGGTCGCGGCGATCGCCCTGGCGAGGTGATCATCCAGACCTACCTGCCCGGGGATCCGGTCATTCGCGCCGTCGCCGAGCACGACCGCTCTATCTTTACCGACTACGACCTGGACCAGCGCCGCGACGCGCTGTACCCGCCGTTTGTTCGCCTGGTCAACATCTTGGTGTGGTCGGCGAACCGAGACGACGCGCAGGATTACATCGGGCGCATCGCAAAGCTTCTTAAGCGCCGCTGGCATGCCGCCGCGCCTGACTTTTTGCGGGCGGGGAGTGCCGTGCCGCAGGTGCTGGGCCCGGCTTCGTGTGTAATCGAGAGAGCCAAGGACCGTTACCGCTTCCATCTGCTTGTGAAGTCGCCCGTGGGGTACCATATCTCTGATGATATCGACGCCTGCCTCAAAGAGGTGGGCTCTGTGCGCGGCGTGAGCGTGAGCGTTGACGTCGATGCCTATGATTTGATGTAACAACCCGAAAGGATGGCCATGGAAGCCAACGGAATCGTACTGTCGCCCGACCCTCGTCTGCGCCAGGAGTGCGCCGTCATCGAGGAGATCACCCCGGCGATCGAGGCGCTTGCCGAGAAGATGAAGAAGATGATGTTCGAGAACGGCGGTTGCGGCCTAGCTGCTCCGCAGATCGGCGAGCTCGTTCAGCTCGTCACCATCGACTGCGACTACAGCGACAAGAACGACTACGATCCGTACGTGCTCATTAACCCTGTCATTGTTGAGCAGAGTGACCATCTGGTGCCGTTTAGCGAGGGCTGCCTTTCCATTCCTGGCATTAGCTGCGAGATCGAGCGTCCCGACCATGTCGTCGTCGAGGCGTACGACTTGGATGCCAACCTGATTCGCTACGAGGCCTCGGGCGATCTGTTCTGCGTGTGCCTGCAGCACGAGATCGATCACCTGCACGGCAACACCATGTTCGAGCGACTGAAGCCCATGCAAAGGCTCAAGGCAGTCAAGGAGTACCAGGACGCCCTGGCCCGTGGCGCTCGACCGGGCGAGACCGAATAGGTTAATTGTCCGTCCCTGGGATGGGGCCCACACATATCATCCCGTGCTCAAACATTCTCGCTGCGCTGCGAAACTGCGCGCGGGACGATATGTGTGGGCCCCATCCCAGGGACTACGTTGTCGCTCTTCGTTTTGCCCGGGTGCCGTCGGGCCAGGGAGGGGCGTCTTCGCTGATAGGTGCTTTGTTGGGAGGGCTGCTTTCATGCGGCTCTTTCTTTGTTTTTGGGTATATTTGTTTTTGTTGAATTGTTATTGCGGATGGGCTGGGTACTTGGCTTTCCGCTGTTCTTTGTAGCCGTCTCGGCTTTGGTTGAGAGGAGACGATCTTTATGCGTATTGTGTTTATGGGTACGCCTGATTTTGCTGTGCCTTCGCTGACTTCGCTTGTCGAGGCTGGGAATGAGATTGCGCTTGTTGTTACTCGTCCAGATGCTGTTCGCGGGCGTGGTAAAAAACTTGAGCCGTCTCCTGTTAAGGCTAAGGCGCTTGAGCTTGGGTTGCCGGTTATTGAGGCTAATCGTATGACGGCCGAGGTTGTTGAGGCACTCCAGGCTGCCCAGGCTGACATTTTCTGTGTGGCTGCTTATGGTTGCATTTTGCCCGATGAGGTGCTGCATATGGCGCCGCTCGGCATTGTGAATGTTCATGCGTCCTTGCTGCCCCGTTGGCGTGGCGCTGCTCCTATTCAGCGTGCGATTCTCGCTGGTGATGAGGTTGCTGGCGTTTCTATCATGCGCATCGGGCATGGCGTGGATACTGGCGCTTATTGTGCTCAGGCTTCCACGTCGGTTGCCGGTAAGCATGCTGAGGCGCTGACCATGGAGCTTGCTGAGCTTGGCGGCAAACTGCTTGCCGAGACGCTTCCTTCGCTTGCCGATGGTTCGGCGGTTTGGACCGAGCAGGATGAGGCGCTCGTTACCCATGCTGCTAAGATTTCTAAGCAGGAGATGCGTCTGGATCCGCAAATGGCTGCGCTCGATTGCGTGCGTCATGTGCTCGCTTCGTCCGATACCGCGCCTGCTCGTTGCGTGATTGCCGGCAAGACCGTGCGTGTGCTCGATGCTGCGCTGGCCGATGTTTCGCTTGGCGAGGGCGCCGTTGACGTTAAGGCCAAGCGTGTTTACCTTGGTCTTTCCGATGGCACGGTTGAGTTGCTCGAGGTTAAGCCCGATGGCAAGCGTGCTATGGCCGCTTCTGCTTGGGCTGCTGGGCTGCAAGGCGCCGATCTTTCGTGGGGTGTTCTGTCATGAGCAAGTTGTCTCCAGCGCGCAAGCTCGCGCTCGATGTGCTAATGGAGGCCGATCGCCGCGGCATGTATGCGCGTGACGTGCTGTCCTCTCGCGCATCGGCCAAGGCTATTGACCAGCGCGATTCCGCTTTTGCAGCTCGCTTGTCGCTTGGTGTGGCCGCCACGCAGGGTATTTTGGACGAGCTTCTCGATCAGTTTCTCGATAAGCCTAAAAAGGTTGCGCCGCGTGTTCGTATGGCGCTTCGTATCTCGGCCTTCGAGATGCTCTATCTGCATACGCCTGGCCGCGTTGCCGTAAGTCAGGGTGTTGAGCTGGTTCGCTGCGGTGCTAAGTCCGCCGCTGGCTTGGCCAATGCTGTACTGCATAAGGTTGCGGATAACGTTGAAGATTTTGCCACAGCGTCCGACGTGGATGAATCCGAGCGCCGTCTTGTTCGTCTGTCGCGCCTGATGGGTCTGCCGCGTTGGCTTTGCGCTCGTATTATGGCCTCGTTCGATACCCCAGAGGGTGCGCTCAACTTTGCTGGCAATCTGGCCCCCGCGCCTCTGGCCCTGCATGAGAACGCCTTTGCGAACAAGCCCGATCCGTTTATCTCCCAGCTTGTGGCACCAGTGTTCCCGGGTTGTCATGCGCCTGTCGATGCTCAGGTTACGGTTGCGTCTGGCGTATTTGAACGCGCTGCTGCCGTGGCCTCGGATCTTAACGCCCAGCTCATCGCCACGGCTGCCACGCGCCCTGGAAGCTGCCTTGAGATTGGTGCCGGTCGCGGCACCAAGACCTATGTGATGATGTGCCAGGCCAAGCGTGCGGGCTATGAGCGTCAGCATACGGCGCTCGATCTGCATGATCGCAAGTGTGATCTGAATCTCGCTCGCCTGCATAAGGCCGGTATTCAGGGCGTTCGTACGGTTTCGGGTGATGCCTGCGAGCTTGATGAGGTGCTCACATCGTTTGATGCCATGCTTGGCGAGCCGGTTAAGTTCGACACGGTCTTTATCGATGCGCCGTGCTCGGGCACCGGCACCATGCGCCGTCATCCCGAGATCCCTTGGCGACTGACCGAAAAGGACGTGACGGTTGAGCTGCCCAAACTGCAACTGACGATGCTCAAGGAAGCTGCCGCGCGCGTGGCTGCCGGCGGCGAGCTCATCTATGCGACGTGCTCGGTCTTCGACGAGGAGAACACACAGGTGGTGGACGCGTTCCTTGCTTCTCCCGAGGGTGCCGGCTTTAGCGTGGCGCCGCTTTCCGAGGCACAGATTCTGCAACTCCCCGAGTTCGATCAGGCCAAGAAGCTCGTATCCGTACGCCAGAACGATCGAGGCCTCTTCCAAAGCGTGCCAGTAAACGCCGACTCCTACGACGGCCACTTCTGCGCCCGCTTGGTCCACAAGTAATGACTATGTTGCGGTGAAATAAGGATTGAATAGCGGCCTCTACCCGCCAAACAGTCCTTATTTCACCGCAACTCATAGAGCTACCTGCGACACAAAGAAACAGCCCCGCGATCGATGCTGATCGCGGGGCTGTTTGGTTCCTAGTGGCTATGCGGGCAGTTGGCGCAGCAGCCACTCGTGGCGTTGGTGCTGGAGCCGCCGCTTCGCTGGTCGGTGTTGTAGAAACCACTGCCCTCAAATTTAATGCCGCTGGCCGAGAACGTCTTGGCCGCCGGGGCACCGCAGCTGGGGCACACGACCTCGGGAGTCTCGGACATGGGATGCTCAACCTCAAACACGTTGCCGCAGCTCGAGCACTTGTAATCGTAGCGCGCCATAATACTTCCTTTTCAGCACAAAGCGGGCAGATTACTCTGCCCGCAAAAATTCAAACGTCTGTAACTGTACCCTATATCGGGGGTTTTATCACGCTTCGCCCCAGAATCTATGGTTGTTGCGCAGGAGCTGTGCGGTTTTGCCCTCGGCGGCTGCAATGTTCGCCTCGTTAGCCTGCCAGGTCCAGTTGCCCGTGGCCACGCCCGGAACGTTCATGCGCGCGTCGTCGCCAAGCCCCAGGACATCCTGCAGCGGCATCATCACCAGGGGAGCGTCGCTTGCCAGCGCGTCGCTCATCAGCTTGGCCGCCACCTCAACACCGCTCGGTTCATCGCCGCCCGCAAAGGAACGCGTACACCAGCCGGCCAGCGTCGACGTATCGTGCGTTGAGGTGTACAGGATCTTTCCTGGCGTGGGGTGCACGCCGCAACGGACGTCGTAATCGCTAAACTCCAGCACGTCCATGCCGGGGAAACCGCAGGTCGAAGCCATGGCGCGAACACCGGGCGTCAAATAGCCCAGGTCCTCGGCGATAAAGTTGAGCGGACCCAGCTCGTCGTAGGCAGTCTGGAACAGGTCTTTGCCCGGTCCCGCCAGCCAGCGACCGTCGGCGCAGGCC
This sequence comes from uncultured Collinsella sp., assembly GCA_902493515.1. Taxonomy (GTDB): domain Bacteria; phylum Actinomycetota; class Coriobacteriia; order Coriobacteriales; family Coriobacteriaceae; genus Collinsella. The sequence goes on from CABUPE010000014.1 coordinate 41,319, forward strand.
TTGCCGGCGGGGATGCTAAAGTAGCTGTGGAACCCCAGAAAGTGATCCAGACGCACACGGTCGTAGAGCGAGAACGCGCGGCGCAGGCGATCCATCCACCAGCTATAGCCGTTCTGCTTCATGTGGTCCCAGCGGAACGTCGGGTTGCCCCACACCTGGCCCTCGGGTGCAAAGTTGTCGGGCGGCGCACCGGAAAGCTCAATCGCCTTGCCGGTATCGGACAGCCAGAAGTTCTCGGGCTCGCTCCACGCATCCGCCGAATCGTCGGACACGTACATAGGAATATCGCCGATAACCTCGATGCCCTTCTTGTGCGCATAGTTCATGAGCTCGCACCAAGCCAGGTCAAAGCGGTACTGCATGTACGCCTGAAGCTCGGCCTCGTTGTGGAAGCGCTTGTCGTCGATCAGATGCTCGTTGTAGCGCGCGACATCTGCCGGCCAATCATGGCGCGACTCGCCCTCAAAGTACTTCTTAACGGCCATGTAGACGCAGTATTTCTCGAGCCAATCGGCATTGCGATGTTTAAAGGCGGTGTACAGCGGATCGGCATCCTCGCCTCCGCGGGCCTTCCAGGTCTCAAAGTCGGCTGCCAGCTCCTCGTGGCTCTCGGGAAGGAGGTCGATATTGCCTGCAAAGGCCGAAGGACCGGCGTAAGGGGAGCGGAAGAAGTCCGTGGGGTTGACGGGGAGAACCTGCCAGTAGCGCATGCCCATGGCGGCCAGATGGTCGATAAAGCGACGCGTGGGCGCGCCGATCGTACCGGGCTTGCCGTCGTCGGTCGGCACTGATGTGATATGGCATACAACACCCGCACCGTGATCGAGCGGCTCCTGCAGGCGCTGCTCGGCGTGGTGATAGATGATCGACGACCCCAGCGGGTACAGGTCTAGCGTGACCGTACCGTTGTGGATCTCGCACTCGTGACCGCTAATCACATCGCTCGCACATTCGCCGAGCGCCGGAATGGTCACGCGATGAGAATTGCGCAGGCTGCGGTTGATGATGACGGTCGCGGACTCGCCATCCTTGCCCATGCGGTTGTATGCTAGCACCTCATCATTGAGCGCGAAGGCCTTGATTTCACCGTCGATCATAAATGGCAGCGCGCGGCGCACGGCCGAGGCATTCTTGACGATTGCGAACGTATCGAAGTCGTGCAGGTCTTCCTTGGTTGGCATGGTGCAGCGATTGCCCGGATCGGTGAGTCCCTCCAAGCCGTACTCGTCACCGTAATAGAGTGAGGGAACGCCCGGGAACGTCATCTGCATGAGCGTCGCGAGCCAAAAACGACTCTTGGCCAGGCCCATGGAGTTCTCGTCCAGGCGCCACTTGCTGCGCTCGCTCTCGGGCAGCTGCGACTCGTCGGGGCCGCCGCCGAGCACCGAGATGATTCGCGGACGGTCGTGACTCGAGAGCAGATTGAGCGCGCAGGACAGGGCTTCGCGTGGATAGTTCTCACGCAGGGTCTCAATATCCTCGGCTGCCTGGTAGGCGTTCTTGTAGCCCATCAAAAAGCCGATGACCATGTCGCGGAAGGGGTAGTCCATGGCGGAGTCGAGCTCAGAGCCCTGCAGGTAGCGGCGCAAATGGCCATAGCTGATCTTGTTGGAGGCGTCTTCCCAGACCTCGCCGAGCAGCAGCGCGTCGGGCTTCTCGGCGAGCACGGCTTTTTTGATCTCGGCCAGGAAGTCGTCGGAAAGCTCGTCTGCCACGTCCAGACGCCAGCCATGGGCGCCAGCGCGCAGCCGCTTACGAATGACTCCGTCCTTGCCCAGAAGCTTTTCACGGACAAGCTCGGAATTCTCGTTGATGGCTGGCATGTTGCCCACGCCCCACCAGCAGTCATACGATCCGTCCTCATGGAAGTAAAACGCATCGCGCCACGGCGAATCCTCGCTCTGCCACGCGCCCACACCGGGGTAGTTGCCGTAGCGGTTGAAGTAGATCGAATCGTCGCCCGTGTGGTTGAACACGCCGTCCAGAATGATGGAAATGCCCAGCTTCTCGGCCGCCTCGCACAGCTCGGTAAAGTCCTGCTCGGTGCCCAGAATCGGATCGATCTTGGTGTAATCGGCGGTGTCGTAGCGGTGGTTGCTCGCGGCTTCAAAAATGGGGTTGAGGTAGATGGCTGTAAAGCCCAGCTCGGCGATGCGAGGCAGGTCTTCCTGGATGCCCTTGAGCGAGCCGCCGTAGAAGTCCCAAGTCTTGATGGAGCCGTCCTCGGCGCGCTCGTACACAGGCGGCTCGTTCCAGTCCTCGACCATGCGGCGCTGAATGCCCTTACGCGGTTTTTCGACCTCGGCCAGCGTGCGCTCGCGCCAGTGCTCGTCGCGGGCATAACGATCGGGGAAGATCTGGTAGACCATACCGCGCTCGTACCACTCGGGTCGAACTTCGCGGTGCTTGTAGACGGTGACCTGGAATGACGGCACCTCGGCGTAATCGTAGGTTACGCCTTCGCCGCCGGTGCGGCCCTGTGGTGCGCCCAAGCGGACCTCGGGCTGGCCCTCAATATTGCATATAAAGCTGTACCAGATAAGACAGGGCTCGGTGCACTCAAGCTCTACGGTAAATATGCCGTCGCCCTCGTGCGTCATGGGATACCGAGACTCACCGATCTCATCGACCCAGGTGCGGAGCGTAAGCATTGCCTGCGCGGGATCGGCATCCTCCAGAATCACGGAGAGCGAAAGGGTAGTTCCTGTGGTCACAGCGCCAAACGGAGTGCGAAACTGCGGCAGACGGCTGTTGTGTATCAATCTCATAGTACGGTCCAGTTCAATAGAATCATGGCATGCTGGCCATGGGCTTTACGCACAGGATGTAAGTATATCTGTTGTACACAGGCTGTATAAACAACATCCGTTTACCATCGGCGAACGGTTGTCCTAGTTAATCGTTTTACCAACTATCTACAGAGAGGGGGCGCCCGGTTGGAGCGCCCCTTGCATAGGGTTTGATTAGGTTTTGGATCGTCTGTGGGCTAGCGGCGCTTGCGGGTGGCCGTTGCCTTGCGGACGGACGTCTTCTTGGACGGGGCCTTTTTCTCTGCCGGAGCGGCGGGGGAGATCGGAGTCTCCTTGGCGGGCTCGGGCTTGGCCGTAGCCTTCGGTGCGGCCTTGACCTCAGCGGCCTTCGGCGCCGGCTTGGTCTTTACCTCGGCCTTGGGCTCCTCTTTGGCAGCAGCGGGTTTAGTCTCTGCCTTGGGAGTCGTGGTCTTTGCCGTGGTCTTCTTGGCCGTCGTCGTGCGCTTTCGCGTGGTGGTCTTGGTGGCGGGCTTGGCCTCGACGGTTGCCTCCGCCTTGGACTCAGCGGGCGTCTCCTCGACTTTGGCGGCTGACTTTGCGGCTGCCTTGGTCGTGGCGGCCTTCGCGGTCGTCGACTTGGTTGCCGTGGTCTTCTTGGCGGCCGTTGACTTCTTGGCGGTCGTGGTCTTGGACGCCGTCGACTTCTTGGCAGTGGTCTTGGCCGGTGCCTTTGCCGCAGGCTTGGCCTCAGCGACCTCGGCCTTTGCCTCGGGAGCAGCCTCGGCTTCGGCGGCTTTCTTGGCAGTGGCGGTCGTGCGCTTGCGCGTGGTCGTTGCCTTGGCAGCAGTCGTCTTTGCTGCGGCAGCCTTGGTTGTCGTAGCCTTCTTGACCGTCGTCTTGCGGGCCGTAGTCTTCTTAGCTGCGGGCTTTGCAGCGGGCTTGACCTCGGCCTCTGTCTCAGGAGCAACCTCAGCCTTCACCTCAGGCTCGGCCTTTGCGGACTCAGCCTCAACCGGCTTCTCCTCGGCCTTGGCCTCCTTAGCGGCAGCGGGCTCCCTAATGGTCGCCGCAGGCTCGGCCTCAGCGGCAGCGGGCTCATCGACAGCTGCAACCTCAGTCACAGCCGCCGGGCGCTCAATCTCCGGGTGCATAAAGAAGTACAGGTCCAGATACTTATCGGCCGAGCGCGTCCAGCTAAAGTCCTGGCTCATGGCCTGCGTGACCAGCTGGTTCCATGCGTCGCGGTTATCCCAGAACAGACGCGCCGCGCGGAATACCGCATCGCCCATCTCGTCGCCGTTAAAGTTGCTAAACGAGAAGCCCGTGCCCTCGCCGGTAAACTCGTTGTACGGGATCACGGTGTCCTTCAGGCCGCCGGTCTCGCGCACGATGGGCAGGGTACCGTAGCGCATGGCGATGATCTGCGACAGGCCGCAGGGCTCAAACTTCGAAGGCATTAGGAACATGTCGGCGGCAGCATACATGCGCTGCGACAGCGCCGGATCGAACTCGATGCGTGCGGCCATGGTGCCGGGGTACTTGTCCTGGAAGTAGCGTAGACCGTCCTCGTAGTCGCGGTCGCCGGTGCCCAGCACCGCCACCTGCACGCCGCCGGCCAGGATGCGGTCGAGCGCGTACATGACCAGGTCCATGCCCTTCTGGCGCGTCAGGCGCGTGACCATGACCATAAGCGGACGATCGTCGCGAACCTCGAGCCCCAGCTCCTCCTGCAGCTTGGCCTTGCACACGGCCTTGCCGGAGCGGTCCTCGACGGTGTAGTTGGCGGCAATGCGTTTGTCGGTCGCCGGGTCAAAGCCCGCCACGTCAATGCCGTTCAAAATGCCCTGCAGCGCATAGGAGCGCTCGCGCAGCACACCGTCCAGGCCCTCGCCAAATTCGGGCGTCTGGATCTCGTTGGCATAGGTGGGGCTCACCGTAGTGATGGCGTCGGCATAACGTAGGGCGCCCAGCATGTAGTTGATGCTGCAGGCGTCGCAACGCAGCTGCGAAGCGGCCGCCGGAATGTGCGCCACACCCAGGATGTCCTCCATCACGGTATCGCTAAACTGGCCCTGGAACGCCACGTTGTGAATCGAGAAGACGGTCTTAACGCGGTCATACAGCGGCAGGCCCTGATAGAACTCGCGCAAAAACACGGGAGCCAGCGCCGTCTGCCAGTCGTTGCAGTGCAGGATGTCGCACTCAAAGCCGGCCGGCAGGTGCTGCAGGCTCTCGGTGATGGCCTTGGAGAAGAACGCAAAACGCTCACCGTCGTCAAAGAAGCCGTACGGATAGTCGCGCGCAAAGTAGCGCTCGTTGTCGATGAACATATAGGTGACGCCGTCGTGCTCGAGCTTCTCGAGACCACAGTACTCATTGCGCCAGCCCAGGCTAACGTAAAAGTCGGAGAGGTGCTCCATCTGCGCCTTGTACTCGTCCTTGATGGTGGCATACTTGGGCACCATCACGATGACTTCGGCGCCGGCGCGCACAAGCGCCGCAGGCAGCGAGCCCGCCACGTCGCCCAAGCCACCGGTCTTCACAAACGGTGCGCACTCGGCCGAGGCAAACACGATCTGCATCTTTTTGCTGGAATCAGCCATATTGTCTCCCTGTTGCAATTCGAGAATAGCCGCCTGGCGCAAACCGGGCGGCTATTCTACGTGTTACGAGCGATGTTGCGGTGCCAAAGCTAGCTCGCGTTGGTGATATCAGAAGTTAACGGGGCCTTTCCCAGCACCAGGATGTTCTCGGGCGTGCCGCGAAGCTCGGTGTTGGTGGGAACCACGTTGTTCTTGTCCAGGATTGCATTCTCAACGCGGGCGCCGCTCTTGATGACGCAGCTCTGGTTGATGATCGAATTGGTCACCGAGGCGCCTTCCTCAACCACAACGCCGCGCGACAGGATCGAGTTGCGCACGGTGCCCTTGATGATGCAGCCGGCCGAGATGATCGAGTTGCAGGCGTGGCTGCCGGTCGCATAGCGCGAAGGCGGCACGTCGTGAGCCTTGGTCAGAATCGGGCGCTCGGGGTCAAAGAGATGGTCGGCCACGGTCTGGTCGAGCAGGTCCATGCTGCGACGATACAGCGACTTCTCGCTAAACACGCCCACGACCTCGCCCTTGTACTCGTAGCTGCACACGTCGATGTTGCCAAAGTCGCCCTGTAGTGCCTCGAGCAGGTCCAGATAGTCGGCGGCCTGGTAGTGGTCGATGATCTCGAGCAGCGTCTCGCGGTTGACGATGCAGTAGTCCATAGAGGCGTTGTCGCCGTACGCGACGCCGGCGCTCACGCCCGTCAGACGGCCGTTCTCGTTGATCTGCAGCTTGGTCTCGTCATCGACGTTGTGCGTGGCCTTGCAGTACACCACGGTCATCTGGGCACCGGAGTTCTCGTGCGCGTCGATGATGGTATTGAGGTCCATGTTAAAGATGATGTTGGTGCCCATCATCACAACGTAGGGCTTATCCGAGCGCTGGAACAGCGTCTTGTTGGAGATGATGTCGCGCAGCAGGAAGCGCATGCCGCCCTTGGTGGTGCCATACGCGTTGCCGGGCACCATGAACAGGCCGCCCTTCTTGCGGTCCAGGCCCCAGTCCTTGCCCGAGCCCACATGGTCGATCAGCGAGCGATAGTTGCCCGGCATGACGACACCGACGGTCTTGATGCCGGCATTCATCATGTTGGACAGCGGGAAGTCGATCAGGCGGTAGCGGCCCAAAAACGGAACGGACGCGATGGGGCGGTCCTTGAGCAGCGCGCTGCCGTAGGTCGAAGAGTAGTTAGCGGTGATATAACCGATGGCCTTGCGATTGATCATCGGATCATTCCCCCTTCCCGATAACGACGTCATTTCCAACGACGGCCGTATCCTTGGTGGTATCGACAGAGCCGAGCTTCACGCCCTCTTCGACCGTGGAGTTCTCGCCCAAAATAGCGCGGCAGATGTGCGCGCCGCTCTTAACGTGCGCACCCGGCAGCAGCACGGAGTCCTCGACCACGGCGCGCTCCTCGATGATGACATCGGTCGAAAGGATCGAGTGGCGAGCGGTACCGTAGATCTTGCAGCCGTTGGAGACCAGGCAGTCGTCCAGGCGACCATCCGGGCCAATGTAGTGCGGCGGACGCGTGGTGATGTTGGACATGATGGGGAAGTGCTTGTCAAACAGATCGAACTCGGGGTTGTTGCCAAGCAGGTCCATCGAGGTCTCGTGGAAGCTGGCGATGGTGCCGACGTCCTTCCAAAAGCCGTGGAACTCGTAGCTGTACAGGCGCTTGCCCTCGCCGAGCAGCTTGGGGATGATGTCCTTGCCAAAGTCGTGGCTCGAGCGCTGGTCCAGAGCGTCCTCCTCGAGCGCCTCGATCAGCACGTCGGCCGAGAAGATGTAGATGCCCATGGACGCGAGATTCGAATCGGGCTTATCGGGCTTCTCGGTGAACTTGGTGATGCGGCCGTCCTCGGGGTCGGTGGTCAGGATGCCAAAGCGGCTGGCCTCCTCCCACGGCACGGGCATAACGCTTACCGTGAGGTCGGCGTTGTTCTCAATGTGCGTCTTGAGCATCTTGCGGTAGTCCATGCGATACAGGTGATCGCCCGAAAGAATCAGGACGTACTTGGGGTCGTTGGCCTTGATGTAGTCGAGGTTCTGCGTAATGGCGTCGGCCGTGCCCGCATACCAGGCGCCGCCGGTCTGCGTCTCGTACGGCGGCAGGATCGACACGCCGCCGTCGCGGCTGTCAAGATCCCACGCCTCGCCGGAGCCCACATAGGCATGCAGCAGGTAGGGGCGATACTGCGTCAGAACACCCACCGTGTCGATGCCCGAGTTGGAGCAGTTGGAGAGCGAAAAGTCGATTATGCGGAACTTGCCACCAAAGCTAACCGCCGGCTTAGCGATCTTTTGGGTGAGTGCCCCCAATCGGCTGCCCTGTCCTCCTGCGAGGAGCATCGCGATGCATTCTTTCTTACTCATCGATTTCTCCTTCTGTCATCGATGTTCCTAAACCCATTAGCGACGGACGCGACGCTCGGTCGCGCCCGTCGAGTAATGCCGTGCTGGCATAGGGGAGCTCGCGGCCTTTAAGCGTGCCAGATCTCGTCGCGGTACTCGCGAATGGTGCGGTCGCTCGAGAACCAGCCGCTCGAGGCGGTGTTGAGCAGGGCCTTGCGGTTCCAGGTCTCCTGGTCGCCGTAGCTGTTCGTGAGCTTCTCCCAGGCGTCGACGTAGCTGCGGAAGTCTGCCATGACCAGGTCGGGGTCGTTGTTGTTCATGAGCTCGTTGTAGATGCTCTCGAAGTTGCCCGAAAGGCCCGCAAAGGTGTTGTCCTTGAGCTCGTCCATTACGCGGCCCAGGCGCTCGCGGTCGCCGTTGAGCGTATCCCACGCAAAGTAGCTGTTGGATGCCCAGAGCTGCTCGACCTCGGGAGCGGTCAGGCCAAAGATGGCCTCGTTCTCGCGGCCGGCCAGGTCGGCGATCTCGATGTTGGCGCCGTCGAGGGTGCCCAGCGTGATGGCGCCGTTCATCATGAGCTTCATGTTGGACGTGCCCGAGGCCTCCTTGCCGGCCGTGGAGATCTGCTCCGAGATCTCGGCGGCAGGGTAGATGAGCTGAGCGTTACTCACGCGGAAGTTGGGGATAAAGCAGACCTTCATGACCTCGTTGACGCGCGGGTCGTTGTTGATGACGTCGGCCACGGAGTTAATGAGGCGGATGGTCTCCTTGGCAAAGGTGTAGCTCGATGCAGCCTTGCCGCTAAAGATGAAGGTCGTCGGCGTCACATGGAAGTTGGGATCGGCGATGCGACGGTTGTAGATGTCCATCACCTTCATGATGTTCATGAGCTGGCGCTTATAGGCATGGAAGCGCTTTACCTGAACATCGAAGACGGTGTTGGGGTCAATAACCAGACCGGTCTCGGCCTTGACGTAAGCGGCCAGGCGCTCCTTGTTGGCGCGCTTGGAGGCACCCACGGCCTTCAGGAACTCGGTGTCGTCCTTAAACTCCTTGAGCTTCTCCAACTCAAAGGCGTCTTTAAGCCAGCCATCGCCAATGGCCTCGGTCACGAGCTTGGCGTAGGTGGGGTTGGCCTCGGCAAAGAAGCGACGGTGCGAGATACCGTTGGTCTTGTTGTTGAACTTCTCGGGCGTTAAGGCATAGAAGTCCTTGAGCACGATGTTCTTGATGATGTCGGAGTGAATCTTGGCCACGCCGTTGACGCTGTGGCTGCAGATCACGGACAGGTTGGCCATGCGAATCTCGCCGTCCCACAGGATGGCGGTCTGGCGCAGACGCTCCTGCCAGCCCTCCTGCGTGGTGTCGAACGACTCGTGCCAACGGCGGCTGATCTCGTCGATGATCTGGTACACGCGGGGGAGGAGCTTGGAGAACGTGCCGATGGGCCACTTCTCCAGAGCCTCGGGCAGGATGGTGTGGTTGGTGTAGCTCACGACCTGCGTCACGATGTTCCAGGCGTCATCCCACTCGAGCTTCTTCTCGTCGATGAGGATGCGCATGAGCTCGGGGCCGCACATGGCAGGGTGGGTATCGTTGGTATGGATGGCCACAAACTGCGGCAGCAGCTCCCAGTTTGCGCCGTGCTCCTTCTCAAAGGTGTCGAGCAGGCTGTAGATGCCGGCCGAGACAAACAGGTACTCCTGCTTCAGGCGCAGCAGACGGCCGTGCTCGCCGGCGTCGTTGGGGTAGAGGATGGCGCTGATGGCCTCGGCCTCGGCGCGCTCGGCATCTGCCAGGGCGTAGTCGCCGCGGTTGAAAGCCTCCAGATCGAAGTGCTCCTCGACCGGCTCAGCGGCCCAGACGCGCAGCTTGTTGACGGTCTCGCCAGCATAGCCCACAACGGGGATGTCATAGGGAACGGCAAGGATGTCCTGCGTGTCCACCGTGCGGTAGAACGTGCGGCCGTTCTCCTCAAAGCCCTCGACGCGGCCACCAAACTTGATGGTCACGGCCTTGTCCTGACGGCGGACCTCCCAGGGATAGCCATGGGTGAGCCACTCGTCGGTAGCCTCGACCTGGCTGCCGTTGACGATCTCCTGCTTAAAGAGGCCGTAGCGGTAGCGCATGCCGTTGCCGTAGCCGGCGATGCCCTCGGCTGCCATGGAATCCAGGAAGCATGCGGCAAGACGGCCCAGACCACCGTTGCCCAGAGCCGGATCGGGCTCCTGGTTCTCAATGACGGACAGATCGAAGCCCATGTCGTCGAGCGCCTCGGCGACCATGTCGCGCACGCCAAAGTTGAGCAGGTAGTTGTCGAGCAGGCGGCCGATCAAAAACTCGATCGAGAAGTAGTACACGCGCTTTTTGCCCTCGGCGGTGGCGCGGGCGTCGCTCTTGGTGGCAACGGTGCGTGCCTTCTCGGCCACGAGCTTGGCCAGGGCGTTAAAGCGGTCGAGGTCGCTGGCGGCCTCGACGCTCTTGCCGCTGATGCTCATGACGGCATCGCGATAGAGCTCGGTAAACTCCTGCTTGTTGTCGAAGATCTTATTCATACGTTCCTTCCCCCGGGGATGTTTCTCCCGGAACGGTTATGACATGTATCCTACGCCCCCGTGGGACGGGTAATTACAGTGGTAACGCCTTTGTTACGCTTTCTTGGCAGAAGCCTTAACAGCGGCTGCCTTGGCCTTGGGAGCAGCCTTTTTGGTGGCTGCCTTTTTGGCCGTGGTGGATTTGGCCGAAGCCTTGGCAGCGGGCTTGGCAGCCTTCGCCTTGGCCGGAGCCTTCTTTGCAGCCGCGGCCTTGGGCTTCACCGAGGACGTACGCTTACGCGTGGCCTTCTTGGGCTCCTCGACCACGGGCGGCTTGTAGCTGCTGGGACCGCGGCGCTTAAGTACCACGCCTGCCAGACCGGGCACCTTAATCTCGATGGAGTCCATCTGCCCGTTCCAGGGATAGGGCTCGCTCGAGCAGGTGTAGGGCTCCTCACCGGCGTATCCGCTGCCGCCAAACTCGGGACGGTCGGAATCAAAGATGACCTCCCAGTCACCCTCGCGCGGCACGCCCACGCGGAAGCTCTCGTAGCTCGCCGGGTCAAAGTTGATTAGAATCACCAGGTCGTCATCGACGTCCTCGCCCTGGCGCACAAAGCTCACGATGGACTGTTTAGAGTTGTCCGCGTCAATCCAGGTAAAGCCGTCGTCGGTGTAGCCGCGCTCGTACAGGGCGGGCTCGGCGGTGTACAGGTGGTTGAGCGCCTTGATAAACGCCTGATGATGACGGTGGGTCTCGTACTCCTCGGTCAGGAACCACTGGATGGACTCGTAATAGCGCCACTCAATAAACTGGCCGATCTCGTTGCCCATAAAGTTGAGCTTTGCACCGGGATGCGTCATCTGGTAGAAAGCCAGCGTGCGCAGACCGGCAAACTGGCGCCACCAGTCGCCCGGCATGCGGCCGATCAGCGAGCACTTGCCGTGCACGACCTCGTCGTGGCTCAGCGGGCAAATGAAGTTCTCGGTAAAGGCGTACATGATGGAGAACGTGAGCAGCCCGTGGTTGCCGGGGCGCCACGGAAAATCGGTCTGCATGTAGTGCAGGGTGTCGTTCATCCAGCCCATGTCCCACTTGTAATGGAAGCCCAGGCCGCCGTCCTGCGGTGGGTAGGTTACGAGCGGCCACGCAGTAGACTCCTCGGCCATCATCATCACGTCGGGGTAGTGTGCCTCCACGGCGCAGTTGACCTGACGGATAAACGCGCTGGCGTCCAGGTCCTCCTCGGTACCGTACTTGTTGAACTTCTTTTGGCCGGGATCGTCGATGCCAAAGTTGAGGTACAGCATGCTGGACACGCCGTCCATGCGAATGCCGTCAACGTGGAAGTTCTCGAGCCAATACAGCACGTTGGAGACCAGGAAGGAGCGGACCTCTCCGCGGGCGAAGTCAAACTTATGCGTACCCCAGTTGGGATGAATCTCGTGCTCAAACAGCATGTGGCCGTTAAAGGTGGCAAGGCCGTGGGAGTCGGCACAAAATCCGCCGGGCACCCAGTCCATGATCACGCCGATGCCCGCCTCGTGACACGCATCGATAAAGTGCATGAGCTGCTGCGGGTTGCCGTAGCGCGAGGTGGCGGCGTAGTAGCCGGTCGTCTGGTAGCCCCAGGAGCCGTCGAAAGGATGCTCCATCAGCGGCATGACCTCAATGTGCGTGTAGCCCATGTCGCGCACGTAGTCCACGAGCTCCACCGACAGGTCGTCGTAGGTGTAGAACTCGCCGCGCTGCGCGGGGAAGGGATCCATGGGGCCGGGATAGTTGCCGTACTCGTCCGGCTCGCCCTGCGGCGCGTCGCCGTGGCGCTTCCATGAGCCGATATGCACCTCGTAGATGTTGAGCGGCTGCGACATGTGGTTGTGGTCGGCGCGGCGCTTGAGCCACGCGGCGTCGTTCCACTTGTAGCCATCGAGGGTCCACAGCACACTAGCGGTACCCGGAGGGCACTCGGCCTTAAAAGCATACGGATCGGCCTTGTAGAGCTTTTCGCCCTCGTTGGTCTCGATGAGGTATTTATAGAGCTGGCCCTGCTCGGCGCCAGGAATAAAGCCTTCCCATATAGCGCTCGTGTGCACGGGCACCAGCGGGTTGGCTTGTTCATCCCAGTCGTTAAATTCACCAATGACATGGACGCTTTTTACGTCGGGCGCCCAAACGCAAAAACGCCAGCCGCGCGTACGGTTCTGTGTGTCGGGGTGCGCGCCCATCTTTTCCCAGCTGCGCTCCCACATTCCAATGCCAAACAGATAGACATCGTCCTTGGAGAGCTCCGGTGCGTGCGGAGCCGGTTTGCGGGTTGCGGGCTTTTTAGCCGATGGCTTTAGCTTTGTATCGCTCACGTTTGATCCCATCATGACGCGGCAGCGTGTTGCCTTGGTGACTAGATGCGAAAGGTCCAAGGCTGCACGAATCGAAGGGACGGCAAAGTTTCTGTGATTCGTTCCACCTCGCGTGCTCGGTGGAACTTTCGGCAGAAACTACGATAACACCTGTGCGTTAGTTTTATGGACGAAAGCGGATTTGCGGGGGCGTTTAATCGGTAAGCGACATGTTTATACCACTGGCAGATTTGACGTGGTAAAACTCTTGACAGTTTTACCAATTTGGGTTTCAAAATTGTTTGGCTGATGTTTGGTAAAACGTTTTTAGCAGGATGTTTACCATTTGATATCGAAAGGTTCGTTTATGTCCCATACCGCCGCTCCCAAGGTTGCTTTTATTTTCGATTGCGACGGCACACTGGTTAATAGCACCCCCGTTTGGGCTTATGCTCAGCCAGAGTTATTGCACCGCCACGGAGTTGACGTGACGGTAGACGATTTTGCCCAGTTTGAGCATCTTTCGCTCGAGGACGAATGCCAGGCCTACCACGACACGTGGGGCATTGGCGCGAATGGCGAGGAGCTGTATCGCGAGCTGGGCGAGATTTTGATTGATGGGTACTCCAAGGTGCCACCGCGCGAGGGTCTCCTGGCATTTTTGGAGCAGGCGAAGGCGGCGGGCATCGCTATGTGCGTGGCCACGTCCACGCCGGCCGAGCTGGTTAAGTCTGCGCTTGCGGGCGCCGGGCTTGACGCCTACATGGAGTTTGTGACCACCACGGGCGAGGCGGGACGCTCCAAACAGTTCCCCGACGTATACGAGCTGGCGCTGCGCCGCCTGGAAGAACGCCATGGGCACAAGTTTGAGCGCGCATGGGTGTTTGAGGACGCCGTTTTTGGCCTAAAGAGCTCTGGGGTCGCCGGCTTTAAGCGCGTGGGTATTTATGACCCGCACGGCCGTATGGAGCGCGACGACGTGCGCGCCAACTGCGATATCTTTATCGACAGCTACGAGGACCTGGATCTGGCCCGCGTGCTTTCCTTTGAGGGATAGGCGAGGGCTGTGGCTTGCAAGGTACTTGTAGTCTGCGGCTCGCCCGTGGTGGCGAGCGCGAATCTGTTGCGTAGGCTGGCGGGGGAGTGCGACCACGTTATCGCCGTGGACCGCGGGCTCGACGCGCTGTTGGGCGCGGGACTGAGCTGCGACGTGTATGTGGGGGATGCCGACACGGTAAGCGACGCGGGCCGAGCGTTGGTCGATGCCGCCACCGACTTTGAAGTTGAGCGCCATGACCCGTACAAGGACTATACCGATCTAGCTCTGGCGCTCGATTCCGTCCGCCATCGCTGGCCGGGTGCCGAAGTGGTTGCGACCTGCGCCACCGGCGGCCGTCCGGACATGGCGCTTTCCGTACTGGGCCTGCTCGCTGGCTACGAGGATGCCCCTATCTGGATTGCCGAGGACGAGACCACGGCCCGCATTCTGCGCGAAGGCGAATCCTGGACCATCGAAGGCGCCGAGAGCAAAACATTCTCCATCATCGCTATAGCTCCTGGGACGGTAGTAAGCGAACACGGTCTAGAGTGGGAGCTAGACCACAGCCCCCTGGGCCTGTTGGCCGACACCGGCATTAGTAACATAGTCAGGTCTACCGCAAAGATCGAAGTCCATACAGGCACCGCCATCGCTTACCTCTACAGGTAAGGTCTATCGCATCAGGGTTTTATCCACCGTCCCAGTAAAACCCGTAAGTAAGGGTTGATTTTCAATCTCAACGCAACAGCCTGAACGGACCCCGCGTTTCCGCAGCTAG
>CABUPE010000015.1 GCA_902493515.1 uncultured Collinsella sp.
GCATCTGATGGTGTCGACGTCAATGGTATACGGGTGCGCCATCGACGTCTTCAATTAAGAAGATATCAGTGCGGAGTGTTCTGAAAAGTAACTTCAGGGCGGGCCCTGCGGTAACTCGGCAGGGGGAGTGCGATTCCTTGATCGCTCACTTAATCTAATAGGAAAGTTAGTGAGGCCGGAGCTTTAGCTCCGGCCTCCTTATATAAGGGCTCGGCAAAGCCGAGCCACTAAATTTATATCAGCCCCATAACATGTTTGAGAACGGTGTCTGGAGTACGTGGACGTAGGTCCCGAATCGGTGTTGCCTCCCGGCGCATTCCGCAGGGGGAGCGATATTTTGCAGCACGAAGTGCGAAGCAAAATATCGCTCATGCCCGAGGACGCGCCGGGAGGCAACACCGATTCGGGACCGAACATATAGATCTACCAGCGCATTTACAAATTCGTAAACTTTTTTGAAAAAAGTGCTTGCACAGTTCTCGAGTCATAGGTTATTATCTTCCTCGTTGAACGCGCGGGTTCAACAAAACGAACCGTGAATCAACAACATAGCATGTCGGAGTGGCGGAATTGGCAGACGCGCTAGCTTGAGGTGCTAGTGACCGCTTTTTGGTCATGCGGGTTCAAGTCCCGCCTCCGACACCATCGCATTTGAGAAGCCTCTTCGGAGGCTTTTTTGTTACCGATAGACGGCGGGGTCCACGATGGAAACGCTTGAACACAACGAGTGGGCAGACGTTGCCCAACTAGTCGAGATCACGAGCGATGCTGTCATCATCTGCGAGCTCGACGGAACCATTCTGCATGTGAATAATCGCTTACTTGGTTTGATGTGCGAGGAACGCGCCGACGTCATTGGTGGAGATGTTAAAGACGTCCTGTACTCGTCCGCTTTTGAACGTGCGACGGAACATCGTCTGCCATTTGAAACTGATGGCTCCGAGAACGAACTGATGCTCAAGCTGAGTGACGGCTCCTTTATCCCCGTCTTGGTTCGTGCGGGCTCCGTAACGCCTCCACGCATCTTTGGGCGCCGCGCGCCACGTGTCCTGGTGGCGCTCCATAGCATCGAAGAACAGTATTCGCACGACCGTCAGCTCAAGCGTGCGTTATCGGAGCTTAGAGTGGCGAACAAGCGCCTCTCTGGCACGCTCTCGGTCATTATGAGTACCGTGGGCTCCGATGAGCTGCCCAGCCTACTTGATACCGTTTTGAACCAGCTTGTAGGAACGCTCGATGCTTCGGGTGCCGCTATCTATTTTTCTGAGAGCGGCGGTTTTAAACTTCGCGGTGTTTCCAAGGAGCTGTACGACAGCTACCTGCCTGAGTTTTTGCCGTATGGCGCTGGCATTCCGACGTATGTTCTTCGTGAGTCGCGTGCCTGTCGCTTGTCGATTCAACAGGACCTTAAGGGTGATAAGGCCGCCTCCGGTATGTTTATGGACCTGGACAATCGTTCTAAGCACCTGTTGCGTATGCAGGATATGCCTCCGTACCGCAGCGAGATCTGTCTTCCCGTTTTTTACGGTACGCAGATCCTTGGCGTGCTGGAAGTTGGTTGGAAACGCCCTCAGGCACCGCTTGCCTATGACGTTAATGTGCTCGAGGTCATTTGCGATTACCTGTCTATCCAGCTGGTCGGCATGGCATCGAGCCTTCGCTCCCGTCGCACGGCCGAGCTTGGCCGCTCGCTCAATGTCTTGCGTGATGAGTTGTTTACCTTTCTAGACGATTCTGCCGCGGCTACCCAGGCGGTATCGTCCGAGATCTGCAATATGCTTAACTGCCATTTTTGCCCTGTTGAGTATGACGCCAGTCTGGATTCCTACGTCATAGATTTTGAAGGCGGCAGTCGCGTTGCCTTGCCGGACGACCCTGAGAAGCTTTTCTTTTCCACGACGGCGCCAGCGGCACGTCTGGGGGCTGGCCCTGATGGCTTTGAGGCATCTGTTTTGGGCGGTACGAGTGCCGAGGACCTTAAACACGCTCGTATAACTCGCGTTGACGAATCGATGCCTATGGGAGGCTGGCTTAGGGCGCATGGTCTGCCTTGTCAAGGTCTCTACGTCGACTCCGGCATCGAGGCGGGGCGCCCGCGCTCTGAGGGTGATGGCAAGCACAGTAACGACGCGATTGTTCCTGCTTCTGTTGCGAAGAGCCCGACGACGCGCGCGCTGCTGCTTCGTGATGGTAGCCAAGAGCCGATTGATGACCTTGAATATGACTACTTGGTGCACTTGGCGCATGACTTTGAACTGATCTACGAAGGCGAATCTCAAAAGCGCGAGGAGCGCCATATCGCTCAGACCCTCCAGATCGGCATGAGAAATTCCCTGGGGGATGTTCCGGGTATCGCAACCGATTCGGTGTACCTGTCGGCCACGAACTCGGCGTTGGTCGGCGGCGATTTCTATACGCTCATCCGACTTCCCGACGACTGCGCCGTCATGATTTTGGGTGATGTGTCTGGCAAAGGCATTGAGGCCGCATCGATGTCCGCGCTCGTCAAGACGGCCCTGACGGCATATGCCTGGGAGGGCGCTGGCCCGGCCCGCATGGCATGCTCCCTTAACAGCATGCTCATGGGCTTTTCGAGGGTCGAGACGTTCGTGACGGCCTTTATCGCCAAGATTGACCTTAAAGCCGGACGCGCAACGTATTGTTCGGCGGGCCATCCTCCGACCATGGTCATCAGGCCAGAGTCGATGCCGCTGGGTGGCGGCGAGGCCCGTGGGGGAGAGGTCGAGCTGCTTGGATGCCAATCGGGCGTAATCGGTGCCTTTGAGAGCATGGTGTACGAGACAGGCGTGTTTACGTTCGCTCCCGGCGACATGCTCTTCATGTATACGGACGGAACGATTGAGGCCCGCGACCGCACCGGAGCGTTCTTTGGTGAGCAGCGCCTTCGTGACCTTCTGCTCTCTGTCTCGGGTGAGGGCGTATCGGGAATCTGCGGCAAGGTCTTGGGCGAGCTTGACCGATTTACCGAATCGGCGCTGGACGATGACATTGCATTGGTGTCCCTTGAGTTTTTACGGGGTCGTTCATAGACGACGCTGGGCGGGCTGAATCCGTACGGTTGGGGAAACGAATGCATCGAGTGGGCTTTTTTGGGGAACCATGGTCGTATGAATGAGTGGAATGACATAGCGGTTTTGACGCCACCAGGCGATATCGACATCGCCACGGTGCCTGCGCTGCGTCGGCGGTTGGATGCTTTGATTGGCCGCGGCGTGCGTCGTGTTGTCATCAACTGTCAGGCTGTTAGCTTTATCGATTCGACGGGCTTGGCATTCCTGCTTACGCGCGCTCGTGAGCTCATGAGGCGAGAAGGCCTGCTTTCGCTCGTCAATACATCGGGTGAAGTTGTTCGCTTTTTGGAGATTGCTCGTCTTGTCGATATCCTTCATGTCGCGGGGCCGGCACGGGAGTCTATTCCCGCCATTCCGGTGGGGGAGCTGCCTCGCTGGAGTAAGAGCGTCGAGGTCCGTCAGGGTATCGAGAATCTTCCATACTACCGACATCGCATCGCCGAACTCCTTGAATCGCTTCCGTTGCGCCGTGACGAGCGCTACGATGTCGCATTGGCGTCGGGGGAGGCGCTGGGTAATGCCTATGACCATGCGGGCGGTATCGGGTGCGTCCTGACGGTTCAGGCCTATGGCGATCGCGTTGTGGTTGAGGTGCTTGATCGAGGTGCCGGCTATTCTATCGATGAAACGGGCGAGCCGGTCGCATCCGAGGAGCGCGGCCGTGGCATCAAGCTTATGCGTATGCTCGTCGATAACGTGGAGGTTGCTCGTCGTACGGACGGCGCCGGCACGCGCGTACAGATGGTGAAGCTGTTTAGCGGAGCGCTGGAATCGTGTGCCTAGCCAATCGCTTTAGCGCGTTTAGCTACTAAGAACATGCGGCAGACAACTTTTTTGAAAAAAGTACTTGCGTCTTTAGGACAACTCGCGTAAATTAATAACCCGCAAGCGGACATGGCTCAGTTGGTAGAGCACAACCTTGCCAAGGTTGGGGTCGCGGGTTCGAGCCCCGTTGTCCGCTCCATTGCATTTCCGGACCGTCTCAAGCGGTCCTTTTTCGGCGAAGTGGCCAAGTGGTAAGGCAGAGGCCTGCAAAGCCTTTACCCCCGGTTCGAATCCGGGCTTCGCCTCCAGGCAACATCCGGGCGCTCCGGCGCCCGTTTTGTTTTACATATGCGGACATGGCTCAGTTGGTAGAGCACAACCTTGCCAAGGTTGGGGTCGCGGGTTCGAGCCCCGTTGTCCGCTCCAAGCGCAACAGCCCGGCTACTACGGTAGCCGGGCTTTTTCGTACCCATCGCCTGGGCTCGAGCCCGAGAGGGAGCGAGCGTTAGACAAACGCGGAGCGTTTGTAGCGAGCTGGCGAGGACGCCGACAGGCGGCCGAAGCCGGTGCGGATCCGCGAAAGCGGATACGCGGACGCCCCGGTGTCCGCTCCAAGCACAACAGCCCGGCTACTACGGTAGCCGGGCTTTTTCGTACCCATCGCCTGGGCTCGAACTTTTTTCAAATTATTCGAAAATAGTTCTTGCATTAGGGTGGATCATCCCGTATATTAAATCCTCGCAGGCGGACATGGCTCAGTTGGTAGAGCACAACCTTGCCAAGGTTGGGGTCGCGGGTTCGAGCCCCGTTGTCCGCTCCATTTGGGCGTTTAGCTCAGGGGGAGAGCGCTTCCCTGACACGGAAGAGGTCAGAAGTTCAAATCTTCTAACGCCCACCAAATGTTCGCAGCTCAGAGGCTTAGTCTCTGAGCTGTTTTTGTTTTGGTCACCAAATGAGTCGCCAAATCGCCGGCAAAAGGTATCTCAATTCATGAAAGAGTGGTTCTGAGCGTCTGTTTAGCCTTGTCATCTCAATCGAGTGGGGGTTGACCATTTTGAACATAACCGTGCATCTCGTTGACGTTTCAGCGATCGATCCCGGCGAGACCGTTGATATGGCATCAATCGCGGGACGCTATGCCTTACGTGCCTCCAATGGGGATTTCCCAATTGCGTCTCGGAGAGAAGCTGCAGGCGTGGGTCTGCTTCTTCGCAACGCCCTGGGTGTCTTCGACGACACCCAGCTTGCGTGTTCTGCTTTCGGCAAGATCGAGCTTGCGGATGGGGAGGCCCCCTCTATTTCCATTTCACATGGCGGAAGCGTGGCCGTCCTCGCTGTTTCCGATGTTGCTCGGTCGGTCGGAGGACCTATTGGCGTGGATATCGAGGCGATCGATGAGATTGCCCCCGTTGCGGTTGGGCGTATGGCAAACGACGACGAGCGCGTGTGGATTAACGCTGCCCCCAATTTGCAAGAACGCAATCTTCGCCTGAGTCAGACGTGGACGCGTATCGAGGCCATCCTCAAGGCTGAAGGCGTCGGGTTTTCGATTGACCCTCGCAAAGATGGCATGCCCGGTGGATGGAATACTTCGTCGGTGACATACGGTCGCTGCGTCATCTCTTGTGCGGCGCGCTCTATGCCTCGTATCGTCCTCAGGGAGCATACCTTTCGGGTAGCATAGGAGCCAATCGCTAATAGGGGAGGCCGCTATGCCGCTGAACGCTCAAAACGATATCGCTTCACGGATCGAGGATGCCGTCTTTGAACTTATGGGGACGACGCCGGTGCAGGCGATCAAGGTGACCGATGTGCTGAGGCTCGCGCACACCTCGAAATCGACGTTTTACCGCTGCTATCGTTCTGTTGACGACGTTGTTAAGCGATTTGAGGACGATCTGCTCCACAACATGCAAGAGATTAACGACGTTGCCCTTGAGGCGCGCTTTGGTGACGCTCAGCTCGATCCGACGCCGACGATGATTAAGCGTATGGAGATCCTGCAGCGCAATCGTTCGAAGGTGCTCGCGCTCAACAGTGAAAACGGGGACCCCGTGTTCACGCATAAGGCTACGGTTTTTATGCATGAGTATTTTCGCGACCGTCTGCGCTCAACGTTTTCTGACGAGACCGATCTTGACCTGTATCTGGCTTTCGCTCTCGCGGGTCACCATAACCTTATCCAGTACTGGCTCGAGGTCCGTCCCGATTTGGAGGCGCGCACCGTTGCCGCCGCGCTCAATCGCATGTTCTATGCGCCGTTGTTTGTCGACGACGCCTCGCGCCATTGGCACCCACGTATCCCCGATTTTGAAAAGCCGCTCGGGTGAACGGCTGATTTTTAGGGATGAACGGTTGCATAGGTTGCGGATTCAGAGTAATCCGGCCCTATGAATCGATTTAAGTATGGCCATTTATCTGCTATTTGGAACGCCTAGCCCCGATGTGTCCCATATGATGGGACACATCGGGGCTTTTTGTCTCACGCGTTTCGTTTAACCCCTCGTAAACTAAAGCTACGTTCAAAAGAACCACTGCAGTAGTTCAACGTGTGACGGCACAGAAAAGCCGCGAGCGCTCTCTCACCTTCGCTCGCGGCTGGACTGCGCCATCATTCCGTACACCTTCACATGATTAGGATGTGATATTCAGTGGTTACGCTCGGAAAGAACATGCGCAGCGTCTCGATTGTAGGCGTAGGCTGCACCCCGTTCAAGGATTTTGAGGAGCATCCCGAGACCCAGGGTATTGGCGAGGGCGAGGCGTTTGGCTATGCGGCTCTCGAGGCAATTGCCGATGCCGGTCTTGAGCCCCGCGATATCGACTTTTTCTATCACGGCAGCGCCAATCCGTATCTCGTTGGCGATTGCATTACCCCCAACATGCAGGTTGCCGATTGGTTTGGCGTTCGTGCCAAGGGCTCTGTCCATCATTCCGAGGCTTGCTGCACGGGCTACGTCGCCCTTGAGCAGGCCGTGATGGCAGTCGCCTCCGGTGCCTACGATGTTGTCCTTACGGGTGCCTGCGATTTGGCTTCGACTCTTCCCGTTGAGCACATGCCCTCCCATATTCGTCAGGACTTTACGCTCGACGTCATGATCCCCTCGCTCGATAAGATTTATGACCGCGCTTATGGTCGTCCGCTCGACGGCGCCTTTGGCGTGTCGTTCGACAACTGGATCAACGAGTATTCGATGCAGTACGACCTTACCGCCGATCAGATCGATGATGCCCTGAACGGCCTTACCAAGAGCCTTCGCCGCGGTGCCGTCCTGAATCCCCTTGCCTGGTACGAGACCACGGTCGAGGAGGACGCGAAGGCAGCTGGGTTCGATACCGCCGACGAGTATCTCAAGAGCATGTACAACCCGCGCGTTACGCAGTACCTGCGCGTTACCGGCTTTGAGAAGAAGTGCGACGGCGCCGCCGCTGTTGTCGTAATGCCCACGGAGAAGGCAAAGGCCATGGGCGTGCCGTATGCGCCTATTGAGGTTCTGGGTACGGGCGCCTCTGCTGTCGAGGCCGGTCTGCTCCACAACGAGCACTGGGCTACCGAGCTTGCCGCCAAGCAGGTCTATGACCTTACCGGCGTGAGCCCCGATGAGATTGACCTGTTCATGTGCAACGACTTCTTCCTGGCTTCCGAGATCGTCTCGGCCGAGGAGTGCGGCTATATTCCGTGCGGCGAGGCCTGGAAGTACGCGATCGATGGTCGCACCGCTTTTGACGGCGATAAGCCCATCAACCCGCACGGTGGCCGTTGCAACTTCGGTCACGCCCATGGCGCATCCGGCATCGCCGATATCGTCGAGGCCGTTAAGCAGATGCGTGGCGTCGCCGGTGCCACCCAGATGAAGAAGGTTCCCGAAACGGCTTTCCTGCGCGGTTTTGGCGGTTCTCAGAACGTGCGCTGCCAGATCCTTCGTACCGTCGCCTAAGCGACCGCGGTTTTCGATTTCCCATAAGGAGTATTCTCATGCAACTCAAAGATATGGAGCCCGTGGTCAAGAAGTTCTACACGGGTCTTGAAGAGGGCATCTATTGGGCGCGCCAGTGCCCCGAGTGCGGAGCCGTCGAGTTTCCGCCCCACCTTGCCTGCAATGCCTGCGGCTATCACAAGACCGATTGGGTCCAGGTTTCCGGTCACGGGCATCTGATCGATTTTACCCTGCCTGGTCCGCAGAACGACAAGCCCTATCTCAAGGAGTATGGCAAGTACGCCTACGGCGCCGTCGATATCGACGAGGGTTCTCAGTACACCTACGTCATCTACGGCATTACCAAGAAGAAGGCCCCCGAGATTCGCGCCAAGCTCATGGCGGGCGAGACCGTTGGCGTCCATGCCAAGGTTATCGACCGTCCAGGCTATAAAGAGCTTACGTTCGAGCTTGACGATTAGGTTTTCACCCCTGCAACAATTCGATTCCTCTCTTAGGCCACGGCGGGACCCATGTCTCCAGCCCGCCGTGGTCGCCCCTCTTTTTCGATTGAAAGGCACCATCATGAACGAAGAACTCACTCAACAGATCTGCGATTTTGCCAAGTCCGCCTACAACTATGACGGCGATGTGACCCCCGAGACGACGTTTGAGACCCTGGGCAAGGGCTCGATGAAGATGATCGCTCTGACCTCCATGATCGAGAACGAGCTCGATGCCGAGGTCCCCGTTCGCGAGGTCATGGTCATGAAGACCATCGGCGAGCTTATCGAGCGCACTGCCGAAGAGATGGAGTAACTGCCATGGACCTGATGCAGACCCTGCGCGAGCAGGCTGCCGCCAAGCCTATGCGCGTTGCTTTTCCCGAGGGCGAAAACGAGACCATGATGCAGGCGGTCGCAAAGATCGCCGCCGAGCATCTTGCCGAATGTGTGCTGGTCGGCGATGGCGGCAAGCTCAAGGAGCTTGCCGATGAGCGCGGCATCTCCCTTGACGGCATCGAGATTGTCGATGTGACCGACGAGGAGGCGAACGCCGCTTGCTGCGAGCGCTACCTTTCTCATCCGGATTGCAAGTTTAAGCCCAAGGGCGCTGCGCGCCGTATGACGCGTCCGCTTGAGCGCGCCCTGATTTTGCAGGTGCTCGGCGATGTCGACGTTATGTTCGCCGGTATCGATAACGCCACGGGCGATATTATCCTGGCTGGTCAGACCATCGTCGGCCTTGCCGACGGGGTGGACACCGTGAGCTCGTGCGGTATCGCCGACATCCCCAACTGGAATGGCGGCGAAGGTGGCCTTTTGGCTTTTGGCGATTCTGCCGTGTGCGTTGACCCCACGAGCGAGGAGCTTGCCTCGATCGCGATTTCGTCGAGCGAAACGGTACGCTCGCTGACCGGATGGGATATCCGTTGCGCGCTGCTTTCGCATTCGACTGACGGTTCGATGGGTAACGAACTCGTCGACAAGGTACGTCGTGCTCGCGAGATTGCCAACGATCGCCGTCCCGACCTTGCCATCGACGGCGAGTTCCAGTTTGATTCGGCGATTAACCCCAAGGTTGCGGCCAAGAAGGTTCATCGCGAATCCGCTGTTGCAGGCCAAGCCAACGTGGTCATCTGGCCCGATATCAACGTGGGCAATATCGGCGTCAAGATCATCCAGAATCTGACCGGCGCCAATGCTTACGGCCCCATGCTTCAGGGCTTCAAGAAGATCGTGTGCGATTGCTCGCGCTCTGCGCCCGTCGATGAGATCGTCGGCAACGTGGTGATGAGCTGCGTGCGCGCCCAGGCGCTTAAGGAGGCTTAAGGCATGTCCGATAAAAAGACTCCCTGGCGCGTCCTGGTAATCAACCCTGGTTCCACTTCCACGAAGGTGGGCGTTTTTGAGGGCGATGAGTGCAAGCTCAGTAAGAACGTTGCGCACGATGCGAAGGACCTTGCCCAGTTCGACGGGGTTTCGGCTCAGATGCCGTATCGCTGCGATCTGATTCTTGGAGCGCTGGGGGAGGCGGGCCTAAAGCTCGAGGACTTTGATGCATTTGTCGGTCGCGGTGGTGGCTTGCTTTCGCTGCCCGGTGGTACGTATGCCATCAACGAGGTTATGCTCGAGCATGCCCGCATCGGTGCGAATGGCGTTCGGCACCCGGCGCAGCTGGGGCCCCAGATTGCCCACGAATTTGCCGTGAAATGTGGCAAGCCCGCCTTTGTGGTGAATCCTCCCGATACCGACGAGCTGTGCGACCTCGCACGCATGACGGGCATTAAGGGCGTGTATCGAAACGCGCACCTGCACGCCCTTAATCTCAAAGAGACCGCCATCCGCCATGCGGCAAAGCTCGGTCGCGCATACGACGAGTGCAACTTTATTGTCTGTCATATCGGCGGTGGCATTTCGATTTCTGCCCACCTTAAGGGCAAGATGGTCGACGGCAACGACATCGTTGGCGGCGAAGGCCCCATGGCGCCGACGCGCTGCGGATCGGTTCCCGCGATCGAGGTCGCAAAGTACACCGCGGAGCACGGTCTTGATGTCGCCCGCGCCCATTGCATGAAGACTGGCGGCTTCGTTGACCTTTTGGGTACCTCCGATGCCATCGAGGTGTGCGAACGTGCTGCAGCGGGAGATAAGGCCGCAGCTCGCGCCTGGGATGCAATGGTCTACCAAATCTGCAAGTGGATTGGCGAGATGGCATGTGTGCTGAAGGGCGATGTCGACGGTATCTTGCTCGGAGGCGGCATGGTCCACAGCAAGGAGCTCGTTGCCTCGATTGAGGAATGCTGCTCTTGGATCGCCCCCGTGTCGGCTTATCCCGGCGAGTTTGAGCTCGAGGCGATGGCGTCTGGCGCCTGCCGCGTGCTCGATGGTGTCGAGGAAGCGCTCGTGTACAGCGGAGAGCCCGTGTTCACTGGTTTTAATGACT
This sequence comes from uncultured Collinsella sp., assembly GCA_902493515.1. Classification (GTDB taxonomy): domain Bacteria; phylum Actinomycetota; class Coriobacteriia; order Coriobacteriales; family Coriobacteriaceae; genus Collinsella. The sequence goes on from CABUPE010000015.1 coordinate 10,721, forward strand.
GATAGTGCTGTGTTTGGGGCGGCCGATGGTGACGTCCGGCCGCTCCGACCCTTTTTCTAAGTGTAAGGATGGATCATGGATAAAACCAAGATCAAGTACCTGGTGGGCATTTATGCTGCCGCCATGTGCATTATGGGCATGTTGGTGCCCGTCCCCATCGTGGCCTCTGTTGCGGCGGCGTTTCCCAATGAGAACATCGCTGCCGTCCAGATGATCATCGGCATCATTCCGCTCATGATGGCTGTGTCCGCCATGCTCGTGTCTTCCCAGCTCGCCTCGCGTGTATCCAAGAAGAAGACGACGCTTGTCGGCCACGTTATCGTGATGCTCGCCGGCGCCTCGGTGCTGGTGTTCCACGATTCGCTTGCCCAGGTTCTTGCGGCCTCTGCTGTGATGGGTCTTGGCCTTGGCGCCGTGCAGAACTCGACCGACGCTCTGATCGCCGACTATTTCGGTGGCAAGCAGCGTTCGTTTGTCATGGGCATCTACTCAACCTTTGTTGCACTGGGTGGCATTATCTGGACGATGGTTTCCGGCATCTTGGGTTCTGCCGAGTGGTTCCACAGCTATGCGGCGTACTTCATCATGATCGTGTTTATCGTCATTGAGGCCGTCTGCCTGCCCGAGGGTCATCTTGAGCCCAGGCGTAAGGTCAACGTGTTTGCCAACATGCCCAAAGAGGTCGCAATTATCACGGTCATGAGCTTTGTGTTCGTACTCACGTTCCAGCTCTTTAGCTCCAATGTCTCGCTGCTTGTCGTGGGTCGCGGCTTTGGCGGCACTGTTGAGGCTGGCCTCGCTTCGACCGTCATGACGGTCGCCGGCATTGCGGCTGGCCTTTTAGTGGGCCCGCTGTTTGCCAAGTTCAAGAACCTGTCGATGCCGATCGCGTGGGGCGTGACGCTCGTTGGCCTGGGCCTGACGCTGGTTGCGCCCGCCTTTATGGTGCTGTGCGTTGCGGGCTTTGTCGTTGCGCTGGGCAAGGAGACCTACGTGCCGCTGGAGGGCAATTTTGCCGCCGGCAACTCTGCTCCCGAGGGACGTGCGTTTAACCTCGCCATTGGCATGGCGGGCATCAACTTTGGCATGGCACTGTCTCCCATTGTGGTTGAGGCCGTGACGTCGCCGTTTGGTGCAACGATTGACCAGAAGTTCATCGCCGGCATAATCGTCTGTGCGGCTTGTGTCGTCTTTGGCGCCATTAAGTATCGCAAGCTCACTCCGGCCCAGCTTGCCGAGGCCGAGAAGATGGCGGCCAGCGGCGAGGCGGAGTAACCGCTCGAGTAGTTGCTTTGCCGCCCATCATGTTTTATCGGGGCCGCCGACATATGCCGGCGGCCCTCTTTCTATCAATGGCTTGATAGCTCGCGAAGAGAAGTAATAGCTCCTCGCCTATCGAATGCCGGCGGACGGGGTGCCGGGGCTACAGTCTTCCGAGCGTTTGCAGTCCCGTCGCTCCGTCCGCCGGCATTCGACCGCAACATGTTGGTCAAGCATAATCTTTTGGATTCTTTTGGCGTGAGTGGCTTGGTTTTAGTAGGATTTGTCAGCGGCTTGACTAAGGGGGTTTTATAACTGCCATGCAGGTAGCCGTGTTGGTAACGTTTTACCGACTCGCCAAGAACCCCTCATTTATAATGCGTCTGCAAAATGACCAATTGCTTTGACCTGCTGAAACACTATATGTTGTGTTTGACCTAAAAAAAGAATACAGGATATAGATGCGTCTTTGTCGTATGATAGATGGCGGACAGAGAACGAGGACCTTATTCACCCCATTTGGACACGCCTTTGAGCCGCTTGATCGGCCGCGAGGAATGTCCGCATGAGGACCTATAGTTTATCGAGAACACAGATTGCGCGACGGCGCCGCAAGACAGGGGCAAGCCCTGCCGGGCATCGTTTGGCTCTGAAGCGCAATGAGGCTACGACGCGAAAGAGGCAAGAGGATGAAGATCATCAAGCGCAGCGGCACCGAGGTTGTCTTTGACATCGATAAGATCGTCAATGCGATTCGCGCCGCCAACTTGGAGGTCGAGGAGAGCTCTCGTCTAACCGACCGCCAGGTGGTTTACGCGGCACAAAACGTCGCCGAGGCATGCGAGAACGCGGGTCACACCGTGTCGGTCGAGGAGATCCAGGATCTGGTCGAGGACGAGATCATGCGTCTCGACTGCTACGAGGTCGCTCGCCATTACATCATCTATCGCTATGTTCAGAGCCTGAAGCGCCAGAAGAACACGACCGACGACAAGATTCTGTCGCTGATCGAGTGCAACAACGAAGAGGTCAAGCAGGAGAACTCCAACAAGAACCCGACCGTCAACTCCGTTCAGCGCGACTATATGGCCGGCGAGATCTCCAAGGACCTGACCCAGCGCGTGCTGCTGCCCCAGGAGATTGTGGATGCTCACAATGAGGGCCTGATTCACTTCCATGATTCGGACTACTTTGCCCAGCACATGCATAACTGCGACCTGGTGAACCTGGAGGATATGCTCCAGAACGGTACTGTTATCTCGGGCACGCTGATCGAGAAGCCGCACAGCTTCTCGACTGCCTGCAACATCGCGACGCAGATTATCGCCCAGGTTGCTTCCTCCCAGTACGGCGGCCAGTCTATCTCGCTGACCCATCTTGCCCCCTTTGTTGAGGTGAGCCGTCAGAAGATTCGCGGCGAGGTTGCCCGCGAGCTCGATGAGCTTGGCGTCTCTGCGTCTGCCGAGAAGGTTCGCGAAGTCGTTGAGGACCGTCTGCGCGATGAGATTCGTCGCGGCGTCCAGACGATTCAGTATCAGGTCGTGACCCTTATGACCACGAATGGCCAGGCGCCGTTCGTGACGGTCTTTATGTATCTTAACGAGGCCCGTACGCCCCAGGAGAAGCACGACCTTGCCATGATCGTGGAGGAGACGCTTCGCCAGCGCTACGAGGGCGTTAAGAACGAGGCCGGCGTTTGGATTACCCCGGCATTCCCCAAGCTTATTTATGTACTCGAGGACGATAACGTTCACGAGGATTCCCCGTACTTCTACCTGACCCAGCTGGCTGCCAAGTGCACCGCCAAGCGCATGGTGCCCGATTACATCTCCGAGAAGAAGATGCGCGAGCTCAAGCTGTCGAAGGGCGAGACCGCCGGCAACGGCGACTGCTACACCTGCATGGGTTGCCGCAGCTTCCTGACGCCCGACCGTTCGGGCAACGGCTTTAACAATGTTGCCAACGCGCTGAACTACGACCCGAACAAGCCCAAGTACTATGGTCGCTTTAACCAGGGCGTTGTGACCATCAACCTGCCTGATGTCGCACTGAGCTCGCACCAGGATATGGACAAGTTCTGGAAGATCTTCGATGAGCGCCTTGAGCTGTGCCACCGTGCCCTGCTGTGCCGTCATGAGCGCCTGATGGGTACGCTTTCTGACGCCGCACCGATTCTGTGGCAGTACGGCGCCCTCGCTCGTCTGAAGAAGGGCGAGACGATCGACAAGCTGCTCGTGGGCGGATACTCCACCATCAGCCTGGGCTATGCCGGCCTGTATGAATGCGTCAAGTACATGACGGGCCACAGCCACACCGAGAAGGAAGGCACGCCGTTTGCCATGGCCGTCATGCAGCGCATGAACGACAAGTGCGCCGAGTGGAAGGCCGAAAGCGATATCGACTTCTCGCTGTACGGCACGCCGTTGGAGTCGACGACCTACAAGTTCGCCAAGTGCCTGCAGCGCCGTTTTGGCATTATCCCGGGCGTGACGGACAAGGGCTACATTACTAACAGCTATCATGTCCACGTTTCCGAGGAGATCGATGCCTTCGACAAGCTTAAGTTTGAGGGCATGTTCCAGCAGCTTTCGCCGGGCGGTGCTATCTCCTACGTTGAGGTTCCCAACATGCAGGACAACCTCAAGGCTGTCATTCGCGTGATGCAGTACATCTACGACAACATCATGTACGCCGAGCTCAACACCAAGAGCGACTACTGCCAGGTGTGCGGCTACGATGGCGAGATCAAGATTGTCGAGGACGATGGCAAGCTGGTGTGGGAGTGCCCCAATTGCGGCAACCGCGACCAGGAGAAGATGAACGTCGCTCGTCGTACGTGCGGCTACATCGGTACCCAATTCTGGAACCAGGGTCGAACCGAGGAGATCCGCGACCGCGTGCTGCATCTCTAATAACTATCCCAGGCTGCCCCGTAGCGAGGCCCCGGACCTTTACTCGCTATTTCGGACAGTCCTGGCTCACGACGGAGGCGCCACTGGCGCCTCCTGTTCGTGCGGAACTCATATCGAGTAAAGGTCCGGGGCCTCGCTACGGGGCAGCCAAGTTGACGTAGCTGAGATGCAGCATGCGGTCTGCTCACTCCTCGAAGTTCTTAGCGGAAATAATTTGAGCTGCAGCTGCGATTTACTTGCGATGGCGGTTGAGCTGCAACAAAGTTATTATTGGACCTCGAACCCTATACTCGATGTTCGCTTTGTTCATTGAGTTACCCTTTGCATGAGGCCGGGACATATCGTCCCGCCCGCAGTTTCGCAGGCCGAAGGCCGAGAATGTTTGAGGACGGGATGATATGTCCCGGCCTCTCAGGAGAGTTACCTATGAACTACGCGAACATTAAGTATTTCGACATCGCTGATGGAGAAGGCGTTCGTACTTCTCTGTTTGTGAGCGGGTGCCGTCGTGGGTGCAAGAATTGTTTTAACTCTGTCGCGTGGGACTTTGCCGCTGGCGAGCCGTTCGATAGCGCCGTCGAGGACAAAATTATCGAGAGTCTCGATCATCCCTTTATCGATGGTCTGACGATTTTGGGCGGCGAGCCTATGGAACCTGAGAATCAAGCGGGGCTTGTCGACTTTATCGAACGCGTGCGTGCGGCCTATCCATCGGGGTCGGGCAAGACCATTTGGTGCTTTACCGGCGATGTGCTCGAGGAGCTTATGCCGGGCGGTTGCCACCATACCGAGGTCACGGACCGTATCCTTACCTGCCTCGATATGTTGGTGGACGGTCCGTTCGTTCAGGATTTGTACGATATCTCGTTGCGCTTCAGAGGCTCGAGCAATCAGCGCGTGATCGATATGAACGCTACGCGCGCCCGTGCTGAGCGCGAGGGCGTTGCGCTTTGTGATGCGGTTGAACTTTGGCGTGATGATCCGGTCTATTCGACCCATACTATGTAGCTTGTGGCCGATGCCGGAGGGCGTGGTACCATAGCGCGAACGCAAAATCGGAAAAGTGAGGCCCAGATGGTCGATCAGGAAAAAGTCGAGGCCGCCATTAAGCTGTTGCTTGAGGGCATAGGCGAGGACCCAACTCGTGAGGGCCTGCTGGAGACCCCGGCGCGCGTTGCCCGTATGTATGGTGAGATCGCCGGCGGTATGGACCAGAGTGCCGAGGAGCACCTGTCCAAAACTTTTGCCGTCGCCTCGAACGACTTGGTTATCGAGCGCGACATCACGTTTTACTCGCTGTGCGAGCACCATCTGCTGCCGTTTTATGGCAAGGCTGCGATCGGCTATATCCCTAACGGTCGCGTGGCGGGTCTGTCTAAGCTCGCTCGCACGGTTGAAGTCTATGCCCGCCGTCTTCAGCTGCAGGAGCAACTGTGCGCACAGGTTGCCGATGCCCTCATGGATTATCTCGCTCCCCAGGGAGCGATTGTGTTGATGGAGGCCGAGCATATGTGCATGACGATGCGTGGCGTGCAAAAGCCCGGCACCAAGACCGTGACGCTTGCTCGCCGCGGCGTCTTTGAGACCGATCCCGCGCTCGAGGAGCGTTTCTTTAGGATGCTGGGCCGCTAACCATGAGAGTCGTTAACGACTTTGCATCGAATACTGACGAGGGAACGCCGCGTCGCGGTTTTATGGCTTCGGGCCTGGCGCCTTTTGGCGTCATGCCTCGTATCGATTACATCTGTGCCAACGGCCTGTTCCGGCGGCACCTGGGCAACATCGTACAGTTGGAATCGGGGCGCATCTTCTGCCGCCACGGTATTGATCATCTGCTCGATGTCGCTCGCATTATGTGGATCAAGAATCTCGAGGAGCAGCTCGAATTTGACCGCGAGGTCATCTACACCACGGCACTTCTTCACGATATCGGCAAAGATGAACAGTATGAATCGGGTATATCCCATGATGTTGCAAGCGAACGCGTCGCTGATGCGATTCTCGGCGGCATGCCCGATGACGTGGCGTTTGAGCCGGCCGATGCCGCAGCCATTAAGACGGCCATTCTGGGCCATCGAAAGCTGCGCGTGAACAGCCAACCGCTTGAGCGTCTGCTCTATGCAGCCGACAAAGCGTCGCGTGCCTGCTTTGCATGCCCCGCGCGCAACGCTTGCAACTGGAGCGATGATAAAAAGAACCTGTCGATTCGCGTGTAGTTAGTTTGCGCGGTCGGGGTTCTAAACGAAGGAGACGATCGCGTTGAGTAACAAGAAGCTGCCCGAGAATGCAACCAAGACTGAAGGTGCTGAGCTCGCCCGCCGTGGAAGGGACGAAATAGCCACCGCAACGGCGGTGCCTCACGTGAGCTATGACGATCTGCGCCATGCCGACCGCATTGTCATTGACGGCCTTGAGGTTTTTGCCAACCATGGCGTGTATCCCGAGGAGAATGCGCTGGGTCAGAAGTTCATCGTTTCTCTGGTGCTCTATGCCGACCTGCGCGCGGCGGGGGAGCACGATAACCTGGATGCCTCGATTGACTACGGCTCGGTGTGCCACGATGTCGATGGCTATCTGCGCGAGCATACGTTTAAGCTCATCGAGGCGGCAGCCGAGGGGACAGCCCAGATGCTGCTGCGCCGTTATCCCTCGCTGCTTGGTGTGCGCATAAAGCTCGATAAGCCGTGGGCTCCTGTTGGCCTGCCTCTGGCAAGCTGCGGCGTCGAGATCGAGCGCGTGCGCTAACCGGTTCTAATACGACTCTATGGGTGGCTGCTTGAGACGCTGCGACAGCGCTCTATTGTTGGGGCAGTACGTGTCGAGCAGGGTGTGAAACCGATGATTGTGGCTTGGCTCGAGCAAGTGGACGAGCTCGTGGGCGACAACCATGTCGAGGCATTCGACGGGGTAAGCGGCAAGTTCTCGTGCGATGCGAACGGCACCGGATTTGGGCGTGCATGAGCCCCAACGCGTTTTCATGCTACGTACGGAAACGCGGGCCACGGTGACGCCCATTGCGATCTCGTACGCGTGCACCATATCGCGCAGCGCCGTGGTGACCTCGGATGCATAGAGCTGGTCGATGCGGGTCTGGAGCTCATCGGACGTCAGGCCGTCGAGGATTGCGCGCCGCTCGGCTTGTGGGCGTTCGTCCGATTTGTCGGCACCCATAAAACTTGCGAAGGTGGCCTGCTTGGGCCGCGGTGCGGGTGATGCAAAGTTGTGGTCGAGCGCATCTTGTACCGTTATGGGCTTGCCCCAAAGTGCAATGATGGACGAGGGGCTGAGCGGCTCTCGCGCCGTTGCCTGACGTTGCTCGCGCTGGGCAAGTCGGCTGATAATCCAGGCGCTGTTGCGCTTCACAAACGCTTCGATACGCTCGCGGCTGGCGTCGAGCGGTGCGCTGGCGTGGACCTCACCGCTCGATGTGACGCGTAGGTTGAAGTTTTTGACGAGCTTTTTGGTAACGACGACGGGGATGGGCGTCCCATCCGGTCGGGATACGGAAATCGTAAACTGCTGCGTCAAAAGTGATCCTTCAGATTGGGGACGGGCCGGCATGTCGACCGTTCGGCATGCCGGCCCGCTCAAGGGGTGTGAAATTAATAACGCTCAAAGAAGGCAAGCGCGTTGTCGCTGCAGAGCTTTTGCATCACGGTCTTGCCAAAATGCTTGGAGAGCATGTTCTGGAACTCGGGCATCTTGCTGGCATCGGAGAGGAAAGCGGGCACCGTGGCACCGTCCCAGTCGCCGCCGAGCGCGATGACGTTCTCGCCGCCCAGGTCGAGCCAGTGCTCGATATGTGCCGCCAGCTGGTCGAAGGTGACGTCTGCGGCGGTCTTGTCGGTTGCGTCGTTGGAAAGGAACTCGCTGCAGTAGTTGAGGCCGACGATACCGCCCATGTCGCGAATGGTGCGGAACTGGTCGTCGGTAAGGTTGCGTTTGACGCCGCAAACCGCACGGGAGTTGGAGTGGCTGGCGACGAAGGGACGCGTGGCACGGGCGGCGACCTCGTCAAAGCACTCATCGTTGAGGTGGGAGACGTCGAGTACCATGCCGGCGTGCTCCATCTGCGTAAGTGCCTCGATGCCGGCGGCGGTGAGGCCGGCGTGGGTGTCGTGGCCGCTCGCGAGCGGTCCCTGCGCATTCCAGCTGAGCGATGACATGAGTACGCCCAAGCTCTTGAGCACCTCGATCAGCGCGGGGTCCTCGGCAAAGAACGTGGCGTTTTCGATGGTGTGGATGCAGGCGACCTTGCCGTCTTTGAGCGCGGGGCGAATGTCTGCGGCGCTGCGCACGTTGACCATGCGGTCGTGGTTGAGCATTGCCTGGCCGCTCATATGCGCCATGATCTGCGCCTGGAAGCGCGCGGCGTGGGCGGTGGGAATCTCGTCGGGGACAAACGTGGCGAAGCACTGTGCCCATGGCGTGTTGCCGATCTTTGCGAGCGAGATGGCGCAGGCGTTGCCCTCGATGAGGTCGAAATCTTGCGGATGCGTTTCGTCGCCGGGGAAATAACCGTCGGTGCCGGCGGTAAAGCGCAGGTCGAGATCGAGCGTGGCCCAGCCGATGCGGTCGGCGGTGTCGCAGTGTAGGTCAAATACGGGATATGCCATGGTTCCTCCGGTTGCAGCGTTTCTTTGCAAACTGTCATTGAATTGTATGACTAGGGTATAGTTAGCGCCATATGTTCACGGCGGCCCGCGTTGTGCGCCGCCCTTATCACGGAGGTTGCCATGTCCAACCAGGGCAAGAAGGTCAAGACCCATTATCGCGGCACGCTCGATGACGGCACGCAGTTCGATAGCTCCTACGATCGCGGCGAGCCGCTGGAGTTCACCTGCGGCGCCGGTCAGATGATCAAGGGCTTCGACGCCGCTGTTGTCGACATGCAGGTGGGCGAGAAGAAGACCGTGCACATTCCTGCTGCCGATGCCTACGGCGAGCACAATCCCGAGATGGTCCTGACCTTCCCGGCCGAGCAGGTTCCCAACATCGAGCAGATTGAGAAGGGCATGAAGCTCTTCCTGTCCACGCCGAGCGGCATGCCTGTCCCCGCCGTCGTCATTGACGTGACGCCCGAGGCCGTGACGCTCGATGCCAACCACGAGCTTGCCGGCAAGGACCTCAACTTTGATATCGAGCTCGTCGAGGTCGAGGGCTAGAGCATGCCTGAACGCTTGGTTTCAACGACATGTTTGGGAAATCTCAACGATCCGTCCTATGAACTTCTGCTTCGCCGGAAGTTGGGCGGCGTCTTTGAAGTTGACGAGCTACTGCTCGATTGGGACCAGGCTGATGTATGCGCGTTTGTGGGCGTGACGGAGCTGGGGCGCACGGTCGATGTTCGGCTGGATGCTGCCGACGGCGGTCGTCTTGCCGATGGCGACGTGCTCGCCATTGACCGTTCGGGCGTGGTGCCCGTGGCGGTTGTCGTGCGCCTGCGCAGCGCCGAGGTTTATTTGGTCGAGGTCGACCGCATGGATCCGATTGCGCTCGCGCATGCGTGCTGGGAGATCGGCAACATGCATGCGCCGCTCTTCCGAGGCGACTCGGACGAGCATACCGTGCGCATGTATACGCCGGTGCAGCCTGTTTTGGGCCGCATGCTCCGGGGTGTCGAGGGTGTTCGGCTCTCGGTGGTCACAAGCGAGCTCGATGCGGACCGGCGCTTTGCGTCGAGTGCGGCGGAGGTCGTCGTGAGCATGGCTCCCGACTTTACCATCGTAAAAAAGACGCGCGGCTAAGCGCGCGTATGCGCAAGACGGGCTTTGAGGGATTGCCATTCAAAGTCCGTCTTGCTGTTGATGAGAGGCTTTGGGGGAAGCATATGGGTCTTGAGGGAATCAAGCTGATTGCATGCGATTTGGACGGCACGTTGCTGCATCCGGGGGAGCGCGAGCCGCGTTCCGAGGCCTTTGAGCTTATCGATGAGCTGCATCGTCGCGGTATCGTGTTTATGCCGGCGAGTGGCCGTCAATATGCGAGCTTGCGCTACCTGTTTGCCCCGGTGGCCGATGAGCTCGCCTATGTATGCGAAAACGGAGCCCTGGTGATGAGTGAGGAGCGTGCCGTTGTCAAGCGTTCCATGGAGCGTAGCCTTGCTATGGATATCGCGAATGCCGTGGTTGCGTATCCCCATGCCGACGTGACCCTTTCGTGTGAGGGGCACCTCTACACCATGAGCGGCAATGATGCGTTCGTCGACCATTTGCGCTATGAGGTCCACTGCGATGTGGCGGTGGTCGACCGTCCCGAGGACATCGACGAGGACGTCATTAAGATTGCCTTCCAGACGCCCGAGGTGGATCAGCCGGCCGCGCTGGAGCATTTTGAGCGCCTCTTTGGCGACCGTGTCGACGTGATGACGTCGGGAACCGAATGGACGGACTTTATCGGTTTCGGTTCGGGCAAGGGCTCCGCGCTTGCCGATTACGGTCGTGCCCTGGGTATTTCGCCCGATGAGATGATGGCGTTTGGCGACAATGAGAACGATCGCGACATGCTCAACGTCGTGGGCCATCCCTATCTGATGGAGAGCTGCAACCCCTCTATGCGTGGCATTAACGACCGCGTCCGCTACGTGCGCACGGTCGAAGAAGAACTGCGCCGCCTGCTCGCCGAGTAGGTTTTCGGGACATGCCTAGAAATGTGCTGTTTGCTGTAGCGGATGGGCAAGTAGATTTGCGGGCATGCCACTAAGGGCTACCGGCAGTCGGGGCAGAGACCCTCGAAGATGGTGTAGTGCGACGTGACGTGCCAGCCGATTTGCTCGGACGCCTTGGCGTCGAGCTGGGCATCGAAGGGGAGCGGTACGTCGATGACGCGGCTGCACGAGGTGCAGATGATATGCGCATGCGGCTCGATCGTGCGATCGAAGCGGCTGCCGCCCGGCGTCTTGATGGAGAGGATCTCGCCGGCGTCGGCCAAGAGATTGAGGTTGCGGTAGACCGTACCGCGGCTGATTTTGTCATCCTGCGCGCGCACGACGTTGTAGATTTCGTCGGCGGTGGGATGGTTATAGCTTTGGCGCACGGCGTCAAGAACCAGCTTTCGCTGCCTGGTATTCCTTCTTTGCACCGCCATGCGCCTCGCCTCTTTTCTATCAACGGTCGTAGGTAAATGATACCGTATTTAGCACACAATACTAATAACGAGGTGTGAAACCGTCTTCATTGGCAAGTGGGGCTCGGGCCTGGGCATCTACGAGGCGAAAACGTGTTCCCATGCGCTCGTAGGAGGCATGAAGCGCCTCGAGATGAGATAGGACGTTTGCCGGAGCTCCCTGTATCTCCATCTCGACTGAGCCGTCTTCCATATTACGCACCCAGCCGGTGAGGGAGCGTACCTGCGCGAGGTTGGCGTTGGTAAAGCGAAAGCCAACGCCTTGGACTTGCCCCGCCCAGCGCAGGAAATAGCGCAGGGGAGTGTCTAGAGTGGCCTTGTCGCTTGCGAGCACAGTAAGTCTGCGGCGCAGCTCGAGCTCGACGTTTGATGGTTTTTGGGGTTCTCGACTGCCGCCGGTGACGCTGGAGAAGAACGTATCGAAGAGACCCATCGCTATGCCTGCTTGCCTGCGTCGGCCGGGAAGATAATGCCGGCCTGCTGGCGCACGGCATCCATGATGCGCAGCGAGACGAGCGTGACATCGCGGTAGTGGCCAAGCTCGTGGCGTCCCGCCGGGGTCTCCCAAATCTCTTCCTTAACGTTATCGATGCCATCGATGGCGGTGATAAAGTCTGTGAGTTCGTATTCCATAGTGTTGCTCGATTTGGGCAGGTCGAGCACGCGGCCGTTCTCGCCCTGTTCGCGCGGTGCCTCGGTCGCTGAGCCGCGTACGACATCGCCGCGATAGTCGATGCGGACGTTGCGGGGCGTGGACAGATGGTCGATCTGGATAGTGCCACGCTCGCCTTCGATCTGCGAGGGCAGCAGGTCATTCGTAATTTTGGAGTGCGCGAGCTCGACGGAGATGCGGCCACCGCCGTAGCTGGCGAGGATGGAACCGCAGCCGTCGATGGGGCCGTGCGTGAGCTGTCGCGTGGTGGGATCGAGCAGGGTAGTCATGCTCGTAAGACCGGAGGGCATGCCAAAGATCTCGACCATGGGCTCGACGGTATAGACGCCAATGTCCATGAGGGAACCCGATGCCATATTGCAGTCGAAGATATTGGTGGCGCGTCCCGCGAGAATCTCGTTGTAGCGCGAGGAATACTTGCCAAAGCGCAATGAGGCGCGGCGGATGGGGGCGATCTCGCCCAGGGCGTCCTCGATGGCGTGGAAGGCGGGATCGTGGAGGGGACGCATGGCCTCGAGGGCCACGACACCTGCTGCCTCGGCAGCGCGGAAGACTTCCAGCGCCTGCGCTTCGGTGGCGCAGAAGGGTTTCTCGACGATGACGTGCTTGCCACCGGCGATGCAGGCAAGGGCCTGCTCGTAGTGGAGCGCATTGGGGCTGCCGATGTAGACGGCGTCGACGTCGTCGGCGGACGCAAGCTCGTCAAGTGCGGTGAAGTTACGCTCGCCGCCGTGTTCGGCGGTAAAGGCGGCGCCGCGCTCGGCATCGCGCGAGAGCGTGCCCACAAACGCGGCTTGGTCGTTGGCGTTGACGACCTGGATAAAGTCGTCGGTAATCATGGATGTGCCGATGGTCGCGATGCGCAGCATACGTCCCCCTTGCGTTGTTTGGTCTACAGGATGAGTGTAGCGCGTGGGGATATAAAGCTGCGCGAAAACGCTATTACAGGTCGCTCTCGTTAAAGCCGGTATCGATATCGAGGTTGCTGCCGTCGGCCGCCGTGGTGGCGAGCTCATCGCAGCGCTCGTTGAGCTCGTGGCCGGCGTGACCCTTAACCCAGATGAACTCAACCTTGTGCTTGCTTTTGGCGGTGAGTAGGCGCTCCCACAGGTCGCGGTTCTTGACGGGCTGCTTGTTGGCGGTTTTCCATCCGCGCTTTTTCCAGCCGTCGATCCAGTGCTTGTTGAAGGCGTTGACGACGTACTGCGAATCGGAATGGACCTCGACCTCGCAGGGGCGGTTAAGTGCCTCGAGCGCCACGATGACCGCCATGAGCTCCATGCGGTTGTTGGTGGTCTTGGCGTAGCCGCGCGAAAGCTCGGAGGTGAAGGTCTTGCCGGCGGGGTTGGTGTATTTGAGCACGGCGCCGTAGCCGCCGCGTCCCGGATTTGATCGGGCCGAGCCGTCGGTATAGATGATGACCTTCACGGGCTTCCTTTCGTTGGGTACGTTTCGTGTGAGTGACCATTGTAGCGCCATGCCCGCCGGGGGCTAGCAATCTACGATTTCTACCCCGTCTTCCGACAGTTAGTTGGCATGGATGATGCGGTTGAGCTCGTCGAGGTATTGCTGCAAGAGGGGAGAGGGCTTGCGCTCGTCGTGCATGATATAGCCTACGTGCATCGTTGGGGCGTCTGCTAACGGGATCGATGCCATACCCCATTGCATTTCATTGGAGAGGACACCGGTCGACAGGGTGTAGCCGTTCGACGTGATAAGTAAGTTAGTAAGTGTTCCGCGGTCCGAGATTCGTATGTTGCGGTCGCAAGGGATATAGCTAAAAGGTTCCTCGGCGTAATAGAAGGAGTTCGAGGTGCCTTGCTCAAAGCTGTAGCGCGTATATGGTGTGAGGTCGGCAAGGGACAGCTGCGGGCGGCGGGCAAGCGGGTGGCGCTCGCTAACGAAGACGTGGACCGTCGCGTCGAATAGGGGATGGAAGCTCGCGCGCGCATCGGCAAAAGCCTTCTGCAGAACGCGGGCGTTAAAGTCGTCCAGATAGAGGATGCCGATGTCGCTGCGAAATGCGCGGACGTCATCGATGATCTGCGATGTGGTGGTCTCGCGCATGATGAACTCGAACTTGCTGTCGCGGCAGCGCTCGACTACGTTGACAAAGGCCTCGACCGAAAAGGCGTAGTGCTGGGCGGAAATGGCGAGGCGGGCTTGCGGGGTGCCGCCGTCCTCGTAGCGGGCCTCGAGCATATCGGCCTGCTCTACGACCTGGCGCGCATAGCCCAAAAGCTCGGTGCCGTCGTTGGTGAGCGTGACGCCGCGGCTGGAGCGCGTAAAGATCTCCAGGTGGAGTTCCTGCCCCAGGCTTTTGACGGCGTTTGAGATGTTGGACTGAGCGGTATAGAGGCGCTGAGCTGCGGCGTTGATCGAACCGGACTCTGCCACGGCGATCAAAAAGCGAAGCTGCTGGAGGGTCATCGGCGCCCGTCCTTTCGATAGTTATCTATAAAACAGATAACAAGTTAGCGCTTTTAAGTGATTGACCGAGGGGAACAATGCCCGTACTATTCAAAACACACAAAGGCGGTAGGTAATTAAGCCAACCACGGAACCGGGATGCGAAAGGAGGCCTGCATATGAATTGCTTACCAAGACGAATGCCGGGCTCCTGTTTGCGCCCGTCGGCGTGATCAGGAGACAGCGACTTACTTCTCTCTTTTTATTTACTTTTGTTCGATCAAGGAGATCATCATGAGCCAGTTCATCAACAACCCCGAGCACACCTTTGGTTTCGATACCCTGCAGCTGCACGTTGGCCAGGAGAGTGCCGATCCTGCATCCGACTCCCGTGCCGTGCCTATCTACCAGACCACGAGCTATGTGTTCCGCAACTCCCAGCACGCCGCCGACCGCTTTGGTCTTGCCGACGCCGGAAACATCTACGGCCGTCTGACCAACTCCACCCAGGGCGTCTTCGAGGATCGTATCGCCGCGCTCGAGGGTGGCGTGGCAGGTCTTGCCGTCGCCTCCGGTGCTGCTGCCATCACCTATACCCTGCAGGCCCTTGCCCAGGCCGGTGACCATGTGGTTGCCCAGAAGACTATCTACGGTGGCTCCTACAACTTGCTGGAGCATACGCTCTCCCAGTTTGGCGTCGAGACCACCTTCGTCGATGCCCATAACCTGGAAGAGGTCGAGGGGGCCATCAAGGACAACACCACGGTCATCTATCTCGAGACGCTCGGCAACCCCAACTCCGACATCCCCAACATCGACGCCATCTCCGAGATCGCCAAGAAGCACGGTCTGCCGGTTGTCGTCGACAACACCTTCGGCACCCCGTATCTGTTCCGTCCACTGGAGCATGGTGCCAACATCGTCGTTCACTCCGCAACCAAGTTCATCGGCGGCCACGGCACCTCGCTGGGCGGTGTGATCGTCGACGGCGGTAACTTCGATTGGAAGGCGAGTGGCAAGTACGCCCAGATCGCTGAGCCCAACCCCTCCTACCACGGTGTTTCGTTTGCCGAGGCTGCCGGTCCCGCCGCCTTCGCAACCTATGTCCGCGCTATCCTGCTGCGTGACGAGGGCGCCTGCATCAGCCCGTTCAACGCCTGGGTCCTGCTCCAGGGCACCGAGACTCTGTCGCTGCGCGTTGACCGTCATGTCGAGAACACCAAGAAGGTCGTTGAGTTTCTGGCTGGTGACAGCCACGTCGCCAAGGTGAACCACCCGAGCCTGCCTGAGCACCCCGATCATGAGCTCTATCAGAAGTACTTCCCCAACGGCGGTGCCTCGATCTTTACCTTTGAGATTAAGGGTGGCCAGGAGGCAGCTTGGAAGTTCATCGATCATCTGCAGGTGTTCTCGCTGCTCGCCAACGTGGCCGACGTCAAGTCGCTCGTCGTGCACCCGGCTACCACCACGCACTCCCAGCTGTCTGCCGAGGAGCTCGCCGAGCAGAACATCACACCCTCCACGATCCGTCTTTCCATCGGTACCGAGTACGCCGAGGATATCATTTGGGACCTGAAGCAGGCCTTCGCCGCGCTGGACGAGTAGGGCGACTTGTGCAAGGACCCCTTGCGACTCGATAGGTATAACTGCATAAAATGCCTGCTCAAGGCGCCTGTGCGAACAATGGTTGCACAGGCGCCTTTTTTGCATAGAGCGGGTGCAAAAACAGGGTTTTTGACACGCTTTATGCATTCGAGTTGTGGAAAACTCCTGTTGAGAGGATGTGAGTTTTACGCAATTGACGTGCGCCTTTTGAGTAAAACCGCAGGTCGCGATTTGCTCGGGGTACTATGCAGCGCAATCGAATCACACGCAGCTCAAACGCAGCAAAAACGCACTACGGAGGTTTCCAGCTACATGAGGATCGATTCACGAAAACCGAAAGCCGCCGCCCTTTCCGCCGCTCTGACCGTGGCACTTTTGGCGGGCGCCGGTGCAACTGATGCCCACGCCGCAACATTGTCCGATACGGTTGGATCTACGCCGTCCGAGACGACGCTGGTACAGCCCGTTGACTATCGCGGCGATGGTTATGGTTCCATGCAGGAGTGGAACGCCTCGATGGAGGCCAAGCGCGATTCCCTGGAGATGCGCGCTCAGATCATTATGAATATGTATGGCGACTATGCTACCGATGACGAGCGCGCTGTGTTGCAGGGTTGCATCGACGGTGCGGGCAGCCTGTTGACGATGGGGGAGGTCGACGCCAAGTCGACCGAGCTCGATGAGCTGCGCACCGCGCTTGAGGATGCCAAGCGCGAAGCGCTCGAGGCGGCCGCCGCCGAGGCGGAGGCTGCCGAGGCCACCCAGGCTTCGTACTACAACGCCGGTTTTACTCCGTCCTACGCGTCTGCCGCGTCCTACGCGAACGGATCGGGCCTGACGCGCTCTGCGGGTGTCAATAACTACAACGGGCGCCGCGAGACCTATTACAGCAGCAATGTGCTTTATCACTATCGCACGGGCGAATGGACTCAGGATTCTGAGGGCTTCTGGCGCGATTCCGACGGCTATTACGTTGTTGCCGCGGGCGATATGGCCCAGGGCTCGACCTTTACGGGCTCCAAGGGTGATTGCAAGGTCTATGACTCCGGCTGCGCTGCCGGAACCACCGACTACTACACCGGTTGGTAATTTTTCTGCATCACGGATATTTGGCGGACGGGCGTCTTTACCGAGCTTTAGGGCAACGTAAGGACGTCCGTTCTATGTATGCGTTTGAGTTAACAGAGCCCTTACCGTGGCGGTACGCTGGGCGTATGGATGCGGGGCACACTAGTTCATGAGAAATAAGGTCTTTCTCTTGGAGGAAGTGGTCTTGTGAATGCTCGAGATATCGCCGTTGCCGCCGTCGCGTTGATGCTTGGCTGCCTTGGTCCCACGGCCGCGCTCGTCGCGGGCATGCAGGGGACATGCGGGGCTGCTCCTATCGTGGTCGGCGCGCTGATCGCGGCCGCGCTGCTGGGAAGTGCAGGTGTAGTCCTTTGTCGCGACGATGAGGACCAGGCGTCGGAGTCGCAGCTCTAACCGTTGTGAAGCTGATTTTTGGCCAAAGATGAAAAAGGAAGCCGCCGCGAGGGGAGTGCCCCTTGCGGCGGCTTTGCCATTGGATCTGCTGGCTACAGTATGCCGAGCACTACCAGCTGCTTTCTATTTCGCGAATCCTCTGGTAGAGCCAATCGTTTTGCGGCACTTGGATATCGTGTTTGGCGGCCAGGCGGCAAATGGTGCCCGCGAACTCCTCGACTTCGGTTTTTCGTTGTGCGATGCGGTCCTGCGCCATCGAGGGCATACCGGCGGGGTCGATTCCCTCGATGAGGTGCACCATTTGCGTCAGGTCTGCCTCGGTCAGCTCAACGCCCTCGGCGTTGGCAACCGCAAGCGTCTCGCGCATGGCGGAGACAAAACAGCGGCGCTGCTCGGAGCCCGGCTCCGTGGCGCTTCCGTAGGTCCCGCCGTAGGCCATGCAGGTCTGGTTGATGCCGTCGTTGAGCATGAGTTTGGCCCACATGCGGTGCGCAATATCGCTCTCGACGGTATGGGCGATGCCGCAGCGCGTATAGAGCTCGTCGATGGCGGTAACGGTTGCGGGCTTGGTGCCCGCTGCCGCGCCAAAGCGAATCTCGCCCGCATTGGTAAAGGTGAGCGCGCCGTTGAGGAACACGGCGTCCATGCCCTGGCAGATACCAAGAACGGTATGCTTCCAGCCAAAGCGTTCGGCAATCTTTTGCTCGCTCGTAATGCCGTTGCACAGCGAGGCGATGAGCGTGTTGGGTCCCACGACACGCTCCATAGTCTTGAGTGCTTGGTCGAGACCGGTGGTCTTGACCGTCAGGATGACCAGATCGGCGGGCGCTGCCTCGCTGGCGCGGACGGACGTGAGATCGCAAGGCTTTCCGTTGACGGTGAGCGCATCGCCCGCGTGACGCTCAAAACGGGCGTCATCCATAACGTATTCGACGGCGTCATTGCCGAGGGCCTTGGCAATCATGCTGCCGTAGAGCAGGCCGACGCCGCCCTTGCCGATAAAGGCAACCTTGTTGATCTGCATGTGAATCATCTCCTCACAAAAAGGCGCCCGCGTGCGGGGCGCCTGATGGATTGTATGCCGCTGGGGCGTGCAGCGTGCACCGGAGGCGGAATTTAGAAGAACAAACGCATGGGAACTTATGCCGCGGGGCAGACCGCAAAGACGCGGGCGGGGTATCCGACGCCATCGCGGACCTTGGGGAAGGTGCAGAAGATGACGGCGCCCGTGGCGGGGAGCTCGTCCAGATGGTCCATGACCTCGATCTGATAGCGGTCGACCGAGAGGATGTATTGCTCGCCGGGGTAGGGGTAGGCGTCCTCGCGCGTGGTCATGCCCGGCTCCTTTCATCGGGCTTTTTGCTGATGTTAAAGCGGTGCCGTGACGGCTCGATTTCTGCTGCGTTACGATACGTTCTCAATTGCGATTCCGATGTGTTTCGATGACGTGACGGGTTTTGTTTCGCCTTGTCAGGGCTTCGATGGGAGGGGAGGGGCCGTGCAATATCGCGTTGACCCCAAAAGCGGCAACCGTATCTCGGCGTTGGGGCTGGGCTGCATGAGGTTTCCCGGTGCACCGGGGCACCCCGATGCGAAGACAGCCGATGCCATCATTTCCCGTGCCGTGGAGCAGGGGATTAACTACCTGGATACGGCCTATCTCTATCCCGGCAACGAAGCTTGTGTGGGCGCTTCGCTTGAGCGTTTGAGCCTGCGCGACCAGGTTTTGCTCGCGACCAAGCTGCCACATGCTTCGTGCAAATGCACGGAGGATTTCGATCGGTTCTTCGACGAGCAGCTGCGCCGCCTGCAGACCGACCATATCGACTATTACCTTATGCACAACATCACCTCGCCTGCACAGTGGGAGCGCGTGGTGGCGTTGGGCATCGAGGACTGGGTCGCGCGTCAAAAGGCGGCGGGACGCATTCGCCAGGTCGGTTTTTCGTATCACGGCAGCGCGGCGGATTTTCTGACGATGCTTGACGCATATGACTGGGACTTCTGCCAGATTCAGTACAACTATGCCGGTGAACGCTATCAGGCGGGAACGGCGGGGCTCTTGGCTGCTGCTGAGCGGGGTCTCGCGGTGTTTGTGATGGAGCCGCTTTTGGGCGGGCGTTTAGCGGGCAAGCTGCCGCCACGGGCTCGCGCCGTGCTCGACGGTGCGAGTGATCCGCGCCTGCAGACGCCGGTGGCTTGGGGACTGTCGTGGGTGTGGAACCATCCGCAGGTGACGATGTTACTTTCGGGTATGACCGATACCGCGCAGGTGGATGAGAATGCAGCGCTGGCCAATCGTGCGCTGCCGGACTCGATGACGACAGGTCAGCTTGATACCATCGCGCGCGTGCTGGAAGAGTTTGAGAAAACGAACCGCGTGCCCTGCACGGGATGCGGCTACTGCATGCCATGCCCCAAGGGTATCAACATTCCCGGCTGCTTTGCCGCCTACAACGCGAGCTATGCGCACAGCTGGTTTACGGGGCTGTCGCAATACTTTACGGCGAGTGCGGTGCGCACGAGCGAGCCCAAACTCGTGAGCAATTGCGTCAAGTGCGGCAAATGTGCGCGTCACTGCCCACAGCACATCGATATCCCCGAGCGTCTCGACGACGTACGCCGCCGTTTTCAGCCTGGACCCGTGACGGCAGTGCTTAAGGCCTTCGGCAAAACGCGCTCCTCGTGACCCTTTTATAACTTGCGGTGGAATAGTTCCTGTTTGCGGCAGAATAAGGCATCAACAGGAACTATTTCACCGCAACTGATGGGAGGCTATCGTGGGTGACCGAGGTTTACGAAATGATTCGCGTGAGGTTCGTTGGGGCGTTTTGGGCGCTGGGCGCATTTCGCATCGATTTGCATCGTCGCTCAAGGAGGTGGACGGGGCACGGCTTGTGGCTGCCGCCGGTCGCACTCCTTCGCATGTTGAGGAGTTTTGCAGGGCGTTTTCGATTGATGCCGCGCACAGTTATGCCACGGCTGACGATAGCGGCGATGCGGCTTATGATGCGCTGATTGCCGACCCCGATGTCGACGCAATCTACTTGGCTCTTCCACATGGCATGCATGCGCATTGGGTCTGTCGGGCACTGCGCGCGGGAAAGGCCGTGCTGTGCGAAAAGCCGGCCGTTTTGAATGAAGAAGAGGCTCTCTCGATTGCCTCCGCCTCTCGCGAGCGCGGCGTGCTGTTTATGGAGGCGATGAAGAATCGGTTTTGCCCGATGCGCACTCGCGTGAAGGACTTGCTTGCGTCGGGTGAGCTTGGCCGTATCGTTTCGATCGAAAGCGTGCAAAAACTCGATTATGGTGAATCCCCTTCGAGTTATCTGCTCGATCCGTTGCAGGGTGGCTGTCTATATGACATGGGCTGCTATGCGGTCGGGTGGTTTGAGGATCTGCTTGCGGGCGCGTGCGATGTTTCGTCTCGTGAAGTTCGCTGGCGTGACGTATCGGGCGGTCGCGTGGATTGGGCCGATGACATCCACATGAGTGTCGGCGGTATACCCATTCATATGGTGGTCGACGGCAAAGCAGCATATGAAAGCCGCTTAACGATTGCCTGCGAGCGGGGCTCGTTGGAAATCGAGCGCCTCCATCGCCCCGAGCTCGCCCATGTGAAGTACTCCGACGGACGAATGCTCGAAATAAATGCCCCGTTTGAGGTCGATGATTTCTACGGCGAAATCCAGCATGCGACCCAGCTCATCCGGGCGGGGAAACTCGAGAGTCCCGTCATGCCCCTTGCCGCCACACAGCGCTGCGCGCGCATAATCGATGCAATCCGTCTAGCCCTCTAGGACTTGGCGCTGACGCATAGGGGATCATGACGCCGGCGCCCGTAGCCGTAGTGCTTGGTGGCCCGCATCTCTGATGCCCCTTTTATAACTTGCGGTGGGATAGTTCCTGTTTGCGGCAGAATAGGGGCCAAACAGGAACTATTCCACCGCAACTGATGAGGGGGAGTTGGATATGCTGACGATTGGGTGTCATCTTTCGACGACGAAGGGCTATCGGGCGATGGGGGAGACGGCGCTATCCATTGGCGCCAATACCTTTGCATTCTTTACGCGCAACCCGCGCGGCGGCAAGGCGAAAGATCTTGACATGGATGACGTGGCGGCCCTGCGCGAGCTTATGGAGCAAAACGACTTTGGCTCGCTTGTGGCTCATGCCCCGTATACCTATAATCCCTGCTCGGCCAAAGAACGGGCGCGCGAGTTTGCCCTGGAGGCCATGGCCGAGGACTTGCAGCGTCTGGAAGCACTGCCCGGCAACTATTACAACTTTCACCCCGGTGCGCATGTGGGGCAGGGCTCCGACGCCGGCATTCAGATGATCGTCGACACTCTGTGCCGGGTGATGTTTGAGGGCCAGCAGACGACGGTACTGCTCGAGACCATGGCCGGCAAGGGCACCGAGGTGGGCCGCAGCTTTGAGGAGCCGGCGCGCATTATCGAGGGTGCTGCTGCCAGGCGTCCAGAGCTATCGGACAAGCTGGGCGTGTGTCTGGACACCTGCCATGTGAGCGATGCCGGCTACGACATCATCCATGATCTGGACGGCGTACTCGACGAGTTCGACCGCGTGGTGGGTATCGACCGCTTGCGTGCCGTACACATCAACGATTCGAAGAACCCCTGTGGCGCCCATAAGGACCGCCACGAGTGCATCGGCAAGGGCTACCTGGGTAGTGAAGAGTTTGGCGGCGGTATGCAGGTTATGCAGAATATTGTATCGAATGGCCGCTTGCGCGCATTGCCATTCATTTTGGAGACACCGAACGAACTTGCAGGTTATGCGGCTGAAATCAAACTGTTAAGGTCGTTGCAGCAGTAATGACTGTCATAAAGTGGAGTGCTCCATTCACGTTATGGGTTTGTTTCAATCAGTTTTCTAATTGCGGATTCTTCCAAGCGGGTGCATAATAACCCTCGGTTTTTGCAGGCCCCTGAATCACGTGGGGTCATTGGAAGGAGACTGATTATGAAGCTCAAGAAGCTTGGCGCATTTGCCGCCACGGGCGCCATGGCGCTCGCCCTCGCACTGACGGGCTGCGGCTCGTCCAACGCCACCTCTGGTTCTGATGCCGGTTCCAGCAACTCTGACGACGCTAAGGTCGAGAAGGTCGACGGCTCCAAGGAGTACGCGCTCGTCAAGGACGGTACGCTGACCGTCGGCACCTCTGCCGAGTACGCTCCGTTTGAGTACAAGGATGACAACGGCGATTATCAGGGCTTTGACCTTGAGCTCATCAAGGCTATCGGCGACAAGCTGGGCCTGGATGTCGAGTATGTCAACAATGACTTTGACACGCTGGTTCCGGGTGTCGCTTCGGGTGCCAAGTATGACGTTTCCATCGCGGCTATCACCGACACGCCCGAGCGTGAGAAGGAAGTCACTTTCTCCGACTCCTACTACATGGACGATCAGGCTATCGTGACCAAGGTCGATAACACCGACATCACGGCCGACAACTACAGCGAGAAGCTCAACAACGCCGACGCCACCATCATCGTCCAGTCTGGCTCGACCGCCGAGTCCTTTGCCCAGGAGAACTTCCCCAAGGCCAAGATTGTCCCCTACAAGGACGCCACCGAGTGCTTCAGCGCCCTGCAGTCCGATAAGGGCGACGCCGTAGTCACCAACCGCTCCGTTGCTAGCCAGCTGACCGCCGAGCAGTTCAACACCTGTCAGACCATTAAGCAGATCAGCACCGGCGAGGAGTACGCCATCGCCATCAACCAGGGCAACACCAAGCTCAAGGACGACATCAACCAGGCCATCAAGGACCTGACCGACGACGGTACCGTTGACGCCCTCATGGCTAAGTACAACATCAAGTAAAATAACTACTTGATTGCGCGCGGGCCCTTTCCGTTTTGACGGAGAGGGCCTTTGCGCTTCTCTCGACGGACAGCGTTTCCGTTTTGTTTTGCCGGCAACTTCTACGTTAGGAGCCACCTTGTCTCGACTGAACAAAGGGGCCGTGGGCCAGAGTTTTCCACTGCCCGCCTTGCTTCAAAAACTAGCCTGCGCCCTTGCCGTGGCGCTCGCGCTGGTGTGCGCGGGGGTCTGTGTGCCATCGACCGCCCAAGCGCTTGAGACCGCAAAGATCACCGCTCGACCCAACACCGGCTCAGGCAGCGACGTGGTCGGCGGCACCGAGACCCGCATCACCTGGGAGGTCCAGGCCGATGCCGACGAGGAACTGAGCGGCCTTTCACTGACGTTTGTCGACGGCACGACGTTTGGTGCTGATGACACGCGCCTGACGATGCTCTCGGGCGAGGACCTCATGGATCGCACGCCCATGAACCCAACGTGCAAGGCCGATGGCCAGACGCTCAAGATCGATTTTGGCGAGACGGCACCTGCCGGTGGCTTTTTCCGCGTTGAGGTCTATGGCGTGACCTTCCCCGTCGAGGGCGGCGACGAGACCTTTAGCGGCACCTACACCTTGGCCGACGGCACGACCAAGAAGATTTCCAAGATGCCCTCGGTAGAGATCAAGGGCGTGACGGCCTTCGATAACTTCTTGGCCGACCTTAAAGAGCAGCCGTGGGTCGAGGCGTGGAACTCCAATATGTTCCTGCGCCTGTTCCTGAACCCGGTCATTTTGGTCCAGAGCCTTCCGATCGTCTTCAAGGGCTTCCTTATGTCGCTCTCGATCGTGCTCGTGGCCTTTCCGCTGGCAATTCCCTTCGGTTTTGCCCTGTCGCTTATGCGCATCTCCAAGTCGCGCATTCTGCGCTGTCTCGCCGGCATCTATGTGAATATCATCCGCGGCACGCCGGCGTTCCTGCAGATCTACATCGCGTTCTTCGGCTTGCCGCTGGCCGGCGTTAAGGTTGACGACTACGTGCTGGGCGTCATCGTCATGGCCATGAATTCGTCCGCTTACCTGTGCGAGATCTTCCGTGCCGGTATCCAGTCGATTCCTAAGGGTCAAAATGAGGCTGCCCGCTCGCTGGGCATGAACGCCTTCCAGACGCTGCTCTACGTCATGATTCCGCAGACGTTCCGCAATGTCCTGCCTACGCTGACCAGTGAGTTCATCCTGCTCTACAAGGACACCTCGCTGCTCGCCGCCGTGGGCGTGGTCGAGATCGTCATGAACGCCCGTACCATCGTGGCCACGACGGGTTCCATTACGCCGTATGTGGTTGCCGCCTTGTTCTATCTGGTCATTACCCTGCCGCTTGCTCGTTTGGTGAGCGGTCTGGAGGCGAGGCTTCTGGGGACGGCCGAAACCAAGAAGAAGCGTCCCACCAAGAGCGCCGGACAGGTTGTCGCGACGCCCGCCGATCACATCGCCGGTCTGTAAGGAGGTCCTATCATGAGCGAAACCAATAACTCGAACGAGGTCGTCGTCAGCATCAAGAACCTCCAGAAGGCCTTTGGCGATAACGTGGTCCTGCGCGATATCGATCTGGACGTGCATAAGGGCGAGGTCGTCGTAGTCCTGGGTCCCTCGGGCTCGGGCAAGTCGACGATGCTTCGCTGCATCAATCGTCTAGAGCACCCCACGAGCGGCTCGATTGTCGTTGAGGGCGTGGACGTGTGCGCCAAGGGCGTCGACCTCAATAAGGTGCGCACGCATTTGGGTATGGTGTTTCAGCAGTTCAATCTGTTCCCGCACCTGTCGGTCAAAAAGAACGTCATGCTCGCGCAGCAAAAGGTGCTCAAGCGTAGCAAGGAAGAGGCCGAGAGGATTGCGGTCGAGGAGCTGACCAAGGTCGGTCTTGCCGAGCGCATCGACTTTATGCCGAGTCAGCTTTCGGGCGGCCAGCAGCAACGCGTGGCCATCGCCCGCGCCCTGTCGATGAACCCGCACGTTATGCTCTTTGACGAGGCCACCTCGGCGCTCGACCCCGAGCTCGTTCGCGACGTTCTGGGCGTCATGCGCGACCTGGCACGCGACGGTATGACCATGATCGTCGTGACGCACGAGATGGGTTTTGCCCGCGATGTCGCCGATCGCGTCGTCTTTATGGATGGCGGCGTTATCGTGGAGGAGGGCACGCCGAGCGAGGTCTTCGATCACCCCAAGAGCGAGCGCACCAAGGCGTTCTTGGGCAATATCTCGTAGCAACGCGTCGAGGTTGTCGATATAACAAACGGGGACCGGATGTGAATATCCGGTCCCCGTTTTTGTTTGGGCATGAGCGACTGTTGTTGTGCGGTACTCGGCTGTCAGTTGCCTTGCGACTTTCTGACGGCTTCGTTAGGCCAGCTCCGCTCCCAGGGCCTTGCAGGCCGCTTCACCCTCATCATCGGGGGCGTCGTAGCAGATGACGGAATCGACGACGTTGACGCCCGCCTCGTCGGCGTCGGCCTTCCAGTTGTCCATCCATTCGCCCTCGGCCCACGAATAGGAGCCAAAGAGGACGACCTTTTTGTCGCCGAGAGTCTCCTTGACCTCGTCCCACATCGGCTGGAACTCATCGTGCTCGAGTTCCTCGGAGCCCATGGCGGGGCAGCCGAAGGCGAAGGCGTCGTAGTCGGCGGTCTTGTCTGCGGAGAAGTCGGCGCAGGAGATGACCTCTGCCTCGGCGCCGGCACCGCTTGCGCCTTCGGCGACAAAGTTTGCCATGGCCTCGGTGTTGCCCGTGCCGCTCCAATAGACGACGGCGATTTTGCTCATGTTGAGTCCTTTCGGTTGTGCGGCGTGCGGCCGCGTTTTGTACGTTCTATCGGGTTGCCTGGACAAGTTGTCCCAGGGTGCGGCCCTGTTGATAGATGTAGGTAAGGTATTGCGTGCATGCGCGATAGGAATCGAAGGTCGTGAGCGCCTGCTCAACGTTTGTGTATACCTTCCATGCGCCAAAGACCTTATAGTTTTCGCCGTGCTGGACGATAAACTGATGGACATCTTCGTAGGGATAGCCCAAAAAATAGCCAATTTCGTGGGGGAACTCGCACATGCACCCCGTATCGCAGTGCCTGTTTCGCGCGAGTGCGCAGACGCTGCCGTCATAGGCGCTTTCTGCGGCATTGCTGCTTGCCAGCGTGATGCGCGCGGCGAGATGCACCAGTGATTCGGGCAGGTTGTGGACATCGTAACCTTCGGCGGCAAGCGCCGTCGCGGCGCGGGGGTCGGAGAGATATCGCATGAGGTCCGCAGGGCGGTACACATAGATGAGCGCTCCGCAGGGGCGCCAGACCAAAACGCTCATATGGATCCCGAGTGGCTGGAGCTCGCGGTTGCATTGGGCTATGACGGCGAGCAGGCGAGAGCGTCGCCCTTCGATATGGGCGGCGCCGGGTTTTCCGTTTTGGTTGGCGTAAACGCCGGGATAGGTAAAGAGCGATGCCGGCTTGATGCTCGCGAGCGTGGGGGAGCAGTTGCGCACGACCGCTGCCTGAAAAGTTGGAATGTCTATGGTTCGAGTCACGGCGCTCCTTCTGGTCCTCACTGTTAGCCTAGGAAAACTTATACACGAAAGTAAGCCTTGGTCAACTAAAAAGTTTGAACAGGGAAACTAATTGACCGAACAGACATGATTTTGGGTTAAGATGGGGACACCCCATGGGGGTATCTAGATAGGGCTACTTGAAAGGGGAACGCATGAGTGACTTGCTCAACCCTGCGAATCTCATCGTGCTTGCCGTGATTGCCGTTGGCATGTTCTTTGGCCTGCGTCGCATTGTCGCTTCGACACACGGAAAGAGCTGCTGCAGCGATGGCGCGAGCGGTAAGAAGGCCAAGAAGGTAGTGGTTGCGGATACCGATCCGTCCCACTACCCCTATAGCGATGAGTTGCTCATCGGCGGCATGAGCTGCGATGGCTGTGCTCAAAACGTTGAGAATGCCCTCAATGCGCTGGACGGCGTGTGGGCAACGGTAACGTACGCGGACCACACAGCGCGCGTGCGCTCCAAGCGGCCGATCGATCGCGGTGTCCTTGAGACGGCCGTGAGAGATGCAGGCTACTACGTCATGACGCTGTAGGCCTTGCCTTGGATGCGCGTCCTTGTCTAGGCTCGTCCGCGTAGCTCAATGTCCTGGATGTCGTCGAAGTCGATGGCGATATCCCTGAGTTTGAGCAGCTTGAATGCGGGTAACACTTCGTCGAGAATGCCCGTGCGGCTACGATAGCCGTACATATCGTAATAGGTGACACGCACCAGGTCGCCGCGTTTGAGGCCCTCGAGCTTTTTCGAAAGCTCGAGGGCTTTTTCTTCTGTGAGTTCGCATTTGGGCTCAACAGTGATCTCTTGCTTGCGCACGAGTTCGTAGTATCCCGTGAGGGCGGCAAAGGGCATAAACTGCGCGGCACGGCCGGCGCGGACGGCGCCGTTGGCGGTGAGCTTTGGGTCGGCGGAGCGACGTCTTCCCTCGGGGTCCGCTAGGCGTTCAAAAGGTGTTGGTGGCCGCATCGGCTGTTGTTGGGACTTAGGCACGGTGTCCTCCAACTTGGTCGTTGCGTTCGCGCGCGGTGGCGCCGGCGGTAAAGCTTAATCCTTTGACGAGCGCGTTCTTGCCGTACTTGCCTTTCACGGCCAGGACGGCGCGCGCCAGGTCGCGCTCGCGCTCATCTGCCTCGATATCGCTAAATAGGTCGATGGTGGCAAATTCCTCGGGCATGAGGTTGCCAAAGCCCAGGTTGATGCGCTTGACGGGGCGTTTGGGGTCGACAGTCTGCGCCCAGAGCTCATCGAAATAGCCCATGATCTTCTTAAACGAATTGGTACGCTCGGGCAGCTTTCGCGAGGCGTTAGAGTGCGCAAAGAGTGCGGCATAGCCACCACGCGGTTTGCCGCCATGCTCTCCCACAAAGATGCCATCGATTGCCTGCGCCTCACGCACCAAGCGCCGCCGTTCGTCATCGCGCTGGACGGGCTTGGGTGCACGGGGCGCGAGCTCGGGGCCGGCGGTTACGGTGGGTTCGATGCTCGACGTGCTCGAGCGTAGGTGTCCGCATCCGTCCACATATTGCGCTGTACCGCTGGCATCGAGGCGGCGTATGTCGGCGTGCTCGCTTGCATAGCCCACAAAGAGCGAGATGCTGTTGCACACCACGTGCTTGTCGATCAAATCCAGCACGGCGGCATCGACCATTTCGCGCAAGACGGTGTAGGCCTGCTCGTAGGCATAGCCCTTCGAGAGCACCTGCCCCGTGGTGGTCGAGGTCGCTTGTGGGCGATAAGCTTGGATATCGGCGATGGTTGTCGGCTCACGCCCGAAGGCGTGGTCGATAAGATATTCGGCATTGACGCCGAGCTCGTCGTAGAGCAGGTTCTCGTCGAGTGCGGCGACGCCCATTAGGTCGTAGACGCCGTATTTCTCGAGACGGGCCGCCACGCCGGGGCCGATGCCCCAGATGTCGGTGATGGGGCGATGGGGCCAGATCTCCTTGCGAAAGGTCTCGTCGTCGAGTATGCCGATACGGCTGGGCACGTGCTTGGCGGTAATATCGAGTGCAACCTTGGCCTGGAATAGGTTGGGGCCGATGCCGACCGTCGCCGTGATGCCGGTGCGCGCCAGGACCTCGTCGCGCAGTATGCAGGCGAAGCCTTCCGCATCGGTGTGATAGAGGTCCAGATAGGGCGTCACGTCGATAAAGCACTCGTCAATTGAGTAGACGTGAACGTCTTGCGGACTGACGTATTTCAGGTAGATACCGTAGATCTGCGCCGACACCTCCATGTAGTGCTGCATGCGCGGTACGGCCTTGATGTAGTCGATGCCATCGGGTATTTCGAACAGGCGACAGCGATTGTGAATCCCTAGGTCCTTCATGGCCTGCGTGATAGCGAGACAGATGGTCGTGCGTCCGCGCGATTCGTCGGCAACGACCAGGTTGGTGGTGAGCGGATCGAGCCCACGATCGACGCACTCGACGCTGGCATAAAACGTCTTGAGGTCGATACAGATGTAGGTGTGCTGCTCGTGCGCCATCTGTGCCCTTTCATCAAACACATGTTCTTATCGAATACCTGTTCGATAATACCCGCTCGACCGGACACCGTCAAAACCTACCAAAAAGGGACAGGTTTTTTTGGTCGGTTTACCGAGTGCTTACGGTGGGTCGGTAGCCTTAATGTGTTAAATACGCTGAGGGGGTATGGATGACCATAGGTATGGGTGATCTTGCACTTTTGATACTGTTCGTGCTGTGCCTTGCGATCTTTGTTTACCTGCTGATCAAGGTCCTCAAAGGACGGGCTATAAGAATCGATGAGGTGGGATACTTGCTGCTTGTCGAGAGGCTTCGGTCGCCGGTGTTGACGGCCGCGATGAAAGCCGCCTCGAGTTTGGCGTCGCTGCCGTTTGTCGTCGGTGTGCTAGCCGCGGCGATGCTGTGGGCGCCCAATTGGGCCCATGTTGTCTGGGCCGCCTTCAATGTCGGTGCTATCAGCGCAATCGACCAGCTGTTAAAGGTACTTGTGCGTCGACCTCGTCCACAGGGATTTCGGCTTGTCGAGGCACCGGGGCTGAGCTTCCCCTCGGGCCACTCGATGGCGGCCATGGCGTTTTATGGCTATGGCATATGGTTGGTGCGGTGTGGCGTGTGTGGCCTTCCGTTCGGCGCCGCCATCGAGGTTGCACTTGCGTGCGTCATCCTTGCGGTGGGTGTCAGCCGTGTCTATCTGGGCGTGCACTACGTTTCGGATGTGCTGGGCGGGTTTTGCCTGTCTTTTGTCTGGCTCATCCTGTTCGTGCGTCTTGGCCCTTGGATTTTGACCGCCTAATTGTCGCAACTGGACGCCATGTCGGATCGAATCTGATTTTAACGCAGCCCTAAAGAGCGCGAAACAGCTCGGAAAAGCTCGCTTCGTAGCATGAGCCTAACGATCGATACCACCATAAAGCACGGAAGGGTTGTGGGGATAATGGTCAACTATGGGTTTGGTATGCCGACGCGCTTGGTTGCGGATGGGGATGTGGCTCGCTGGTGCGGGCGATTGGTTGCCCACTATGGCGGCACCAAGGCACTGGTCGTGCTGGGAGGCGACAAGCACACGCGCGATGAGCTCGTTTCGGCGGCGCTGGGCTCGCTCGATCGTGCCCTGCTCGAACGCGTACTCTTTCGTTGCGGTTCGGCCGGGGGCGACGGGGGAGACGATTTGGTCGATGAGGCCGTAGCCCTGGCAACCGATGAGGGCGTGGACTTTGTCCTGGCGATTGGCGATGCCGATACTGCTGGCTTTGCGCGCGAGCTCGCGCGTCGCATGGCGGCGCTCGATGCCGGCGAAGACGGTTTTGTCCCTTATGGATGCATTCTCTCGGAGGGCAAGGCGCCTGCTGTCGTGGGCACCGGTGAGGTTCCCGTTTTTGCCATTATCGCGCCCGAACTGCTGGAGGGCATCGGGTCTCCTCTGCGTGAGTTGCTCGGTAGCATCTGCGCCGCGGCCTAATATTTGCCATAAAAGGACGGGTTATTTTTGGTTGGTAAAGCGTTTGACCTGCCAAAATAAGCCTGTCCCTTTTTAATCGGTTGCCGTTTGGGGGCCGATTGGCAACGCTCGCTGATTGTAGTCTTGACCTGCGCTAGAATAGTGGCATCTGAATGTCCGGGCGCATGGAGGCGTGCGCCCGTATGCTGAGGAGGACTCTATGGCAACTGTTGCCGCACCTATCGATGCTACGTCGACTGCCGCTTGGAAGGCGCTCGAGGCTCATCAGGAGAAGCTCGAGGCCGAAGGTATCGACCTCAAGGCCTGGTTCGCTGCTGACGCCGACCGCGTGAACAAGCTGAGCTTTGACGCCGGTGACCTGCACTTCGATCTGTCGAAGAACCTGGTGACCGATGAGACCGTCAAGCTGCTGTGCGATCTTGCCCGCGAGGTGAAGCTCGAGGAGCGCCGCGACGCCATGTTCTCTGGCGAGCACATCAACACTACCGAGGACCGCGCTGTCCTGCACACCGCGCTGCGCCGCCCGGCAAGCGAGAAGGGCCAGTTCATCGTCGACGGCCAGGACGTCGTCGCCGACGTGCACGAGGTCCTCGACCGCATGTATGCCTTCGCCGAGCGCGTGCGCTCCGGTGAGTGGAAGGGCGTTACCGGCAAGAAGATCGAGCATCTGGTGTCCATCGGCATCGGCGGCTCCGACCTGGGCCCGGTCATGGCCTACGAGGCTCTGCGTCCCTATGCCGACGCCGGTATCGACTGCCGCTACATCTCCAACATCGACCCCAACGACCAGGCCGAGAAGCTCAAGGGCCTGGATCCCGAGACCACGCTCGTAATCATCGTCTCCAAGACCTTCACCACGCTCGAGACCCTCACCAACGCCCGCGAGGTCAAGACCTGGATGCTCGAGCAGCTCAAGGCTCAGGGCGCCATCGACGGCTCCGATGAGCAGAACGCCGAGGCCGTGGCAAAGCACTTCGTCGCCGTTTCCACCGCACTCGAGAAGGTCGAGGCCTTCGGTATCGACCCCGCCAACGCCTTCGGTTTCTGGAACTGGGTCGGTGGCCGCTATTCCGTTGACTCCGCCGTGGGCCTGTCGCTGATCGTCGTGCTCGGCCCCGAGCGCTTCCAGCAGTTCCTCGAGGGCTTCCACGCCATCGACGAGTACTTCTGCAACACCCCGCTCGAGAACAACGCCGTCGCGCTGATGGGCCTGCTCAATGTCTGGTACGTCAACTTCTTCGGTTCCAAGAGCCACGCCGTGCTGCCGTACTGCCAGTACCTGCACCGCTTCCCGGCCTACCTGCAGCAGCTCACCATGGAGTCCAACGGCAAGCATGTCCGCTGGGACGGCAGCGCCGTGACCTCCGACACCGGTGAGATCTTCTGGGGCGAGCCCGGCACCAACGGCCAGCATGCCTTCTATCAGCTGCTGCACCAGGGCACTGTGGTGGTTCCGGCCGACTTCATCGCCTTCGCCAATACCGCCAACCCTGCGACCGACGGCGGCCAGGATGTCCACGAGCTGTTCCTGGGCAACTTCCTGGCCCAGACCAAGGCGCTCGCCTTTGGTAAGACGGCCGATGAGGTTCGTGCCGAGGGCACGCCCGAGCAGATCGTCCCGGCCCGTTGCTTTGAGGGCAATCGCCCGACGACCTCGATCTTCGGCGACACGCTGACCCCGTTCGCACTCGGCGAGCTCATCGCCCTGTACGAGCACATCACGTTTGTCGAGGGCACGGTCTGGGGCATCGACTCCTACGACCAGTGGGGCGTCGAGCTGGGCAAGCAGCTTGCCAAGCAGATTACCCCGGCCTTCCACGATGACGCCGCCAAGGCCGAGCAGGACGCTTCGACCCAGGCGCTCATCGAGTTCTATCGCGCGCATCGCAAGTAGTCGCTGCTGTTAACGCATCGCGCCTTATAGTCAGGGGCCCGTATCCTATCGGATGCGGGCCCCTTTGCTTTGCCGTAGTCCCGGGGCGCACGGCCTTTGTGGAACATCGCTGGGGCGCCGCGCGCCGCGAGAACCCTGCGCCTAGATCTCGGCCTCCGCATGGTCTCGCTGCGCCTCGGGCAGCTCCCCGTAGAGCGGATGGTCTTCGAGCCTAAAGCGCTCGACCTGTTCGGGAGTGCGACCGCGCACAAAGAGCCACGAGCGATCGATCGGCGTCGCCATGAGCGTGCTGGGCAGCGCGTCGGCGCGGTCGGAAAACACCCGGGCACTCTCGGGATCCTGGAACGCCAGCACCAGATGCGTGTCGCAGTTGCCCATGATGGAGCGTGCGCGTGCCTCGCCATAGAGCGCATCGAGCTGGTTGGTCGACTGCAGCAGCAGCGTTGCCCAGATGTTGCGGCTTCGGATAATCGAGAGCACGTTGTCGATCTGGGGGATCTGCAGATTTGCGAAGTCATCGAGCATAAAGCGCACGGGCACGGGCAGGCTGCCGTCGGGCTGCCTATCGGCCTCACGAATGAGGCCCATAAACGCCTGCGAAATAAAGAGGCCGGTCAGCGGATCGAGATTGCGGTCAATATCGCTCACGGTTACAAACAGGACGCAGGGGGTGTGTCCCATGGAAGCGAAGTTCACCTGATGGCACTCACGATAGAGCTGTGCCGCACCGTCGAATCCCAGACACATGACCTTTTCGGCAAGGATGCCGACGATGCTCGCGTGCATGCGCTCGGCATTTTGCGTAATGGCGTAGCGCCGCCATAGCGAGAGGGCATAGCTTTGGGGGTCGGTCGTGATCAGGTCGTCAAACAATCGACCCGTGGCACCGTCCTGCAGGTGCTCGATCAGCTTGATGACCGAGCTGATCGTCTGCTCGTCGGCGGGTAGCTGTTCGGTGACGTAGGCGATAAGACACGACAGCAGGTTTGCCGCCGCATGATCCCAAAAAGGCTGGTTGTTGTCCTCGATGGGGCAGATGGCCTTTGCCACCGAGAGGATGTCCTGCTGGTTGGGCCTGCCGTCCGCCTTGCGGCGAATGTGCCTCAGGGGGTTGTAGCCGCAGCGGTCGATGCCGGGCGCAAGGGCCGGGACGGTGTTGAGGTCGGCGAAGTTGAGGCATTGCACGCGGTAACCGTGGGCTGCCAGCACGGGTCCCACTTCGCGACAGAGCGTGCCTTTGGTGTCGAGCACGATGTAGCTTGCGTTCATTTGCAGCAGGTTGGGCTTGAGGACGTTTCGGGTCTTGCCGGCTCCCGAGGGGCCGATCACAAGTGCGTTGTTGTTGAGTCCCGTTTGGCGGGTGTCGCAGGAGAGCGTTCGATCCTTGGCGAGGATGGTGGACGATGCGGACTCAGATGCGGCGAGGCGGCTGGCGAGGTTAGACATGGGCGACCTCCTTGGTGGTCGAGAGAATTTCGTGGACAAAGCCGAGCTCGACGGCGCGCTCGGCCGAAAGGTAGGTGTCTTTTGCAGTGAGGGACTGGATGCGCTTGGGCGTGAGGCCGCTGCGGTCCGAGAGGATTTGCGTGAGGGTCTTGCGGGTCTGCATGAGACGCCGGCTGGTTTCCTGCAACGCAAGTGCCGAGCCGCCTGCCCCCTGGGGGATCAGCGGGTCGTGAATCATGAGCTCTGCATGGGGCGCCATACGGCGATTGTCGCCGCCCATAAAGATCACGGCGCCCATGGACGCGGCGAATTCCAGGCAGACGGTGCGGATGGGGCACGATGCGAGGCGCATGGCGTCATAGATCGCAAGACCCGATCGCACGCTTCCGCCGGCGCTGGCGACAAATATGGTGATGGGGCGGCTGGGGTCGGTGGCATCGAGCAGGCGGATCTGCTGGCATAGGTCGTGGGCCATCGGGGTTTCGATGTTTCCCATGACGGAGAGCTCGCGACGGGCGAGCATCTCATCGTAAATGCTGGTGAGCGTGATACCTCGGGCGGATTCACGCATGGTGAGGGGGCTGATGATGGGGGAATGATTGGTGTCCATGAGGACTCCTTTCTGTTGGTTGTGTTGTGGAATAGGATTGTTGCCCGCGGAGGGGCTGGCGGGCTACAGGGTTCGTCCGAGCCTGAGATCGAGCTCGGTTGTGGGGCAGGCTGCCTGTTCGTGCGGCTCGCAAGCGCCAAGGGCTCCAAAGCGATGGAGCGTTGCGGCGGGCGTGGTGTAGGCGAGCCGCAGCTGATGCTCGACAGGGGCACATCCGTCATTTTTGTAATGAGCCGCGTAGTACTGCGCGATGCTGGCGTTCATCTCGCTGCCATTGCGATGGCGCTCAAACTGGCGTCTGCAGGTCTCGATGATCTTTGCTACCGACTTGGGTGCCGTCGCGGGAACAAGGGCGAGATAGCCCTCAAATAGCTCGTTGATGCTCAGGAGGCACAGCAGGTCAATCAGCGTCCTTATGGCTGCTCCCTCGGCGGAAAAGTGCGCGGTCATGCGGTTATATCGGTTGCGGTCGACGATGGCCGCATGGGGTCTTGGAGTTTTCTGCCCCGTGGTCCCGGGCTTTTGCCGCGCCCGTGTATTGAGCTCGACGTTGCAGCGCTTGAGGCCGCCCAACGGAAGGAACAGTGCGGTGCGCAGGGTGTTCCGCTTGCTTTCGAGTTCATGACGCTCGTCGGGTTCCCATTCGAGCTTGAGTTTCGTGTCGAGCGCCGTAAGCATATGGGCTAGGCAGCCTACGGTAAGAACGTACGAATCGTTGTCGCGTTTTGGGGCATAGGGGTCTGTCAGCTTGCGAATGTCGGGGTCGCCCATGATCTTTGTGCAGCGCTTCAGCAGTTGAGGGTGGTCGGCCAAGATCGTCGCGAGCGGTAGCGACGCGTAGTTCTTGATGGTCGCGGCGGCAAAGGCGGCGTCATATTCGTTTGCATATGCTCGCTCAATGCGGGCATCCAGAATGCTTTTCTTATCGCCGTCTTCAGCGTGGCGGTTTGTCATAGCTTCTCCAATCGGTTGATGTTCGTGCTGTTTGTTGATGTGTTGGTTGTCGTGAGTGATGTGCTTGCCGTGGGTGATGT
This sequence comes from uncultured Collinsella sp., assembly GCA_902493515.1. GTDB lineage: Bacteria > Actinomycetota > Coriobacteriia > Coriobacteriales > Coriobacteriaceae > Collinsella. Next base: position 46,536 of record CABUPE010000015.1, read on the forward strand.
GCTGACGTTGGGGTGCTATGCGGTTTTCAATGAGCCCGTGAGGCAGTTGCTGCAGGGGCTGGATGGAACGGCCCATGCAAGGCGGAAGGCATCGTGCTCAAAATCGAGACAGCAATGCCCTGGGTGCCTCACATGTGGCAGTTACCTCATTAAGTTGTCATTGCGTTTGGGGTTGTACTTTGCCGATCTTCCTTCTCTTACACGCTAAAACTCAAACTTCATATGCTCGATCTACTTAAAACCGCAACGGCGGTCTTTTATCAACTTATATGTCGGAACGCGTCTTTGCAAGTACTTTTTTGCGTTTGTTTCAAATGGGGTGGTTTTGCAACCGTCACGCGCCACGCTATGCGAACGTGCCCCGGCTCGGATAAGATAGTGCGCGATAAAAACGATGCAAGGAGGCATATATGGCAATCAAAGCCATCGCGATGGATATCGACGGTACGCTCACCAACGATCAGAAAGTGATTGGTCCGCGTACGCGCGAGAAGCTGCTCGCGGCGCAGGAGTCGGGCATTAAGCTCATTTTGGCTTCGGGCCGTCCCGCATGGGGGCTGCACGCCTTGGCGCAGGAGCTCGACCTTCAAAACCATGACGGTCTGCTGGTGGCCTTTAACGGCGCTCACGTCGTCGATGCCCAGACCGACGAGGTGCTGTTCGATCAGGCTATGCCTGCCGACGAATTGCATCGTCTGATTGATCACCTGCGAAATTTTGACGTGATCCCTATGATTTCGCTCGGTCGCGATCTGCACGTCGAGGATTCGTACCATTGCATGATCACGCTGCCTGGCGGCTCGCAGAAGAATATCGTCAAGTATGAGCGCGACGCGTGCGATCTTAAGATTCGCGAGGTGGAGAGCCTGCATGAGGTCGTTGATGCTTATCCCGTGGACAAGCTGCTCACTGCGGGCGACCCGGCCTATCTGCAAGCGCATCACGAGGAGATGTATGCGCCCTTTAAGCAGGCGCTTTCGGGCATGTTTACGGCTGACTGGTACTTTGAGTACACGGCGCCCGGTATCGACAAGGCCCGTGCGCTCGAGGGTGCCCTGCCCAAGCTCGGCATCGATGCCAGTGAGGTCGTGTCGTTTGGCGACGGCCAGAACGACAAGTCCATGATTGAGTGGGCCGGCACCGGTGTTGCCATGGGCAACGCCGTCGATGAGGTTAAGGCTGTGGCCCAGATGGTGACCGCCAATAACAACGAAGACGGTATTGCGGTGGCGCTGGATAAGCTGCTGGGTTAGAATCGCCGATAATGCATGGTTCGGGCGCCTGCTTACAGGCGCCCTTTTGTTAGGGAGGGTGCCGTGTCCGCATTTCCGTTCGACGCCGTTATCTTTGACATGGACGGCGTCATTGTCGATACCGAGTATTACTACCTGGGCGAGACTGCCGCGTTTGCCAAGGAGCTTGGGCTTAACCTGACTCAAGAGGAGTTGAATGGGCAGGTCGGTACCTCGCATCAGTTCTTCCTGCATATGCTGGTCGATTGGTTTGAGCGCGCCGGTAAGGGGCATTTCACTGGCGAGGAAGCGTTGGCCCGTTGGGACGAGTGGGCGCATAAGCGTCCGCGCGACTATCAGGCTTTGATTAACCCAGGCGCCGTGGATACGATTCGAGAGCTGCCGCGCCGCGGCGTTCGCGTGGCGCTTGCCAGCTCGTCTCCCATGGATAGCATCGAGGAAGTGCTCAATGCATGCGGGCTGTCGGATGCCTTTGAGTATGTGGTGAGCGGCGAGCAGTTTAAGGAGAGCAAGCCCGAGCCCGACATCTACCTGCATGCGCTGGACCTGCTGGGGCTGCCCGCGAATCGCTGCTGCTGCGTTGAGGATTCGGTGCCTGGCATCACTGCCGGCAAGCGAGCCGGCCTGACAGTTATTGCCAAGCGCGAGGAGCGCTTTGGCTTTAGCCAGGATGCCGCGGACAAGATTATCGACCAGCTGCCGGAACTGCTCACGCTTTCTTAGGAGCGCGGTAGTTGCGCGTTTTTCGGGTCTGATGAGTAAATAGCCAACATTTTGGTGCGACACCTAGCATACTTTAAGCTAATGCGGGCTTAAGGGCTTGTTGAATGCCCTTAAGCCCGTTTTAGAATTAATTGTGCTGGGAGAGGGTATATGCCACCGACTGAAGGGCCAACTGACGGTAAAGCAGCGATACCGCTGTACCAACAGGTTATTGATATCATCAAAAACGAAATCAACTCCGGCGCCTACAAGTCAGGCGCGCGGATACCCAACGAATTCGAATTGGCTGAGAGCTATAAAGTTGGCCGCGTTACCGTGCGACGCGCTATTGAGGAGCTCGTCCAGCAGGGCTATCTAACGAAGCGACAGGGGAAAGGCACGTTCGTCAATGCCCCCAAGCTCAAGCGCAAGATTCGCCAGAAGGATGACGTCCAGAGTTTTTCGGACGCATGCCGCGTTAACGGAATGGAACCGGGGGCGTGCGTCATTTCGAGAAAGATACTGCCAGCAGATTCTACCGAAGCGCAGTTCTTTGGTGTTCCCGTTGGAACTGATTTGATTTGCGTTGAGCGTGTACGTACTGCCGATGGAGTCCCCGTCATGCTCGAGAACAACATATACGTTTACGAGGACAACGCCTATCTATCAACGGCACCTCTATCTAACCAATCCATTTTTGAGTTCGTGCGCAACCGAACGGGCCGCACACCCGCGTTTACCGACCCGTGCACGCTCGAGATCGCGTGCGCGTCGCCCGAGGTCGCTCGGCTGTTGGCAGTTCCCGTTGGCGAACCCTTGTTTTATATGGAAGCCTTCTTTTTCGATGAGCAGCGGCGGCCGTTTATCATCGGTCGTCAGCGGATCGTTGGGTCTCGCTACGTTTTTGACATCTAGGACATTGCGAATGGAAGCGCCCGGTGGATCATCTCACCGGGCGTTTTCATACCGTTCACGGCGCGAACACAACCGTTCAACCGCGTTGCGGCAATCAGTTTGAAATTATCTTGATGAAGGAAAAAGCTGCTGGTAATCTATGGGACGTCATAGAACGTTTGCCTTATGCAAACGTTGAAGCGAGATGCGATGCAGTCTCGAGTTCTTTGGAGGTATCTATGTCAGATACGAAGGCGAAGAAGACAAACAGACGTTTTAAGTTCAAATTACCGCATGTCTATACGATCATGTTCTTGCTGATCGTTGTCTTTGCGGTCCTGACTTGGATCGTTCCCTCTGGTCAGTATCAGCGCAAGACGATTTCGACAGCGGCGGGCGAGCGTGAAGTCGCCGTTGCTGGAACCTATGAACAGGTCGATAAGAACTACACCGATTCCGAGACCGGCGAGACCATCAATCTGGGCCAGGATATCTTCGCGGTTCTGCAAGCGCCCACCAAGGGTATCCAAGAGGCTGCCGACGTCGTTGCGTTCGTCTTATTGATTGGCGGATCGTTCGCGATCATTACCAAGACCAACGCTTTGAATGCCGGCATGAGCCGTGTGATTAAAAAGCTCAAGAACAAGGACATCCTCATCATTCCCATCACGATGACATTGCTGTCCATTTGCGGCACTACGTTTGGTATGTCTGAGGAAGCCCTGCCGTTCTATGCCATCTTCATTCCCATCATGATGGGTATCGGTTATGACTCGATGACGGCATTCATCATCTGCTTCCTTGGTCCTAACCTGGGATATTGTGCTTCGACCATCGACCCGTTTAATGTTTTGATCGCCCAAGGCATCATTGGCATCGAGGGTAATCCGCAACTGTGGCTGCGCGCCGTTTCTTGGGTCATCTTCACTGCCGTCGGTATCGCATGGGCCATGCGCTACGCCATGCGCGTCAAGAAAAACCCCGAGTCGTCCATTGTGTACGAGGACGATAAGCTCAAGCGTATTGAGTTTTCCGTGACCGATGCCTCCATCGAGGAAGAGTTCACTATCCGTCAGAAGCTCGTGCTTATCGATTTTGCTTGCGGTATGGGCATTATCGTCTGGGGTCTTGTTACCCAGGGCTGGTACATGAATGAGATTTCCGCCGTGTTCCTTGGCATGGGCTTGCTTGCCGGTATCCTGGGCGGCCTTGACCAGCAGACGATCGCAGAGGAGTTCGTTAAGGGTCTCGCCGACTTTGCGTACGCTGCCATCGTTATCGGTATCGCTCGCGGTATTCTGGTCATCGCCGAGGGCGGCATGATCATCGACACCATCCTCCAGGCGCTCGCTACCGCGCTTGCCGGTGCACCCGCCGCCGTCTACACCACGTTTATGTATATCGTCCTTGGCCTGCTCTCTTTGCTGGTTCCCTCGAGTTCTGGCCTGGCGGCGCTCACCATGCCCGTTATGGGCCCCCTGACCGAGCTCATGGGCCTCAATCCCGAGGCGGCCGTCACCGCGCTCCAGTTTGCCAACCAGACCATCAACACCATCAGCCCCGTGGCGGGCATGACGGTCGCCGGTCTTGCCGTGGCTAGGATTTCGTTTGGCCAATGGTGGAAGACCATTTGGAAGTTCTTCATTTTCATGGTCGTCTTTGGCCTGATCGTAACGGCAATCTCTGGCATGCTTCCGGTGTAGGTGGTTGTGATGTCTGATCGTTTGACGGTCCTGACGTCTAAGAGCGTCTTTACCGGTACGGGGGACCTGCCGTTTGAAGGTTTCGTAGCGGTCCGTGGCAATCGAATTGAGGCTGTTGGCACCAAGTGTGAGGTAACTTCGTATTTGACCCAGGCGGACGAGGTAGTTGACCTGGGCGACCGCACCGTCATGCCTGGCCTGATCGATGTACATACCTTCTATACAGGCTGGGCGCTGCGGACATTGGGGTCTGATCTGTCCGGCATCGCCGATGCCAAAGAGGCCGTGTCGCTCTTGCGTGCATGGAAAGAAGATCATCCGGATTGCGCGGCGGCTTTTGGCCACAACCTACCCGAAACGTTGGCATCGGATGCCGAGAACGCAAATACAGCAGCTGTGTTTGACGATTGTTTTGGCGATATCCCCGTCGTATGCTTTACATCGGGTGCGGAGACCTGCGTTCTCAATGCTGCCGCTAGTGCGCGATACGGCTTTACACCCCAGGCGTGCTATGCCGAGAAAATCTGGCGCATGATGAGCGATTTCCTCGCGCTGCCCGAGGTGCGTGCCGGGTATTCGGACTACATGAACATGCTTAACGAGCGCGGCGTTACCGCCATCAAGGAGATGGCGTTTGATGACTATTACGGCTTTGCCGACGAAATGGCTCGCCGTGAGGAATCTGGTGAGCTGACGGTTCGCGTCTCTATGATGTCGCAGCCGGTGGGTGCCGGTGCAAATCTGGCATATGCCCGCGAGGCGCGAGAGCGCTTCCGGGGACCGTTCGTTCGTTTTTCTGGCTTCAACCGTATGACCGATCGCGGCGTATGGGCGGGGCTTGCCGAGATGATAGACCCCTATGAGGACTCGGCCGATGCGGGCGCTGCCGGCAAGACGGTCGTCGAGGAGCCAGAGTGGGATCTGATTGAGAACGAGCTGCGTGCAATTGATGCTGACGGCTTCCGATATTCCTTGCATTGCCAGGGCGATGGCGCCGTTCGTCGCACCGTGGCGCTCTATGCCTCGCTGCCTCGAGACGAGCATGGACGGATGCTTCGTCGCCATGCGATTACCGATCTCGAGAACTCTGACCCGACCGATCTTGTCGAGTTTGGCAAGTTGGGTGGAATTTGCGAGGTCTATCCGCAGATTCTGACGCTGGACCGGCGCGAGGATTGCCTGTCGATGATGCGTCGACAAATTGGCGAGACGCGACTTTTGCACAGCTGGAATCGCCGCGGCATGGAAGATTCCGGATGCACAGTGTGCTGTGGCACGGATTTACCGCTGCTGATTCCGAGCCTGGGCGAGTCAATCTACAGCGCGTGCGGCGGATTCTTCGCCGACGGACTGCCCGTGAATGAGGCCAACGCGCTGACGCTTGTCGAGCTCTTGCGCGCTTGGACTGCCGGGGGCGCGTACGATCTGATGCGCGAAGACGAGCTGGGTACGCTTGAGGTTGGCAAGATTGCCGATATCTGCGTGCTCGATCGGGATGTGTTCGACCTCGATTATCGCGACGCACGCGATCTTGCGGTTGACATGACGATGTCGGACGGACAAATCGTGTTCGATCGAAATAAGGAGGCATAAGATGTCTGAATCCAAACCGACGCTGCACCGCGAACAGATTGCGGGCATGAATATCCACTACATCATGTGGTCGCTCGATTACTTCCTTGATGTGCAGCAGCGTTTGGGCTTTGAGTCCATTGAGCTGTGGTGTGCGGAGCCGCATGTGACGCTCGACCACACGGGCTACTTTGAAGCTGAGGTCCTGGCGAAAAAGGCTGCAGACCGTGGGCTTAGGTATCGTACTCTGTGTCCCGAGAATGTTGTCTATCCTTGGCAGTACTGCGCACGCAAACCGCTGCATGAACAGCGCAGCTTGGCGTACTTTAAGCACGGCATTGAGCTTGCCGAGGTACTTGGGTGCGACCGCATGTCCATCAACTCGGGCTGGGGCGACTGGGACGAGGACCGCGAGGAAGCCTGGAAGCGCAGCCGCGAGCACTTGTCCATTCTGGCGGAGTATGCCGGCGAGCACGGTCTGGTGCTTACGATGGAAAGCCTGCGTCCCGAGGAGAGCAACCTTGTGACGACGGTTTCCGATGCGAAGCGCATGATTGACGAGGTCGCGAGCCCGTACTTACAGCCCATGGTTGATACAACCGCGATGGGCGTTGCAGGCGAGACGCTCGAGGACTGGTTTGCCGCCTTTGGTGATGGGGCAATTCACGAGATGCACTTTATCGACGGTGACCCGTATGGCCATCTGGTGTGGGGCGATGGCAAGCACGATATGGACGCCTTCGTCGCCACGCTCAACGCCCATGGTTTCGACGGCATGCTGGGCCAGGAAATCACGGACGGTCGTTACTACGATGATCCGGCGGCGGCAGATGCCAAGAACATGGCCGCATTCGAGAAATATCTGATTGACTAAAACAACCATCGGCCACGCAACCAACGTCATAGATTGCGGGCCAAATAAGAAAGGAACTGGATATGAACGCACACGATCTGATCAAAGAGGCAATTGCCGAGAAGGGCAAGTTCGACAGCGTCTACTGGATTGCTTGCGGTGGCTCCATGATCGATTTGATCCCGGCTCATGAGCTTCTGCAGCGCGAGGCAACCACCTTCACTTCGTATATCTATACGGCTCGCGAGTTCGATATCATGCGTCCGCGTCGTCTGGGCGAGAAGTCCCTGGTCATCGCTTGTAGCCACAGTGGCAACACCCCTGAGGTCGTCGAGGGCTGCGAGATTGCCCTTGCTGCCGGCGCTACGGTGATCGCCCAGACCGACAACGCTGGATCTAAGATCGACACCGGTAAATGGACCACGTGGGTCTACCCGTGGGGCGAGGGCGTGCCGCAGGCCGAGGTCCCCGCTGGCATTTCGCTGTCGCTTGCGGCAGAGCTGCTCGATCAGCAGGAGGGTTACGCCGATCTTGCCGATATGTATGCCGGTATCGCCGAGATGGATAAGATTCTTCCCCCGGCACGCGAGAAGGTAAATGCCGAGCTGGGCGATCGCTTTGCCAAGCTTTGCCAGGAGCACGAGTTCTTCTATATCCTGGGCAGCGGTCCCAACTTTAGCCAGACCTACGGTTTCGCTATCTGCTCTCTTATGGAGATGCAGTGGCAGCACTGCAGCTACATCCACTCTGCCGAGTACTTCCATGGCCCCTTCGAGGCTACTCAGGATGGCGTTTTTTACTTCCTGCAGATGGGCTCCAGCGAGTGCCGTGCTATGGACGAGCGCGCCCTGGCGTTCCTTAAGACGCATACCGATACGCTGATGGTGCTTGATGCCAAGGAGTACGGTATGGAAGCCGTGCCGGCGAGCGTCCGTGCCTATCTGGACCCGGTGCTGTTCTACGCCATGAACTGTGAGCTGCGTGCCGCACGCGGCAAGGTGTTTGATCACGATCCCGATTTCCGTCGCTACATGGGCGTTGTCGAGTACTAGAAGGGTAAATACCATGGCATTTAACGTTAACGCGCTCGGATTTGGCGACAACGTCGTCGATCGCTACGAGCATATCCACACCATGTATCCTGGCGGCAATGCGGTGAACTTCGCCGTTTATGCCAAGAAATGCGGTGCCGCGCGCTCCGCATACATGGGCATTTTTGGCAATGATGCCGCTGCTGAGCATGTCATTGCAAGCCTCGAGGATGAGGGTATCGAGCTTGACAAGTGCGAGCAGATGATTGGCGAGAACGGAGCGGCTCGCGTGACCGTCGTCGACGGTGACCGTGTCTTCCTCGGCTCCAACGAGGGCGGTATCCGTGGCGATGCGCGCTATGTCCTCGATCGCTTTGACCTTTCGTACATGAAGCAGTTCGATGTGGTTCATTCGGGCAACTATTGCTTTACCGAGCGCGAGCTTCCCAAGTTGAAGGCTGCGGGCGTCACGGTCTCTTTTGACTTTTCGGACGACTCCACCGACGAGTACTACGAGCAGATTGCGCCCTACGTCGATTTTGCTTTCTTTAGCGCGGCGGATGCCGCGAGCGAGGACGAGATTCGCGAGCGTTTGGCATGGGTGAAGGGCCTGGGCCCGCGTTTTGTGTCGGCTACGGCGGGCGCCGAGGGCTGCATTGCTTACGACGGCGAGCGTTATTACCGCCAGCTGGCTAAACCGGTAACGGACATGAAGGACACCATGGGGGCGGGCGACTCGTTCCTCACCTCGTTTTTGATGTGCTATCTCGATTCCGCTAAGCGTGGTGAGGATGGCGCCGAAGCCATCGAGCGCGCGCTCGACTTTGCTGCCGGGTTTGCCTCGACCGTGTGCGGTATGGAAGGTTCTTGGGGCCACGGAGCACCAATCGTCGAATAGCTTAAGAAAGCGTACGGCGGTTTGGCTATGAGGCCTTGGACAGCCGATGCAAAACAATAAGCGAAACGCGAAAAGGGGGCTCGCCATGTGGTGGGTCCCCTTTTGAACATTGGAGAAGACCATGGGTATTAAAGCGTGTGCGGCTGGTTTTTGCTGCGCGGACGTCTATCAAAACATCGGCGTGTGTTCGGTAGTGTCGAGAAAGTTGGTGTAGAGCCCCATCCGAAGCGAGTCGGCCCGGCGT
>CABUPE010000016.1 GCA_902493515.1 uncultured Collinsella sp.
TAGAGGTCCTCGCGCCAGAAGGGCATGCTCATGCAGCGCGGGCCGCCGCGGCCGCGGGAGAGCTCGGCGGAGGGCACGACGAGAAGGTCCAGGCCCTCCTTGTACAGCACGTCGTTGGTGACGGTGTTGCGGGCGTAGACGCAGATCTTGCCGGGCTCGACGCACAGGGTGTTGGAGCCGTCGTTCCACTGCTCGCGGGAGGCCGCGATCGGGTCGCCGCCGCCGCAGGGGATCAGCTTGACCTGGTCGACGCCGGTGGCGTCCTCCAGGACGTGCTCGAGGGTGTCCTCGATCAGGCGGATGTTCACGTCGCCCGGGTTCTTGCCGGCGGTCAGCTCGTAGACGCGCAGGGTGCCCATGATGGCGGGGTGGATCGTGAACTTATCGACGTCGATCTGGGTGAAGACCGTGTCGAGGTGCATGAAGGCGCGCGAGACCGGGATGTCGAAGGCCAGGATGCGCTCGACCTTGGAGTCGGAGTTCCAGAAGATGTTCTGGGCCATGACGTCGATCGCGGCGGCCTGGGTGCGCTGGGAGATGCCGACGGCGAGGGTCTTCTCGTTGATGTTCAGCACGTCGCCGCCCTCGGTGTGGAACTGGCAGTCGCGGCGGAAGTACAGCGAGACGTCCTTGTAGTCGGGGTGGTACTTGAAGACGTACTTGCCGTACAGGGTCTCGCGGTTGCGGGTGACCGAGTACATGCGGTTGAGGTTGACGCCCTCGCCGACGACCGCGAACGGGTCGCGGGTGAAGTAGAGGTTGGGCATCGGGTCGATGATCAGGTCGGACTCGGACTCGGAGTTGACCAGGGAGTCGAGGGTCGTGGACGCCGTGAGGGGCATGTCGATCTCGGACTTGGTCATGCCGGCCATGGTCTTCTTGACGAACTCGAGGTTGTCCTCGATGGAGTCCAGCTTCTCGCGGACGATCTGCGGCATGTGCTGGCCGCGGATGCCTGCCTCGGCGATGTACTGGTCGGTGAACTCGGCGCGGGCGCCGGGGACCTGGTCGAACACCTCGGCGACGAGGTTCTCGAGATAGAGGACCTCCACGCCCTGGTCCCTCAGGATCTGGGCGAAGGTGTCGTGCTCCTGCTGCGCGACCTCCAGGAACGGGACGTCGTCGAACAGGAGTCGCTCGAGCTCGTCGGGCGGCAGGTTGAGGAGCTCGTCGCCGGGACGGTGCAGGCAGACCTTCCTGAGCTTGCCGATCTCGGAAGGCACGTGCAGACCTTTCGTCATGGCCTCCTACCTTTCTTTCGGGCCCTTGTCAGGGCCGATTCGTTAGCGCCCCTCCGTGTGAGGCGTTATTGCTGACGACATATTTATATCCAAAATCAGCTCATACTTCCACCTTGCCCCCGAACGGTTTTTTATAGGGGGTGAACGGCATACACATATACTTCACGCATGGTACACTTCATCTTAATAAAGCGTATTTACGTGCTTAAACGCGTTTTAATCCTAAAATCAAATGGAACTAAACTTTGTTAAACCATCCTCAAATTGCATATTTCCACTAAAGCTATGAATAGAATTAGCGGTTCATACCGCGTCTCAACCATTTTCATTTTTATTCAGAAAAAAGTTTGTCCTATTCATTTCTGATAAATAAATTACCGTTTACCAGACGCTTGATACCGTTCACCGGAAACTCAGTATAAGGCCCAGCGGATACCGCCTCGCTTTACGGCCCCATTTGTAACAACTTGACTTCTCGGTATAGAAAAACGGACCCGCTTCCCCTAGGGAAACGGGTCCGTTTTCGATTATCTTCGGCTAATTTGGATAACGCCCTCGAAGATCATCGGAATCCTAGCGATCGAACTCCGCCAGCGCCTCGCCCAAAAGCCTCAGGCCCTCGCGCAGAACGTCCTCGCTCGCGCAGTAGCCCAGGCGTGCGCCACAGGGAAGCTCAAAGCGGCTGCCGGGTACCAGCAGCACTCCCCTCTCGGACAGCAGGCGATTGCAGAACTCCTCGTCGTCCTCGGGAATATCCAGCTGGATAAACGAGGTAGACACGCCCTGTGGGGCCGTCCAGGAAACGCGATGCTGCGTATCGATCCAAGCCTGCGCGATGTCGCGGTTGCCAAACACGATCTTGCGATTGCGCTCGAGGATCTTGTCCTTGTGCTCAAGCACATAGGTCGCCAAGGCGTCGTTGAACACACCGCCGCAGATCATGGTGTAATCGCGATAGGTACGGATGCGGTTGGACACCTCTTCGTCGGCCACGACCCAGCCCACGCGGGCCGCAGGCGTCGAATAGGTCTTCGACAACGAGTTGGTGACAATGGCCCTCTCGTACACGTCGACCATCGACATAAAGGACTCAGTGTTTTCGAGCGGCAGATACACCTCGTCGCACAGCACGTAGGCGCCCACCGAACGGGCGATCTCGGCAATCTGGCCGAGCATATCGGTATCGAGCACCGTACCGATGGGGTTCGATGCGTTGTTTATGCAGATAAGCTTGGTGTTGGGGCGCACCAAGCGCTTGAGTTCCTCGATATCGGGCTTCCAGCCGAGTTCCTCGCAAAGCTCCCAATACTCGACCTCGGCGCCCAGCGTGCGCGGAATCTCGTAGAGCGGCTCGTAGGTGGGCCACTCGGCGATAACATGGTCGCCGGGCTCGACCACAGCCATGATGGCGTTGAGGTTAGCGCCCGTGCAGCCATTGGTCTGCAGAATGTGATCGGGATTGACCTCCCGACGATACAGCTTGGCAACCTCGGCCTTAAACTCCGGCGAGCCCTCGATCCAGCCGTAGTTCATCTTCTCGCGGTCCAGGCGCTCGTAGAACGTGGCGCCGTCCTGTTCATCAAGCGCGCGCAGCTCGCCCATGGTGAGCGACGAGATCGTCGACTGGGCGATGTCCCACGTGGCGCTCTTCTCCCAAACGTTGAGCCATTCCTCAACGCCAATCGTCTTGATGTCCATGGCCAAGCTCCTTACAAAAGCAGTCATCCAATCGTGTTGACGTTCCTCATACAAGATTGGGGCGGTGCGAAAACCCGCACCGCCCCAATGGGAGACATCTAATGGCAGCTAGATGTATGTATTAAGACCTGTACGGGTCCTAGAAGACCCTAGAGGTCCTCGCGCCAGAAGGGCATGCTCATGCAGCGCGGGCCGCCGCGGCCGCGGGAGAGCTCGGCGGAGGGCACGACGAGAAGGTCCAGGCCCTCCTTGTACAGCACGTCGTTGGTGACGGTGTTGCGGGCGTAGACGCAGATCTTGCCGGGCTCGACGCACAGGGTGTTGGAGCCGTCGTTCCACTGCTCGCGGGAGGCCGCGATCGGGTCGCCGCCGCCGCAGGGGATCAGCTTGACCTGGTCGACGCCGGTGGCGTCCTCCAGGACGTGCTCGAGGGTGTCCTCGATCAGGCGGATGTTCACGTCGCCCGGGTTCTTGCCGGCGGTCAGCTCGTAGACGCGCAGGGTGCCCATGATGGCGGGGTGGATCGTGAACTTATCGACGTCGATCTGGGTGAAGACCGTGTCGAGGTGCATGAAGGCGCGCGAGACCGGGATGTCGAAGGCCAGGATGCGCTCGACCTTGGAGTCGGAGTTCCAGAAGATGTTCTGGGCCATGACGTCGATCGCGGCGGCCTGGGTGCGCTGGGAGATGCCGACGGCGAGGGTCTTCTCGTTGATGTTCAGCACGTCGCCGCCCTCGGTGTGGAACTGGCAGTCGCGGCGGAAGTACAGCGAGACGTCCTTGTAGTCGGGGTGGTACTTGAAGACGTACTTGCCGTACAGGGTCTCGCGGTTGCGGGTGACCGAGTACATGCGGTTGAGGTTGACGCCCTCGCCGACGACCGCGAACGGGTCGCGGGTGAAGTAGAGGTTGGGCATCGGGTCGATGATCAGGTCGGACTCGGACTCGGAGTTGACCAGGGAGTCGAGGGTCGTGGACGCCGTGAGGGGCATGTCGATCTCGGACTTGGTCATGCCGGCCATGGTCTTCTTGACGAACTCGAGGTTGTCCTCGATGGAGTCCAGCTTCTCGCGGACGATCTGCGGCATGTGCTGGCCGCGGATGCCTGCCTCGGCGATGTACTGGTCGGTGAACTCGGCGCGGGCGCCGGGGACCTGGTCGAACACCTCGGCGACGAGGTTCTCGAGATAGAGGACCTCCACGCCCTGGTCCCTCAGGATCTGGGCGAAGGTGTCGTGCTCCTGCTGCGCGACCTCCAGGAACGGGACGTCGTCGAACAGGAGTCGCTCGAGCTCGTCGGGCGGCAGGTTGAGGAGCTCGTCGCCGGGACGGTGCAGGCAGACCTTCCTGAGCTTGCCGATCTCGGAAGGCACGTGCAGACCTTTCGTCATGGCCTCCTACCTTTCTTTCGGGCCTTTCGGCCGAATCTCTCAGCGCCCTTCCATAGCGGACGCTACTTGCTGACAGCTCTAGTTATATCCAAATTCCACCCGCAATTCCACCTCGCCCCCGAACGGTCAACAAAGTGCGATGAACGGTATATCGCATGTGATTCCCCCATGATGTACTTCGGCGTTCTAAAGTAACTTTTCTAAGGTAAACGCTCTTTTTTCCTAAAAACCATTTGCAATTGCATCTCTAAACTTTTGATTCAGAATTGCATAGCTAAATCGGTTTTATGTATATTAATGATGTTTGTTTACGTTTCCGCCTGCATTCAATGATATTCAGCTATCTATCATTCTTATTCACACTTACGTACCAGTTGAGTGTGGATATAGACCACTTGCAGACGAGCAGGGCGTCAGTCCTATGACTTGTCAGCGTAAGAAGTAGGTAAAGATACCGTTCACGCGATACGTTCGTGCCAGCGGTCGACTAAATTGAGACAATAGTGAAAAGTGTTAGGCTACCGTCCTCTGTGGGGACTGAACGGACAGATGCATATGCCGAGCAAAATCGAAAAGAAGCAAGCCGCCGCAAAGCTGCGCAAACCGCCGCGCGACTTCTCGTACACGCAAAACCGAGAGCTTAGCTGGCTGCGCTTTGACAACCGCGTGCTTGACGAAGCCTTCGATGAGACCGTTCCGCTGTTCGAGCGTCTAAAGTTCGTCTCGATCTTCGAGTCAAACCTCGACGAGTTTCTCATGGTGCGTGTGGGCGGCCTGTCCGATCTGGCAGAGCTCAAAAAACAGCCTGTCGACAACAAGAGCAATATGACCGCCTCCGAACAGGTCGATGCTGTCATGGCCGAAATGCCCGGGCTCCTTACCCGTTGGGAGTCCATCTTTAAGAACATCGAGGGCAAGCTCGACACCCTGGGCGTTCACCGCGCGCGTGTCGATTCGCTTACGCCCGAGGAGCGCACCTTTGTAACCCGCTACTTCCAGGCCTACGTGTCGCCGGTCATCTCACCGCTGGTGATCGACCCGCGCCACCCCTTCCCCAACCTGCGCAACGGCGCGCTCTACCTGGCGTGCGGCCTGGACGGCGTCACCGACGAGGAAAGTCTGCTGGGCCTGATCGAGATTCCCGCCTCGATGAACCGCGTGGTCGAGATCCCCTCGCCCACCGGCACCTACTCCTACATCTTGCTCGAGGACGTCATCCTCGCCTGCCTGGACAGCTGCTTTGGCTCCTATAAGCCGCTCGACCGCGCGCTCATCCGCGTCACCCGCAACGCCGACATCGACCCGGACGGCGAGGGCGTCGAGGAGGAAGAGGATTACCGCCAGCACATGAAGCGCATCCTCAAGAAGCGCTTGCGCCTGCAGCCGGTAGTGCTCGCCGTCTCGGGCTCACTCGAAAAAGCAACGCTCAAGACCATCCGCAAAGCGCTCGAGCTCTCGCGTCGCTCGGTCTTTACCTGCGATATCCCGCTCAACTTGGGCTATGTCTTTGGCATTGAGGGCAAGATTCCCGAGCACCTGCGCAATGAGCTGCTCTTTACGCCGTTTAAGCCGCAGCCCAACCCCACCATCGATATGACCCGCTCCATCCGCGAGCAGGTACTTCGGCACGACAAGCTGCTCTTTTATCCCTATGAGGCCATGAACCCCTTCCTGGATCTGGTGCACGAGGCCGCCTACGACCCCGAGTGCATCTCGCTGCGAATCACGCTCTACCGCGTGGCCAAGCAGAGCCGCCTGTGCGAGTCGCTGATCGATGCCGCCGAGAACGGCAAAGAGGTCACGGTGCTCATGGAGCTCCGCGCCCGCTTCGACGAACAGAACAACATCGAGTGGGCCGAGCGTCTGGAAGAGGCAGGCTGCACCGTCATCTACGGCTCCGAGGGCTTTAAGTGCCACTCCAAGATCTGCCAGCTCACCTATCGCGAGGGCATGGCGCTTACACGCCTGACGCTGTTGGGCACCGGCAACTTTAACGAGAAGACGGCCAAGCTCTACAGCGACTTTATGCTCATGACCGCCCATCCCGGCATCGGCGAGGACGCCAACTTGTTCTTCCGCAACCTGTCGCTGGGCAACCTGCGCGGCGATTACCGCTTCCTGGGCGTGGCGCCGGTCGGCCTTAAGCCGCTCATCATGCGCGGCCTGGATCGCGAGATCCAGCGCGCCCTCGCCGGCGAGCCCGCCCGTGTGTTCTTTAAGCTCAACTCGCTCACCGACCGCGAGGTCATCGACAAGATCGCCGAGGCATCGTGCGCAGGAGTCCGCGTGGACATGATCATCCGCGGCATCTCGTGCCTCAAGCCGGGCGTTCCGGGCAAGACCGAGAACGTGCATGTCCGTTCTATCGTCGGACGCTTTTTGGAGCATGCGCGCGTTTACGCCTTTGGCGTGGACTCGGACATGATCTATCTGAGCTCGGCCGACATGATGACGCGCAACACAGAGCACCGCGTGGAGATCGCCTTCCCCGTGCTCGACCCCACCTGCCGCGCCCTGGTGCACGAGTACATGGGCATGCAGCTGCGCGACAACGTGAAGGCCCGCAGCCTCACGAGCGACGGTACCTGGGTCCCCGTGGAGCGTGCAGAGGGTGAGAAACCCTTCAACTCGCAGGAAGCCCTACTGGAGCGTGCCTATCGCAACGCCGAGGCGGCCGCGCAGCAGCGCGCACAGGAGAAGGAACGTGTGGCCGAAGAAGCTATTCAGGCCGAGGTTGAACATGGGGCAGCTGCCAAACCGGAAGCGATTGCCGCTCCCCCGGTGAATGAGCCCGAGGCTGCCGCAGAGCCCGCCGTGGAGAAAGCGCCCGAGGTTCAGAAGGTCCAGGCGACCGTCATTGAGCCCAAGCCTGCACCTGCACCTCAGCCCGAGCCGCAGGTCACCAAGCCCGCACCCGAGACGAGTGCCCGTCGCGATAAGCCCGCCGGCAAGACCAAGGCCATCGAGCGCCATCGCCCCGGTCGCGTGCGCATGGGTCTGGGCCTGATCGGCCTGGGTCTTAAGACGCTCATTACCGGCAAGACGAAATAGTCGTTTGTAGAAGCAGTTTGTAGAAGCGTCCCGCATTTGAGGAAAGCCTCGGATGCGGGGCGCTTTTCCCTGCTACCATGGTGCGAACAACAACGCGAATGACAGGCAGGGATATGAAGCTCACTATAGAATCGATGACCTACGGCGCCGACGGTCTGGCGCACGCCGACAACGGCAAGGCCGTCTTTGTGCAGGGCGCCGTGGCAGGCGACACCGTCGAGGCCGAGGTCGTACAGGACGGCAAGTCGTTCATGCGCGCCCGCACCACCGAGATTCTGGAGCCAAGTCCCGATCGCATTCAGCCTCCCTGCCCCTTCGTGGGCATCTGCGGCGGCTGCTCGTGGGGCAATCTCTCACGCACGGCACAGCTCGTCGCCAAGGAGCAAAACCTGCGCTCCACGCTCGAGCGCATCGGCAAGTTCGCTCCTGAGCAGGTCGATGAGCTGGTGCAGCCCATCCGCCACACCAAGGACGACTGGGGCTACCGCAATAAGATCGAGCTCGAACCGACCGTCGTCAACGGTCGCGTGCGCCTTGGCATGCACGGTGTCGACCCCAGCAAAATCGTGACCGTCGATGCGTGCCCGCTGTTCGATAAGCGTTTTCCCAAGGCGCTCAAGTCAGTCGTCGGCGCGCTCAACTATCTGAGCGGAAGCCACGACCTGGGCCTCGAACGCGTGGGCATTCGCGCTTCGCGCCGCACCAAGGCACTCGAGGTCGCACTCTGGACGCCCACAGGCTCTTTTCCGCGCTCGCAGGTCTCCCGCGTGCTGGCGGACGCCACTCATCCCACGAGCATCGTGCGTGTGATGAGCAAGGGCGAAAAGAAAGCCCGCCGTGTCTCCAAAGTCGAGATGCTCGCCGGCGAGGGCTCGTGGACCGAGAATATCGCCGAAGGCCAGATGCGCTTATCTGCCCCGTCGTTTTTCCAGGTCAATACCAAGGGCGCCGAGATTTTGATTGAGCTCGTTATGGACGCCCTCGACCCGCAGGAAGACGAACTGGCCGTGGACTTGTACTGCGGCGCCGGCACCTTTACCCTACCGCTCGCCCGCCGCTGCGATTTTGTCGCCGCCGTCGAGGCCTACGGTCCGGCCGTGCGCGACCTGCGTCGCAACCTGGAGATCAACAAGCTCGACAACGTCGACGTCATCGGTGGCGATGCCGTGCGCGAGTTCCCCGACCAGGACGCCGATGTCCTGGTGGTCGATCCGCCACGCGCGGGCCTGGCGCCCGAGGCCATCGACCTCATCGCCAGCACGAGTGCCCGCGATGTCGCCTACGTGAGCTGCGACCCGGCCACCCTGGCGCGCGATCTCAAACGCTTTGTCGAAGAAGGCACCTTCTCCCCCGTAAAGATCACGCCAGTTGACCTATTCCCGCAAACCTTCCACTGCGAGACCGTCGTCCACCTTAGGCGCAACTAGCCACTTAATCATTGCTCAGAAAAATCATTGGGAAATCGAGCGTGGCAAGCAGAGGTCTTCGGGGTATAAGACGGCTAATTGTATGCCGCCTATGAAAGGAACCCTCATGCCCAGCGTTGCCGTTCTCGCCGCCGATGGCTTTGAAACTATTGAGTGCTTGACCATGGTCGATGTCATGCGTCGCGGCGGCGTGCGTGCCACGCTCGTCTCGATTATGCCCACGCGTGAGGTCGTAAGCTCGCTGCAGATCCCCGTGACCTGCGATGCGCTCTTTGATGAGATCAACTTTGACGAGTACGACTGCGTCGTGCTGCCCGGCGGCCTGCCCGGTGCCACCAACCTGCGCGCAGATCAGCGCGTCTGCGACGTGGTCTGCGAGTTCGCCGCGACCAAGCACGTCGCTGCCATCTGCGCCGCCCCGTTTATCCTGGGCGAGCTCGACCTGCTCGAGGGGCGCCATGCCACGTGCTTCCCTGGCTTTGAGAAAAGCTTCCCCGAGGGCGCCTATACCGGCGAGAAGGTTACGCAAGACGGCAACATCATCACCGCCAGCGGCATGGCCCAGTCGCTCCCCTTTGCGCTTGAGCTGCTGCGCACGATCGCCGGCGACAAGGCTGTCGAGAAGGTCGCCGAGGGCATCCAACTATGATTTTGGCTTCGCAATCGCCGCGCCGCATAGAGCTGATGCGCGAGGCAGGCTACAACATTCGCGTGATTCCCGCGGATATCGACGAAACGCCGTTTGATGGCGAGGCCCCGCTTACGCTCGTTGAACGTTTAGCACGCGCAAAAGCCGCCGCCATTGCTGCCGAGTATGCCGAGCCCAATGAGCTGACGGTCGCGGCCGACACCATCGTCACCTTTGACGGCAAGATTCTGGGCAAGCCGGCAACCGAGGACGAGGCGCACACCATGCTCCGTGAGCTTTCGGGCCGCACGCACCAGGTCGCAACCGGCGTCTGCATCGTTAAAGCCGGCGACGCTACAGCCCCGCATGCCGCCGAGAGCCTGTCCTTTGTCGATGTGACCGACGTGACGTTCTACGAGCTCACCGACGAGCAGATCGAGCGCTACGTCGCCTCGGGTGAGCCCATGGACAAGGCCGGCGCCTACGGCATTCAGGGCACAGGCGGACGCATGCTCGTGCACGATATTTCGGGCGACTTCTATAACGTGGTGGGCCTACCCATCGCCCGCGTCGCGCGCGCGATTCAAAAACTCTCGTAATTGCATCTGGCGCTGGGTATTCCCCAGCGCCTACAATTTTGGCGTACCGTACGGATCCCGACCGGGCACAAGGCGCGGCGGAAAACCGATAGGAGTTAAACATGGATACACTGCTCGAGGCCATTGACGTCTGCGATGTCGATGGCTTTTGCTATGGCAACTATACGGACGAGGAGGCCGGCACCGGTTGCACCGTAATCGTGGCACCCGAGGGCGCCACCGGCGGCGTTGACGTTCGCGGCGGTGCTCCAGCATCGCGCGAAACCGACCTGCTGCGACCCGAGAACACCGTCGACAAGGTCCACGCCGTCTGCCTTTCGGGTGGATCGGCCTTTGGCCTCGAGGCTGCAAGCGGCGTCGCTCGCGAGCTTGAGAGCCGCGGCATCGGCCTTCCCGTCGGCCCCACGCAGGTGCCTATCGTATGCTCCAGCTGTATCTTCGACCTCGCCTTTGGTAACCCCACCGTTCGCCCCGACATTGAGGCCGGCATCGCCGCCGTGCGCGAAGCACTCGACAACACCCCCACCGAGCTCGAACAGGGCAACGTAGGCGCCGGCACGGGCGCCACCGTGGGTAAGCTCATGGGCCCCGCCACCTGCATGAAGGCCGGCTTAGGCGCTGCTGCCGTGGCGCTCGGCCCCGTCAAGGTGGGCGCCGTGGTCTCGGTCAACGCCTGCGGCAACGTTGTCGACCCCTTCACCGGCGAGTGGGTCGCCGGTATGCGCGCCGCAGCCGATAGCGACCAGATTGTCGACATGGAACTCGCAGCCTTTGCCGCCGCCGGATCCATGCAGATGCCGCTCGACCGCACCAACACCACCATCAGCTGCATCGTCACCAACGTGGAACTCACTAAGGCACAAGCCACCAAGGTCTCCCAGATGGCCGCAGACGCCTACGCACACGCCATCCGTCCCACACACACCACCAACGACGGCGACACCATCTACACCCTCGCCAGCGGCAAACTGGGCGCCCAGGCAAGCGCCGCCGTTCCCCTAGACTTACTGGGTATGCTCGCCGTAAGGGCCCTACAGACCGCCATCGTAAACGGAGCCAAAACCGCCAAAACCTCTCACGGCATCCCCGGCGCCGCGAAGTAGCCTAACCTGACCGGTTGCCCGGTGGGGCTTGGTTATGTTTGCTGCTCTACAGTCCTGGCTCGCACGAAGAACACATTAAGTGTTCTTCGGCTCGTGCGGAACTCGCGACAAACATAACCAAGCCCCACCGGGCAACCTACCAACCAGATTCTTTTCAGCCCAGGCCCCTGTGTACCGCGCGTCGAAGATCTTCAAATTCAGGCAGCCTGACAATCGATTCTTATAGCAGAGGCCCCTTGGCCTTTAGTTTGATACAAGTTCCGCACGAGCCGGAAAGCACTTAATGTGCTTTCCGTGCGAGCAGGACTGTTCGCAGTAGCAAACTAAAGGCCAAGGGGCCCAGTCAACCTATCAGCAGCGATTACTCAGCAGCTAGTTGAATTTGAAGATCTTAGAGGCAAGACGGTATAGGCCGAGCGTGGTTTTGTCTCCGGCCCGTCCGCGCAGATTGGTGAAGAACCCGACCACGCCGTAGCGGGCACGACGATACATGCGCTCGTCGTAGGCCTTCAAATCATTCCACAGCATCTTTAGGCGCTCGACGGCGCAATCTTCCTCGGAAAGCTTGGTGAGAACCGAGCAGATCGCCATCATCATGGTGAAGTAGCCCATCATGTACGAACGCAGACGCGACGACTCAACATCGCTGTACAAGTGGTACGACTCCATCATGATACGCGTAACACGGAACTGCTGGTCCAGACGCTTGACCATCGTTGCCTCGTTGACGCTCTGACCTTCGCGACCGATAAAGTAGCGGTAGAGGTCGATGTCGGCGTAGTACATGGTCTTGCAACGCGGCAGCGGCACGTAGGCGTAGATGTTGTCCACATAGAACGTGTGCGGCGGCATGGGAAGGTTGGACTCGCGCAGCACATCCGTGCGATAGCACAGGCTGTGCATGAGCAGGTTCTGGTCCAGGCGAAAATGACCGATCTGATCCCAGGAAAAGATCTTTTTGCGCGGCAGGGCAAATTTGTAGCCAATAGCGGTATGCGTGCCCTCGTAAACCTTCTCGTACACGTAGTTCGAGATAAACAGGTCAACGCGCTGGTCGCGCTCCTCAAAGCCACGCAGAATCGACAGCATGGTCGAAAGGGCAGCGCCGTCAAGCCAGTCGTCCGAATCAACAACCTTGTAGTAGGTGCCCTGCGCCTCGCGCAGACCCGAAAGGACGGCAATACCGTGACCGCCATTCTCCTGGTGCACCGCGCGGACGATTCCAGGATAACGGGCCTCCCACTCGTCGGCCTTGGCGGCCGTCTCGTCCTTGGAGCCGTCGTCCACCACGATAATCTCGATATCGGTGGCGTAATTGCTCCCCTCCAAGATGGAGGTGATGCAATGGTCCATGTCCTTGGCGGCGTTATACGAGGGAATACCGAATGTTATGACTTTATGCATGGCAGGCGATAATCTCATCCGAAAGATCGAGGGCGGAATTGGTCACAGCGTCCATATCGTAGTAACGATACTCGGCCAGACGACCCACCGGGTGGAAGTTCGTCAGGTTCTGGACGCGCTCAAGATAGCGCTCATAGAGCTCACGGTTCTCGGGCTCAAGAATGGCGTAGTACGGCGTCTCGTCCGAGCCGGGCGTATAGGCCTTAGAGTACTCCTTCATGATGGTGGTCTTGCCGGGCAGGACCTGACCGGTCATGTTCTTGAACTCGGTGATGCGCGTGTAATCCTCGCTCGTGGTGTAGTTGACGGTGCCCACGGGCTGGAACTGATCCATATCGAGCGTCTCGAACTTCATATCGAGCGTACGGTACGGCAGGGCGCCCAGGTCGAGATTGAACAGCTCGTCGAGCGGACCGGTGTAGACGATCTCGCCGCCATAGACCTTGCCGTCGATCTTGACGGTGGTCTCGTCAATCTCGAAGAGGTCGCGGGCGTCCACGTCGCAGAACACATCAATCAGATCGTGGTCGAGCATGTGCTCGAACAGTGCGGTATAGCCGTCCTGCGGCATGCCCTGGAAGGGAGCTTGCGGGAAGTAGCGGTCATCATCGCCCACAAAGACGGGAACGCGGCCGGTGATCGAGGGATCGATCTGATCGGGCGTCTGGCCCCACTGCTTCATGGTGTAATGCAAAAAGACGTTCTCGTAGACGTAATCGGCGACCTCGGCAAGATCCGGGTCGTTCTTCTTGCGCAGCTCCATAATGGGCACCTTGACATCCTTGCCAAAGGTCTCCACAAGCTTCTGATACAGCTCCTCGCCGCGCTCGTCACCAAAGGCGAGCTTGAGACTCGCATGGTTGAAGGGCACGGGCATAAGGGTACCGTTGATGTTGGCGAGCACCTTGTGCTGATAATCCGTCCACTTGGTAAAGCGCGACAGGAAATTGTGCACGCGCTCGTTAAAGGTGTGATAGATATGCGGACCGTACTCGTGGATCAGAATTCCGGCCTCGTCAGCGCAGTCATAGGCATTGCCCGCAATGTGGCTACGGCGCTCCAAAACGGCAACACGATAGCCGATGGTCTCGGCAAGACGGCGGGCGCAAACGGCACCGGCATATCCAGCACCGACGACAATCATGTCGTACGCGCCGGCGTTAAAGCCTTCAGGCAGGCCTGAGGTAATCTGCATCGATACTCCTTGTCAAAAGCCACGGGCTCGCTAGCTGGGCTTTTCTCGAACATTCTTCGAGACATATTTATCAGAGCGATTATAGCGCTAATGCGTCCTATAATGAGCTTGCCACACAAGGAAAGCTCAAGCACCACGGCGAACATAATTGAAAGGTAGACCCGCTAGCAGCGGGTTTATTCGTGAACAGCCGGGCGCCTGGAGCTTAGTGAAACGCTTGTAAGGAGTAACATGAGCGATTTCCTAAACCGTATGAAGTCTGCCGCCAAGGCCGACCTTAAGACGATCGTCCTGCCCGAGGGCGAAGATCCGCGCACCATCGTCGCGGCCACCAAGATCATCGAGGAGGGCCTGGCAAAGATCGTCATCCTGGGCAACCCCGACGAGATCAACGTTCCCGGCGCCACCGTCATCGACCCGCGCAATGCCGAGAAGCACGAGGAGTACGCGCAGAAGTTTGCCGAGCTCCGCGCCAAGAAGGGCGTCACCATCGAGCAGGCTCGCGCCCAGGTGATGGACGCCACCTACTTTGGCACCATGATGGTCAAGATGGGCGATGCCGACGGCCTGGTCTCCGGCGCCTGCCACTCCACCGCCGACACCCTGCGCCCCGCGCTTCAGATCCTCAAGACCGCCCCGGGCACCAAGCTGGTCTCGGCCTTCTTCGTGATGTGCACCGACACCCCGCAGTTCGGCACCGACGGCACGCTGATCTTCGCCGACTGCGGCCTCAACATCAACCCGTCCTCCGACGAGCTCTCCGAGATCGCCATCGCCTCCGCCCACTCCTGGTCCACCTTCATGGGCAACGTTGAGCCGCACGTGGCCATGCTCTCCTACTCCACCATGGGCTCCGCTGGCGGCGAGGTCGCCAAGAAGGTCCAGGAGGCCGTGAAGTTCTGCAAGGAGAAGGCTCCCGAGCTCGCCATCGACGGCGACCTGCAGCTCGATGCCGCCATCGTCCCCACCGTCGCCCAGCTCAAGGCTCCCGGCTCCTCCGTCGCCGGTAAGGCCAACGTGCTCGTGTTCCCCGACCTCGAGGCAGGCAACATCGGCTACAAGCTGGTCCAGCGCTTCGCCGGCGCCGACGCTTACGGCCCCATCCTGCAGGGCATCGCCAAGCCGGTCAACGACCTTTCGCGCGGCTGCTCTGCCGACGACATCGTGGGTGTCGTGGCCATCACCGCCGTCCAGGCTCAGATGGCTGAGTAGCGTACATACCCCCTCGGGTCCCTACAGGATAAAGTTCTGAAAACGTCCTCGGACATGTCGGAAGCCCCCGCTGCGCACTACGTGCGGCGGGGGCTTCCTCCGTCCTGCGGAATGTTTTCAGAGCTTTATCCTGTAGGGACCCTGCCGCCACGTGGCATTCAGGGGATCCGGGGTGGACGGCGGCTTGGCCACGAGCTGGGGCTGAGAATCTGAATGCTTGGGTGCCGTTGCTGAGAGCGCGGGCGTTGCCGGTGATGATCACTTTGGGCTTGAAAGGCTGGTGAGGGCTCGACAGCTGTTCTGTCGGAAAGTGTGTCCCAGTTTGGAGGCGGATTCTGGGATGCGGTTTCCAGTTGGGGCCTGTTTGGGAAACTGCGGGACGGAATTTTGCCTGATTGTGGGATGCGGTTTCCGCTACGTGCCTCAACTGGAAAGTGTGTCCCGGAATTCGGGCTCGGAATGGGATGGGATTTCCGCCTGATAGTAAAAAGGCCTCCGGAGCTGTTGCTCTGAAGGCCTTTCTCTCAATTGCAGATGAATGCGTTAGTTGTTCCCGGTTAGACGCTCGACGTCGTGGGCGATCATGTATTCCTCGTCGGTGGGGATGACCATAACCGTGACGAAAGAGCCGGCGGCGCTGATGACCTGTGGGCCGTTGCCCACGGCCTCGCGGTTCTTGTTGTTGTCGATGCGCACGCCCAGCCACTCAAAGCAGTCGCAGAAGGCCTTGCGGATCGACCAGTCGTTCTCGCCGATGCCGGCGGTAAAGGTAATGGTGTCCACGCCCGCCATGGAAGCGATCATGGAACCGGCCTGCTGCATGGCCTTATAGGCGAACATATCGAAGGCGAGCAGGCAGCGCTCGTCGCCCTCGGAGGCGCGCGTGCGGATGTCGCGGGCGTCGTTGGAGATGCCCGAGATGGCAAGCAGACCAGACTGCTTGTTCATCATGTCATCGACTTCCTGGTAGCTGTAGCCGCCCTCGCGCTGCAGGTAGCACACGGTGGCCGGGTCGATGGAACCACAACGGGTGCCCATCATCAGGCCATCGAGCGGCGTGAGACCCATCGTGGTGTCGCGGCACACGCCGTCCTCGATAGCAGCGAGCGAAGCACCGTTGCCCAGATGGCACGAAAGCAGGCGGTGGCAGCGCGAACCCAGGATCTCCTTGGCCATCATCCACTCATAGCGGTGGCTCGTGCCGTGGGCGCCGTACTTGCGCACGTGGTACTTGTCGCAAACGTCCTTGGGCAGCGCGTAGGTGTAGGCAACCTCGGGCATGGTCATGTGGAACGAGGTGTCGAAGACCGCCACGTTGGGCAGCTCCGGATACTTCTCACGGCAATACTCAATCGCTGCGGCCTCGCCGTAGTTGTGCAGCGGAGCAAGCGGTGCCACCTCAAGAATCTTGGCCATAACCTCGTCGTCGACAACCGCGGAATCATCGAAGTGCCAGCCGCCCTGAACGATACGATGCCCAATGCCATCAATCGTAAAGTCGGTCTTCTCGAGCTCCTCGAGCACGCGAGCGATAGCAGAGCGATGATCGGGGAAAGGGACCTCCTCGGTCTGCTTAGCGCCACCGTTCTCGGAGTGGCCAAAGATGCCCATGTCCGATCCGATACGCTCGCAGTTGCCCTTGGCGAAAACCTTGCGGGTATCGGTATCCAAAAGCTGATATTTAAGGCTTGAGCTGCCGGCGTTGACAACAAGTACGTTCATGAGACTCCTTCGCAGTGCAATACGGTCGACGCAGGCCCCTTAAGGCGGCCGCATTTTAATAAGAAGTTATCATATCTTGATAAATAGATATCAGCATATCGCCCAACGAGCGCAAAAGAGGGGCCGAACGGTGCTCGGTCGTCCAGCCCCTCCCCTCTTGCAATTACTTGCCGTTGACGATGCGCTCGACGTCGGAAGCGATCATGAACTCCTCGTCCGTAGGGATGACGAAAATCTTGACCTTGGAATCCTTGGCGGACAGGCACCAAGCGCCGTCGCCACGCAGGGCATTACGGGCGTGATCCATCTTGACGCCCATAAAGGCCAGACGATCGGCCACGCCAGCGCGAACGGCCGGAGCGTGCTCGCCGATGCCGGCGGTAAAGACCAGGGTGTCCATGCCGCACATGGAGGTGGCCATCTCGGCGGCCTTGGCGGCAATCTTGTAGACGAACATATCGAAGGCGAGCTGAGCCTCGGGGTCACCGGCAGCGGCGAGCTCCTCAACGTTGCGGCAGTCGTTGGTCTTGCCACCGGTCACAGCCAAAAGGCCAGACTTCTTGTTCATCATCTCGTCGACCTCGTCGAAGGTGTAGCCACCCTCGCGCTGCAGGTAGCACACGGTAGCCGGGTCGATGGAGCCGCAGCGGGTGCCCATCATGACGCCGTCGAGCGGCGTCAAGCCCATGGTGGTGTCCATGCACTTGCCGTCCTCGATGGCGCACAGGGAAGCGCCGGAGCCGATATGGCACACGACGACCTTGCGGGCCTCGCCGTTGGTCATCTCGGCGACCTTCTTGGAGATGTAGCGATAGCTGGTGCCGTGGGCGCCGTACTTACGGATGTGCAGCTTGTCGCAAACATCCTTGGGAAGGGCGTAGGTCTTGGCGACCTCGGGCATGTTGAAGTGGAAAGCGGTGTCGTAGACCGTGACGTTGGGCAGATCGGGATACTGCTCCAGGCAGTACTCGATAACGTTGGCCTCGGGGTTGTTGTGCAGCGGCGCCAGCGGGGCGACCTCGCGAATCTTGGCGAGGACGTCCTCGTCGACGAGGGAGGAATCACCAAAGTACCAACCGCCCTGAACGATACGGTGGCCGATGCCCTCGATCTTGACGCCGTTGGCCTCAAGGTCCTTCAGGACGACCTCGATGGCGACCTTGTGGTCGGGGAACTCGATGTTCTCGGTCACCTTCTTGGAGCCATTGGCAGCATGGGTGAAGGTACCACCGGTAAAGCAGACGCGCTCGCAGGAGCCCTTTGCGGACACCTTATGGGACTTGGTGTCGATGACCTGATACTTAAGGGTCGAAGATCCCGCGTTGACGACCAGAACGTTCATGTGTCTCCCTACTAACAGACGGTGTGGCGCCGCCAGGTTACATACGCTTCAATAATAAACCCAAACGCCCTCGCGCTCGGGTTTATTGCGTTGATATATAAGTTATCGGTGCCTAAATACTCATGGCCTTTGACTTGTAAGACGAAATAGCGCGGGGATATACACCAGGGAAGAAATCCCGAGCGCAACAAGCAATACGACTCGAATGCCCGCGATGCTGCTCAACGCAGCATTGAACAGATAGAAAAGGATGGCACCCACCGCCACCATCTGGCTTTGGACCGAAATCAGTGAACAGCGCATCGAAGAATCAACAGCATTTTGAAAAATTGAGTATTTAATTGGAGCAAATAACGAGTACGCGACCGTCTGCAGTACATAGAACACGGGCAGCAAATAGACCGGAGTAAAGGGAATCAAAAACAGAGCAGCCAGGGAAAGGCGCACGATGCCGCAAATACGCGCAAAACGGCCCTTGTCGACATGAGCAATCACACTGGGCACAATAAGCCCCATGGAGGCCGAGGCAAGAAGCTGGACCGCAATGATCACACCCGAAGCGACGGCATTCATTCCGCGACCCGCAAGCAACAGTGAGAAAAAGTCTTCCAGGGCGACAAAAGCAAATGCCTGAGAGCAGTCCATGATGAACGCTGAACGAAGAATGCCGTTACGCGCAATAGCGGCACCGATCATCTTCGGGCTAATTCCACGCTTAGGTGTCGCTGTAGTGTCCCCTCTTCGCATCTCAGGAATGCAGACAACGACAACCAACGTCAACACCATTGCGATGATATCTGCCAAAAGACCAATGAGATACGCGCCAGCGGACGAAATGAAACCGCCCACACAAGCGGAGAGGGCATAAGAGGCATAGAAAACAAATCGCTCAACGACATTAAGCCTTACGAGCTGGTCCAGAGAGACGCTGTCAATGTAAATCGCTTCCATGGACCCGCTCATACATGCAGCGGCAAAACCTTTGAGAGCAAACGCGCCGATTAAAAGCAGAGGAGAACGGACGAGAAGCAGGGCGGCGTAGTATCCAAGCATCCCCACGACGCCAACGAGACCACTTGTCTTTCGTCCAAACCTATCGGCAATATAGCCAGTGGGAACTTCAAGGATGAACTTGCTCACTTGATATGCAATCATCATGCTAGAAATCGCCACCATCGAGAATCCGACGAATTCAAGGTAAACCGTCAGAAAATACAAAATGGTGCTGAAGTTCGACAGAAAAACAAACGTCATATAAAGCAAAACCGTACGGTTTTTCATGCTCCGCCCTCCAAGAGTCAACAATCTAAATCGGAATCTTGGAAAAGCATGAGGGCAAAGCCGTCAGTCATGTGTTACAAGGCGTCAACATTCACTTGACGACACGAGGCCAAATGGCCTCACGAAGCAAGATGACGCAATAGGTGAAGAAATACCGTCTGGTGTCGATCGGTCCAGGCATTTTGTCGATAGCAAAAGTAGATGGGCAAGGCTACGTCATGCGAACCTTCAATAGAGTACTCGCTCACTTCCGACCCATCTGATGCGAGAGAAGAGCCAGAAAAACCCAATATCAATCCCCCGGCTTGAAGAAACTCAGCCTGCGCTCTGTTTCCGTATTCGACGTCGCGGAAGCGGAAATTAACCAGCTGAGCTTCGGGGCATTGATTGATCGCATTGAGACAGGGCGACAAATTAATGGGAACAGCTAACCTGCCGCCCAGTAACTCACGAACGGTCATAGCACCCACAGATTGATGACCCGCTGGGCACGAAAGAACCTTGAGCTCCTTTTCACCCAAGTATTTCGAAGAAAGGACACTGTCCCTTGGTTCCTCAAATGAGATGGCCGCATCCGAAATGCCAAGCACAAGTGATTCAAAGCATGTAGCCGTTGGCTGATGCCACACATCAAGGTGAATCTGAGGGTGCGAGCTTTCAAACGAGTCGTACCAGTTTTCGGAAAAAAGACGCCCCCGCCCGTGAAGACAGGGGACGTAAAGACGAAAGTGGCCGTCGGGCGAAACGCCACCGTTCCCCGATTGGGTGTACTTTTTGAGATCGTCGACTTGTGCCAGGATCACGCGTGCACGACGCGCAAATTCTCTGCCCGCCGGAGACAAAACAGCCTCCCCCGCCGATCGATTGAGCAAAACGATCTGATACTCAGACTCCAGTTTCTTAATTGCCGACGAGACAGCCTGTGGGCTCACGTGAACGGCGCGAGCCGCTTTGCGCACGCCGCCGTAGTTCGCTACCGCTTGAAGGTATTCGAGTTGAGAAAACTGCATAGGTTACTCCAAAGGCAGCCAAGGCGACGGGCCGTGCGTCCTCAGATGAGGTTCTCGCCCAGGTTCTTGCCGCCGAGGACGTGCATGTGGAAGTGCATGACGGTCTGACCGGCGTTGACGCCCTTGTTGGAGATGACGCGGAAACCGTCCTCCAGACCCTTGGCCTTGGCGACCTCCTGGATGGCGTGGGCCATGGCGCCCATGGTCTCGGCGGGCACGTTATCGGCGATGTCACTGTAGTGCTTCTTGGGGATCACGAGCGTGTGGACCGGCGCCTGGGGATTGAGGTCGTCGAACGCGATGACCTGGTCATCCTCGTAGACGACGGTCGAGGGGATCTCGTGGTTGGCAATTTTGCAGAAGATGCAATCACACATGGTTGGTTCCTTTCTCACAGACCAAGGTAATTATATTTGGTCGGGATGGTTAGAACGAAAGGTTGTCGTCGGTGTTGGCGGCTTCGCCGTCGGCGAGCACGTCGTTGCCGTCGACGTCCTTCAGGAGCACCGAGACCTTCTGCTCGGCATCGGACAAGCGGGTACGCAGGCTCTTGAGGAGCTCGACGCCGCGGGTATAGCTCTCAAGCGACTCCTCGAGCTCCATATCACCCGACTCCAAGCTGCGGATGATGAGCTCCAACTCCTGTGAAGCCTGCTTGTACGTAAGCTGCTCGACCGGGGTCTTCTCTGCCATATCTGTTTCCTTTCCTAAAGGTTTATCGCTATGAAACGCGGCCTACTCGACCGTATCGACCGTTGCCGCCACGTTGCCGTCTGCCATGCGCACGCGAATGGCGTCACCGGGCTTAAAGGTCTTGGCGCTCGTGGCCACCCCATCATCGCTGTACGCGATGGAATAACCACGGGCAAGCACCTTGAGCGGCGACAGGGCATCGAGCGAGGCTGCCGCACGGCCCAGGTCGGATGCTGGCTTGTTGAGCATCGTGCGCCCCTGATGCTCCAGGCGGGAGCTTGCGAGCGTGAGCGCATGGCGCTTGCCATCGAGTCCTGAGGTGCTTGCGATCAAGCGCTCGGGCAGACGCTCAAAGTTGGAGCGGAATGCCCCAACCGAACGCGTTATGGCGCCGGACAAACGATCGGCCGTCAGGGCAAGCTCAGACTCGCGACGCTCAACCATAAACGTTGGGTCGTTGAGGCACGGGCGGCACGCAGCCGCATCGAGCGCATCGCCCAAGCGAGCCGTATAGGTATCCCAGGCACGGCGACCGCGCTGATCGAGCATCTCCAGGTCGACCTGGGCCGACCCAATCATCGATGCCATCGCAGCACCCAGACGTTGATAGCGCGCCTCGAGCACATCGGCCAACTCCGTCATAGCCGGCGCCACCGATTCGGCCGCCGCCGTAGGCGTGGAGGCACGACGGTCGCTCACCATGTCGCAAATCGAGGTATCGGGCTCATGGCCAATGCCGGTCACCACGGGCACGGGACAAGCCGCCACCGCGCGGGCAAGCTCCTCGTCATTAAAGGTCATGAGGTCCTCAAAGGAGCCGCCGCCGCGCACCAACAAAATACAGTCGGGCGCCGGCGTAATGGAAGCGGCGCGGCGCAGGCCCTCAATGAGCTCTGTCGGCGCACCCTCGCCTTGTACCTTGGCACCCACGCAGACGAGCTCGACGAGCGGGTTGCGACGACGCAATGTGCGCTTGACGTCGTCGATTACGGCACCCGAAAGCGAGGTGACGACCGCCACGCGGGAGCAGAACACCGGGATGCGGCGCTTGCGCGCTTCGTCCATCAGACCCTCACGGCGTAGCTTTTCGGCCAGTTGCGCCACTTGTTGACGCAGCAGACCCTCCCCCGCCAGCGAAAACGAGCGAGCGACAAAGCTCATGCGGCCCGTAGCCTTATAGAGATTGAAGCTGCCCTTAAAGCTCACCTGCATACCGTCGCGCAGATCGAACGTGCGCTTGAGATAGGCACCCTTCCAAATGATGCAGTCAACGGCGGCCGAATCGTCCTTGATCTGGAAATAGCAGTGGCCGCTTCGGGCGTTAGGACCACGAAAACCCGTGACCTCGCCCAAGACGCTCAGCTGCGGAATGGCATCGAGCGCACCGGCGGCGATCTCCACCGCCTGGCTCACGCTGAGCTCCTTGCGCTCTTGCTCGTCCGAACCGTCGAACTCGGCGGAAACGGCATTACCGGTTAGGTTCCAGCCTGCCACGCAGCCTCCTTTCGTTATCGAGCACAGAGGCTCCGGCCCCGTGCGAAATTAAGTCCAACACATAGTACAGCGCCGCGAGGACACGAATCCCCGCGGCGCCTGCCTGTCCCATTTGTTATCGGTTGGAGTTTCTGTTGTAGCGAGCCATAAGGTAGAGCAACTGAATGATCGAAGTGAGCGCTGCAGCCACATAGGTAAGCGCGGCTGCCGTCAGTACCTTCTTGGCGCCGTTGACCTGCTTGGAGCTCATGCCCGACTGCTCGATGTACGCCACAGCACGTCGGCTGGCGTCAATCTCGACAGGCAACGTAACGAGTTGGAACAGTACACTAAACGAGAAGAAGATCAACGCGAGGGATGTGAGCCCGGCAATGTTCATAAACAGGCCCAAGAGCAACACGATGGTCCAGGTGTTCTGGGTAAAGTTGACGACCGGCACGAGGGCGGTACGTACTTTCATCATGGCATAGCCGCTTTGACGCTGGGCGGCATGGCCTGCCTCGTGGCAGGCGACGGCAACGCTTGCGACCGAACCGCCCGAACGGTTGGCATCCGACAGATACAGGTTGTTATCCTGCGGGTTGTAATGGTCGGTGAGCTCACCGGCGACACCCTTGATACCCACGGCATTGCAACCGTTGGCGTCAAGCATGCGGCGAGCAACCGTGGCGCCCGTGTCGCCGTCCGAGCGAACCTTGGACCAGGTCTTGTACGTCGAATTGATATAGCTCTGCGCAGCAAGGCCAAGCACTGTACAAACAAGAACAACCAGCAGGTACAGCGGGTCGATGCCAAAGCCGTAACCATAGTAATAAGGCATGCGAATTCCTCCGAATCGAATTACACGTTGGAGGCATTCTACCCACTCAACCGGCTAGGCTTCCCTACAGGAGCTCGATTTTGCCGTCCTTCACCGTCAACCCCATATTGCCCGAGAGCAAATCGTCCAGGCGTGAGCCCACGAGCTCGAAGCGCCAGCCTTCGCGCAGGGGGCTCTGCTCGGGGTGCTCAATGTAGTCGGCCAGGTCATCGCGCGAGGCAATGACCGAGGTCGCCACGCCCGAGCGCTCGGCAACTAGGCGAATGAGCGCATACATCAGGTCCGTCACGCTCTCCAACTCCGGAGAGATCTGACGATGCCCGCGCACCATGAGCGGCAGGCGATCGTGCGGGCAGCTCGCGCCGCGCTTGATGGCCATGAGCGCGCCGTCCACGTCGCGCTCCCCCAACTGATCGGTACCGCGAATGCTACGGAACTCCTCAACGCGCACGGGATTGCGCTTAACGAGCGCAAGCAGCGTGTCGTCGGACATGACCCACTTGCGCGGGATGTTACGGCGCTCGGCGCGATCCTCGCGCCAGGCGGCGAGCTCGCGCGCGATGCCCAACTGGTGACGGCTGCACGAATTGATGCGCTTGACCTTACGGAACGCCTCGTGGCGATCGGCACGGTAGTGCGACTCATCGACCAGAGGACGCAACTCGTCGAGCACCCAGTCCACGCGGCCCAGCTCGCGCAGGCGGCTCATCATCTCGGTATAGGCGACGATCAGGTATTTGACGTCATCGATCGCGTACTCAATCTGCTTATCGGTCAGCGGGCGACGCGACCAGTCGGTCAGCGACTCGGTCTTGGGCAGCGAGACGCCGCAAAACGTCTGCACGAGCGCGCCGTAGGAAATCTGCTGGCGCTCGCCCAAAAAAGCGGCGGCGACCTGCGTATCGAAAATCGGTCGTGGCAGCACGCCCACGGTATGGAGCATGACCTCCATATCCTGCGAGCAGGCGTGGAAGACCTTGGTCACGCTCTCGTCGGCCATAAGCTCGGCCAGCGGCGAGAGGTCGTCGATTACCAGGGGATCGACCGCGACGCTCTCGGCAGGGGTGGCAATCTGAACCAAGCACAGACGCGGATGGAACGTGCGCTCGCGCAAAAACTCGGTATCGACGGCAATCGCGTCGAACTTACGGGCGCGCTGGCAAAAGTCGAGTAGAGCCTGATGTGTGGAAATGTACATATCAACCCATCGAATAAGGTTAGGCCCGAAAAACACGGGTAGGATATCGGCATTGCCTTACAACTATACTCGGTTAGTCACAGAACGGGAACGTAAGTATGCGCTGCCTTATCATCCACAACCCGGCATCGGGCCCCAGCTCAGATGAAATCTACGCATTTACGCACGCCCTCGCGCAGGGCGGCGACGAGGTCGTGATGCGCTTTATCGGCGATGGCATGGAGCCCGAGGACGCCGTGGCAGACGTGCGCGAATTCGATCGCGTGGTGGTCTCGGGCGGCGACGGCACCGTCTCCAACGTGCTCGACCAGATGCGCGGATGCGGTGTCCCCACGCTCGTCTTCCCCTCCGGTACGGCCTGCCTGTTCTTCAACAACATCGGTAATGCCCCCGAGGCGGCGGCGCTTGCCAAGGCTTGCCGCGCCGGTCGCACGGTCAAAGTGGACATGGGCGAGCTCTTTTGGCTCGACGAGAACGGCAACGAGAAGCGCCACGGCTTCATCATCATCGCCGGCTCGGGCTTCGACGCCGAGATCATGATGAAGGCCGCCCCCACCAAAAACGACATCGGCGAGATCGCCTACTTCCTCTCCGCGCTCGCCACGCCCAATCCCACGGTGGCGCACTTTACGATTGAGCATGACGGCATTGTCGAGGAGCTCGACGGCATCTGCTGCATGGCCGGCAACACCTCGGTCATCCAAAACGACATCAATCTGTTCCCCGACTGCCGTATGAACGATGGCATGGTCGACATTGCGGTCATCGAACCCGTAAAAACTGTGCAGCTTCTACCGACTGTGATCACCGCCGCACTCGACCCCGCCGGCAAGGTACTCGGCCGCCCGCAGTTCAAGATCATCCAGACCAAGGAAGCCAAGATCACCTGCACCCCGTCGCTGGGCATGCAGTTCGATGGCGAGATTATCTCCAGCAATTCGGGCGTCTTTGGAGCCCGCGCGCTTCCGCAATGCCTCGACCTCATCGTCGACGAATTCTCCCCGCTCGGAAAATAGGAGGACCCTATGAACGACAATCCCCTGCTCGGCTTTATCATCATCGTTTTGGCCATGCTCGTCGGCTATGCGATCAACGTGATCCACCGCCGGAAGAAGTAATTCCACATTGGTATGATATTCATCCAATTATCGTCTCCCCTGCTGTTTATGCATTTGCCAAACAGCGGGGGATTTTCATTTCAGGCATTCCCAGCTACTTTATTCGGCTACAGTAATTACAGGGCGTCTTTATTAAAGTAAAGCTACAAACTGAGTACAATTAACCGCTCGTCGCATATTTCATCACGCTTATCGAGTAAGTGTCTTTCATAGATGAATATTGTTTCCAGTTCGTTACGCTAATGGGGTGTCTTTATTGGCTGAAGCCCTCTGGCGACAGAGGGCTTTCGCACGCTGGGAGGGAAAATGAGGAAAACTCACCCCGTCAACGCGCTCAAGAAGCTAGGCATAGGCCTCGCCTTTGGAGCTGCAACCATCATGTCCATGCCGACATCTGCGCTCGCCTGCACGCAGATGTACATGGGCAAAAACTATACGGCCGACGGCAATACGTACTACGGCCGCGCCGAGGACTTTGACAAGCGCTATCTTAAGCACTACGGCATCGAACCTGCCCACGAACCTGGCTTTAAGTACAGCTCGATTGAATCTGCTTTTGAATACACTTCGAACAAGCCTACCTATCGTTACAGCTATGTACGCGACCACCCCTCCAACTGGATGGGTCGCACCGACGCCTATTCCGAGGCCGGAATCAACGAGAAGGGCGTCTCCTGCTCTGCCACGCTAAGCACTTCCTATAACGAGGAGGCCGATGCAGCAGACCACATCGATGAGAAAGTGGGTCTGGGCGAGTACAGTTACGGCAGCATCATCCTGGGCGAGAGCGCCACGGCCCGCGAGGGCGTCGAGCTTCTCGGCAGACTGATCGATGATCAAGGCGTCTGCACCAACGACCAGATCATCATCGCCGACAACAACGAGACCTGGCTGTTCGCCACACTTTCCGCCCATCAGTGGATCGCCATGAAGCTCGCTGACGACGTCGCGTCGCTCAACCCTAATATCGGGAGCCTCAACTACGATGTCGACCTTGATGACCCCGAGAACTGCCTACACTCCGAGGGCATCGAGTCCATGCCCGTGGAGAAGGGCTTCGCCAAATACTCCGCTGACGGCAAATTCGATGTCGCCCAAACGTATGGCGAAAGCCTCGCCGATTCCGGCGTAAACCAGTGGTCCCGCTATGTGCAAGGCCGCGATTATTTTGGTAGTCAGCTGACCGAAGGCACAGATTACGACATTATCACAGTAAAGAAGGATGGAAAACCTGACCAAAAGGGAGCCATGGTCAGCGAAATCCAGCCCCTGTTCTTCAGGCCTGGCAAGTCTGGCTGGAGCACCTTTGAGCTGATTCGTGCCTTTGGCAACCGCGGCGAGAACGTCCCTGGCCTCAACGCGAACACTGATGGTGTTTATTGCATCGGCAGCGAGCGCAACACCGAGATCAACCTCTTCCAGATTCGTCGCGGGTATGACCCCGAAGTCGCTACCATCCAGTGGGAAATGCTCTCCCGCGCCGCGTACTCCGTCGCCATCCCGTTGTACTCCGCTCTGATAACTGAGGTCAGCCCGTACTTCAGCGATCAGACCGTCTCCTTCGATCACTGCAAACAGACTGACGTCGTGTACAACGAGGAGCCCGAGAACTCAATCAACTACGTCCTCATGGACATCAGCTCGCTCTGCTTTGAGAACCCTGACACCCTTGGTATCAGCGTCCGTGCCTACCTCGATGCGCTCCAGAACGAGCTCATCGAGCAGAACAAGGAAGTTGACGCCGCCATGCTAGCCGAGACGACCACCGAGGGCCGCACTGCCCTGGCCAACAAGGCCGGCAAGGCTGCTACCGAGAACACCTACAAGAAGTGCAAGGCCCTGCTCCAGGAGATGCGCGCCTATCAGAAGGCCGAAAACTTCGACCAGCCCTTCACCCCGAGCGACCTGAACACCGAGATCAACGGCCTCAAGGTGTCCATCACCTACGCCAAGGACGCTCTTGCCACCGACCCGGTAACCCCGGATCAGCCTGGTACTCCTGAGCAGCCCGGTACTCCTGAGCAGCCCGGTACCCCCGAGCAGCCCGCTAAGCCCGAGCAGCCCACCACCAAGCCCGAGAAGCCTGGCAAGTCGGACACCACGACCACGGTAACCACCAACAAGACGAACACCAAGGGCGGCCTGCCCACCACCGGTGATCGTTTTGATGGCCGCATGGTGGCCGCATTCGCCATCGCTGGCGTTGCCGTCATCTCCGCGGGCGGTTACTTCCTCTACCGTCGCAATAAGGAGTAACGTCTTAGCTGAGCGGACAAGGCAGCAATGGCAGTCTCGCCCGCTCAGCCCGCTCTTTTGACCGGCGGGAAACCCACCTGAAATCTTTTTAAAAAAGATTTCCCCGCACACACTTCGCTGTGCTATAGTGCAGCGCAACAGCAACTAGGTGCGACCGCGCCACGGCATCACGAAAGGAGCCACCAACATGAAGAACACGATGAAGTCTCTCAACAACTGGTGGTGGCGTGATGCGAATACGATCGGTCGACAGTGAGTCCCTCACGCCTGTTTTTGCGCTCTAGGTGATTGGAAGGCCTCCGGTTTCGACCGGGGGCCTTTTTCTATCTCGAGCCCGATCGCATTCGCATCACGCGCCTCCGCTTTTCTCTTGCACCCCCATTCCGAAAGGATTTTCACCATGTCTCAGAACACCACCGCCGCCCAGCCCCGCACCGTCCAGACCGCCGACCGCGGCAAACTCGATGTCCGCGCCCTCGTCCTGCTCGCCATCCTGCTCGCCGCCGGCTTCATCCTCAACTTCACCGTCGGCAAGGCCATCTCGGGCATCTCGGGCGGCATGATCAGCCCCGAGTTCATCATCTCGGCCTTCTGCCTCACCATCCTGGTCGTTCGTCCCAACATCGGCCAGGCGCTCGTCATTGGCCTCATCTCGGCTGCCGTGATCCAGATCACCACCACTTCACCGTTCGTCGATTTTGCCGCCGAGGGCATCGCCGCCATGCTCATGGCCGGCATCGTCAACGCCGCCGGCAAGAACGGTCAGGTCAAGCCCGCCATCGCTATTGTCGCAACCTTCCTGACCACCTTTGTCTCCGGCGTCATCTTCATGGTCATCAAGATGGCCATGCTCGGCGTGGTAGGCGAGCTCGCCGCCGCCATGCTGCCCGTCGTCGCCATGACCGCCGTCTTTAACGCCATTCTGGTCGGCGCCCTCTACCTGCCCATCCAGAAGGCTCTTAGGCTCAACTAACCCGCTCGGCTTTACGAGCCACCCCATCTTGGCGTTCATTCGTCGCTCGCGTACCCAAGTACGCTTCGCTCCTCTTTCGCGCCAACCTGGGGCCCCTCGTAAAGCCGTCTCCGTGCTTCACCACCAAAGACTGTCCCAAACGACTAGCTTTTGGGGACGTTCTTAAACGACTGGTCATTTAAGAACGTCCCCAATGACTACGAAAGGTATCCATGGAAACGATCATCAACGTCGACGATGTCTCGTTCTCCTATGGCACGCAGACCGAGCAGGCGCTCAGCCACATCTCGCTCAGCGTGAACAAGGGAGATTTCATCGGCATCATCGGGCCCTCGGGCGCCGGCAAGTCCACGCTTGCCGCCTGCCTGTCAGGTGCCGTGCCCCACCACTACACCGGCACGTTCTTTGGGTCCGTCATGGTTGACGGCCACGACACCTGCGAGGTCTCGCTGACCGACGTGTCGCAAATCGTCGGCAGTGTGCTACAGGATATCGACACGCAGATGGTCGCTTCGATCGTCGAGGACGAGATGCTCTTTGGCCTCGAGAACTTTGGCGTTCCCCACGACAAGATCGAGCAGCGCTTGAGCGAAACGCTCGAGACCGTCGGCATCAGCGACCTGCGTGACCGCGAGATCGCCACGCTCTCGGGCGGACAGAAGCAAAAGGTAGCCATCGCCGCCATCCTCGCCATGCGCCCGCGCGTCTTGGTTCTCGACGAGCCCACCGCGGCACTCGACCCCGCCAGCTCCACGTTGGTCTTCGAGACGCTGCGCGAGGCAAACCGCGCACTTGGAATCACCATCGTCGTCGTTGAGCAAAAGGTCGCCCTGCTCTCGGAGTACTGCAACCGCGTGCTCGTGCTCAACCATGGCGAAATTGCGCTGCAGGGCGAGCCACACGAGGTCTTCGCGCATACCGACGAGCTCCGTGCCATCGGCGTCGACTGCCCTCGCGTCACGCGTATCTTCAATAGCCTCGAGGCCGATGGCCTGGTAAGCGGTACCCCCTGCCTGGATGTCGATGAGGCCGAGCGCCTGATTTCGGGCATCGTCGACCCCGCACGCGCGGCTATCGAAGCCCAGGCGCCCGCCGGTTCCCCGCATGCACCGTCGTTGCGCCCTCATGCCAAGGACGCCGAACCCGTACTCACCTTCGACCATGTTGAGTTTGCCTATCCCAATGGCGGCGCCGCCGTACACGACCTTAGCCTGACGCTCTATCCTGGCGAGCTCGTGGGCATCGTCGGCCAAAACGGCGCCGGCAAGACCACGCTCACCAAACTGCTCACAGGCCTGCTTAAGCCCGCCTCGGGCAGCGTGCGCGTCACGGGACTGGATACCGCAGCCGTTCCCACGAGCCGCATCGCTCGCGAGGTCGCGACCCTCTTCCAAAACCCCGACCGCCAGATCTGCAAGGACACCGTGCTCGACGAGGTCGCCTTTGGCCTGGAGCTTACCGGCATCGACCGTGCCGAGGCGCTGCGTCGCGCCCAGCTCGTCATCGACCGCTTTGGCTTGCCGGCCGACGAGGCGCCCTTCTCGCTCTCGCGCGGTCAGCGACAAATGGTGGCGCTTGCCTCCGTCGTAGTGGTTGAGCCCAAGATCGTCGTGCTCGACGAGCCCACGAGCGGCCTTGATTACCGCGAGTGCATGACCGTCATGGAAACGGTGCGCACCATGGCCGAGCGCGGTTGCGCCGTTATCATGGTCTGCCACGATATGGAAGTCGTCTCGGATTTTGCCGAGCGCATTGTGGTAATGGCCGACGGTCGCATCCTCGACCGCGGCCGCACGCACGAGCTATTCTCGAACATCGATCTCATGCGGCGTGCCTACGTGGAGCCTCCCCAGGTTATTGAACTCTCGCGCCGTCTGGCATCTTCCGTCTCGCCCGCTTTTGCGCAGGTGAGCGAGGTTACCGATGTCGTTCGAATTACCAAGGAGATGGTCCACCGTGGTTAACGTCATCGACTACATGCCGGGCGATACGCTGCTGCATCGCCTGAATCCCGTCGTCAAACTGGGCCTCGCTGCCGCCATCATCGTCGGCATCTTCTTGTCCGACACCTACGTGGCGCTGCTGGGCTTTTTGGCACTCACCCTTGCGCTGGGTGCCTATGCCGGCGTCGTCGACCGTCTGTTCTCGCTGCTCAAGTTGCTGATTCCGCTCGCGCTTATCATGCTGTTGCTCCAGCTGGCCTTTATGCGCGATGGCAACGTGGTGTGGGGCTTTATCACCGACACGGGCCTCATCACAGGATCGAAGGCCTGCCTGCGCCTGCTGGGTGTGGCGTTACCGCTCATCCTCATGCTCATGGTGACCAAGCTCAACGACCTTGCCAACGCCTGCGTCGAGGTGCTGCACGTGCCGTATCGCTATGCCTTCACCTTTACCACGGCGCTGCGCTTTGTGCCGGTGTTTGGTCAGGAGATGAACGCCATCATGGAGGCGCAGACCGCACGCGGCGTCGAGTACGACACCAAGAACCCCATCAAGAAGCTTAAGCTCATGCTGCCACTGTGTGTGCCACTGCTCATCTCGAGCGTGGGCAAGACCGATGCCACAGCCTTGGCGGCAGAACAGCGCGGCTTCTATCTGCGTACGCGCGCCAGCTCGTACAAGCGCTACCCCATCAAGGGCCTAGACATCGCCGTGCTCATCGTCAGCATCGCCCTCATCGCCATCGGCTTCCTGTTCTAGTTCACCACCGACAGCAACCGCCCAACGCAAAAGGCCCCGGCTCGCACCAAACGAGCCGGGGCCTTTACTGTTTCACCAGATAAAACCTACCAAAATAAACCTGTCCCTTTTTGGCGGGTCGGAAGCTAGAGGCGGTAGGGAGCGCCGCTACGGATGATGGACTCGCGCACCAGGACGTCCATGGCGTCGAGGGTGATCTCGGGCATCTCTCGGTACTTCTGCAGCACCGATAGCTCGGTGCAGGCCAGAATGACGCGGTCGCAGCCGCTACGGGCGAACTCCCACATCACGCGGTCGAACTTATCCATATCGGGCTCACGTCCGGCCTTCACATCATCGTAGATAAGCGACATCACATCGTTCTGACGTTTCTCGCTGGGATAGACGACCTCAACACCCGCAGCCTTACATTCGCGGCCGTAGACGCCCGCGCCCACGGTGCCATCGGTGCCCATGATGCCAATCTTGTGCACCGGCTCGGCCGGCATACTCAGGTTGGGGTCGAACTCGCACTCCCCCATCACCGCACCGGCCAGAGCATAGCGCACCGACTCACGCGGCATGTGGATAATCGGCACCTTCGTAAACGACTGGATCTGGTCGTAGAAGTAGTGTGACGTGTTGCAGGGAATGGCAATGTGCGCACAGCCCAGCGACTCGAGTGCCTGGGCACACTCTTTCATGGTCGCCAGGAGCTTGGCATGCTCGCCGGTCTTAATGGCCAGTGTGCGGTCGGGCATGGTCGACTTGGAGAGCACCACCATGTCGATATGTTCCTGATCGCAGGCAGCAGCCGTATGACGCACCACCTGGTCGTAGTAATACGACGTGGCCTCGGCGCCCATGCCGCCGATAACTCCCAGCTTTTCCATCGCC
Source organism: uncultured Collinsella sp. (assembly GCA_902493515.1). Lineage (GTDB taxonomy): Bacteria > Actinomycetota > Coriobacteriia > Coriobacteriales > Coriobacteriaceae > Collinsella. The sequence goes on from CABUPE010000016.1 coordinate 32,436, forward strand.
GCCTCCTTGGTGACGCTTGCGCAATTGCGCGTATCATACCCGCGCCCGCCCGATGTAAACCGGACGGGCGCCGCACTCATCTACTTGTAATACGTCTTGAACAGCTTAAAGTGGCGCAGCTTGGTGTGCCACATGCGCAGCCAGCGGTTAAAGACAAAGTCGCCCTTCATAAACGAAGGGTCGGCGCCCTTGCCTTCCTTGTCCAGGCGATGCACCTTAGCGCGCAGCTCGGGATCCTTGACGTACTTGTCGACGACGCCCATGGGAACGACCATCCACAGGGCCTCGTCCTGCGCCGTCACAAACTCCGGCTCAAACGGGCGGTTAAACACATACTCGTCCACCACATACTTGGCAACGTTAAAGCCGCTGTTGGTAACGTAGTAGTTGCTGCGGCCCTGGCGCGTGTTGAAATCGAAGAACTTAAACGAGCCGTCGCGCTCGTCGTACTTAACGTCAAAGTTGGAATAGCCCACAAAGTGAAGGTCCTCGAGCAACTTGCGCACGCCGCCCATGAGCTCGTCGTTGGGCTCGGTAATGATACAGGCATGGTTGCCGACACCGTGGGGCTGATGCTCCTCGAGCAGCACATGGCCCAGGCACATCATGCGAACCTTACCGTTGCGGTCGGAATAGCTGGTGAGTACGCGCATGTACTCGTCGTTGCCGGGCACGCGGTCCTGCAAGATCAGATCGTCGGTGTAGCCGCTGGCATACGAATCGCGAATGACCTGTTCCAGCTCGGCGCGGTCGGCAATCTCATAGGCCTTCTTCTGGCCCTCGAACTCGTGCTGCCACCACATGATGCCGTCAGAAGGCTTCAGAATCATCGGGTAAGGAAAATCGATCTGGTCGAGCACTTCGGCAGGCGCCTCACCCTGGGCATTGAGCATCGCCTTGGTAAAGGTAAACGTGTGCGGATAGGGCACGCCATGCTTCTCGCACAGCTCGTAGAAGATCTCCTTCTTCTGGCACTGCTCGAGCATGCTGTAGGGCGCGTAGGGAGCGACGATGTTATCCGCCAGCTCATGAGCATCCTTGGCTTGAGCCACGAGAGCGACATAGTTGTCGCCACAGCCCACAAGGACAATCGTCTTGTCGGCATGCACTTGGGCAATGCCGTTGACGGTTTTGAGCATCACGGGCATGGTGTCGATATCCACGTTGGGCGTGTAGTCGATAATCTGGCTGCGGTACGCGGGACCCGTCTGATACTTGCCAAAGACCAGACTCTTGACCTGGTACTCCTCGTAGAAGGCACGCGCCACCGAATAGGCGTTGATGTCGCCACCGAGCAGCACGGGAATGAACTCGCGCTCTGTAAATTGCAATGCCATGGAAACTTCCTATCATGAACTGCCCACACAATGGGCGGTCTTTGCGCAACTGAGTTATTCTAGCGTGCCAAGCCGCCGGTGCCCAAAGCTCCACCGTATCTATGGCAATCGACGTAATCGTCCAGCACGAAGGCCAGCACGAAGACGGCGCTCACCGTTGTATGACAATGGGCAATGAACCTACCATTGTTGTAGGATTCAACATGTAGCCCGCCCCGTCGAAAGGTGCACCGTGCCCCAGGCTCATCCGATCAACAACCCCATCATTGACGCCGCCAAGCGCGAACTTGCAGATCGTGCCCAGACGGCAGCTCCCCTACGCACCGCAAACGATGCTTACAACGGGCCTGCCCGTATCGTCTCAATCAACACGTCGGAGCACAAAGGCACGCGTAAGTCACCCGTCGCCGACGGGCACGACACCGTCATCGAGCAGTTTGGCCTCGCCTCCGATGCGCACGCCGGGCATTGGCACCGCCAGGTTTCCTTTTTAGCTGCAGAGTCTATCCAGACGGCGCAGGCGCGCGGGCTCGATGTGCACGAGGGCGACTTTGGCGAGAACTTCACAACCCAGGGCATCAACCTGCTCTCGCTCCCCCTGGGAACGCAGCTCAAGATTGGCAACGATGTCCTGGTCGAAATCAGTCAGATCGGCAAGGTCTGCCACACCCGCTGTGCCATCTACTATCTCGCCGGCGACTGTATCTTTCCCCATGAGGGCGTTTTTGGCGTGGTACTAAAGGGCGGAGAGGTCCATACCGGCGACGATATCCGGGTAGTCAAACTCGGCGACGGCACCTGTTCGTTCACCCCCGCCGAGGCCCTCGAAGAGATTGAGCAGGCTCGCCAGAAGGGCACGCTGTAGTTATAAAACCCCACGTTGAGATAGCTTTTACAGCCCAAAACTCCTCTCAAACAGGGCTCTGTAACGTTAAAGTTGAACTCTATGGTTTCTCAACAATTCATCATAACTGCAGGTCAAAGCCAAAGCCTCAAGTTCAACTTGACCCTTTGGAACCTTTAAGGTTCAAGTTGAGGTCGAAAGCAGTAGTAGAATACCGTTCGAACCATAACCTACGATTGATTGCAGAGGGACTGGATGCAGCATTCGAATCATCGCACCGCAGCGCTCATTGCGTCGAAGCCGGCTCGTATCATCACGAGCGCCGCGCTCGCCGTTGCGCTGACGGCCACGCCGATGCTCTCCCCCGTTGCGGCGTATGCCGCCTCGCAGGCAACGCAGGACCAGCTTTCCGCAGCCCAGCAGAAGATCGAAGCCGCCACGAGCGCCTACAACGACGCCCGCACCAAACTCGATGACCTGCAAAAGCAGATTGACTCCAATGAGGCAAGCATCGAGGAAATCGAGGCCAAGCTTCCCGAGCAGCAGGCCAAGGCAAGCTCCGCCATGCGCGATCTGTACAAGTATCAGAAGGGCACCAATCCCATCGTGAGCTTCCTGGTCAACGCGCAGAGCCTGGGTGAGTTCATCACGACCTGCAAATACACCAACCAGATCACGAGCTCGAGCGTCGACGAGATCGAAGAGCTCAATAACATGCAAACCGAACTCGAGCAGAACAAGGCTGAGCTCCAGCAGGCCAAGTCTCAACTTGAGGCAGAGCAGAAAAACGCCGAGGACGCGCTGGCGCAGGCCCAGCAGCTCCGCAGCGAGGCGCAGGCAAAAGCCGAGCAGGAAAATGCCGCCGAGCTTGCCAAGCTTGAGGCCGATAAGGCCGCTGCCGCCGAGAAGCTCTCGGGCGAGGGCGTAAGCGGCAGCAATTCCAGCAGCCAGGCCACCAACACCAACACCACCATCGACACCACGGTGAACAGCTCCAATACTGGTAACTCCGATTACGATTCGTTCATTAATGAGTGGACAGGCCGCATCGACAATTATCTCGCCGGCTCCCCCATGGCAGGCCAGGGCTATAACTTTGCCGTCGCCGCTTGGAATACCGGTGTCGACCCCCGTTGGTCCCCCGCCATCGCCTGCATCGAGAGCACCAAGGGTGCTTATTGCGCCAATTCTTACAACGCCTGGGGCTGGAGTGCACGTGGCGGCGGTTGGCGCAGCTTTGGCAGCTGGAGCGAGGGCATCTCCGCTCACGTTGCCTATCTGGGCGCCAACTACGGCTCCACCCTTACCCCGGCAGCGGCCAAAAAGTACTGCCCGCCCACGTGGCAGGACTGGTACAACAAAGTCGCCGCTCAGATGAACCGCATCTAAGTGCAACTGCAAAGGGCCCCAATGGGGCCCTTTTCTTTTAGGTAGCGGAGGTATCGACGACGCCGGTCGCATTGACAACCGCGACTATGACGATCATGCATAGGAGCAGCACACCCAATACCTTGAGCCAGAGTTTCGCGAGTTTCTTGCCGCGATAGCTGTCGAGCAGTGCGAATCGCCGACGAAGACGGCGCTTATCGAGCAGCGCAAAATGCATAAGCACCATAAGGCCATCGACAAAGAAAAAATACTCGATTATGAGAAGCCACGTCGGGTAGCCTTGATTTGCTCCCGTGGGGTGAAAGACGGCAAAGTGACTTCCGGCAAAGAACACAAGCAGCGAGAAGCAGACGAGCGTATTCCAAATACGCCCCAGAGACTCCGGAACGCGAGAGAGCAGACCGCATGCAGCGGAGGCGGCAGGCCTAGGAAGCCCTGTGGGGTTCTGGAGCCCTTGGGGCGTCAACACCGTCTCCGAGGCCGGAGTACGGACAGGCGCAGGCGCAGGAGGCCGCACGGGGCGACTTAGATCGTATGCCGCGCGCGTCGCCCGTCCCAACGCTTCCGCGCTCGCAAAACGCTTGGCCGGGTCGAGCGCCATCGACATGCAGACGGCATCGGCAAGTGGAGTAGGAATGCCGCGCGCCTCGCATTGCTCGCGCATGTCGAGCCCTGGTTTAGGGTCGACTCCCGTCAAGCAGAAGAACAACAGGGCGCCAAGTGCGTAGACGTCGCTTCGTACGCTCGTCTGCCCAAACCCATACTGCTCGGGCGGCGCATAGGGCCGTGTCCCAAACTTGACGGTATCGGCATCGGCGCCATCGCGCCATACGCGCGCGATCCCCAGGTCGATAATCACCAGCGATGAAAACGTCAGGCCGTCATCAGGCGTATAGTTGGCACCTGTCGCGATGATATTCGACGGCTTGAGGTCGCGATGGATCACTGGCGCCGAAGCCTCCCCCGCCATTGCAAAACCGGCATGGAGCTCGCCCACGGCGTCGCAAAGGACAGGATACAATTCACGTGCATAATCGGGGGTGGCTCCCAGACGGTCCACCAGCGCCCCGAGCGTCTCCCCTTCGATGTATTCCATAACCACGTTGAGCTCGTCGCCCACACGACGACAATCGACGATTCTGGGCAGGTGCTCAAAACGCCTGCCTGCCCGCTGAGCGGCAAACAGGCGCTCGTATGCCCCGCCGATTTGAGCCGAAGCATCGATACGTTTACGGACAAAGGGGCCGAGCGAACCACCGCCGGTTCCTTCAAAGTACACGAGCTCGGTTGTTTCAACGGACGAGCGCTTAAGTACACGCTCCACGCGATAGCTGTCGTCGCGATCGAGCGACGCCAGGTGCTCGGCAAGCGCTGCGGTCAGCTCGTCATCGGAATATGTTGGGGTCTGAGTATCCATAGCCTCCATCATAGCGCAGGGCGCAGACACCCCATGGCATCCGCGCCCCGTTCGTTTGCATCGTTGTTCGGCAGCTCCGCCGGCTCAGATATCAGCCGCTAACTCACCGTCTCCTCGCCAAAGCGATACAGCTCCTCGTTGACCTTTTGGAGGCTGCACCCACGATCGATGCAAAAGATGATAATCGCATCGCGGCGGTCCTTGCAGTTAAGGACGCTTACCCCGGCAGCCGTCAGCGCACGGTTAGTCTCTTTGAGCGTCAGCGCCATCGCAAAGGCAATCTGCAGCACCTTATTGCGGCTCGGATGCCGCGCACCGGTAAAAATCTGATAGCCAAAGGTCTCATTGAGATCGGCCATACGAACTACGCGCGAGCACTCAAAGCCCTTTTCCTGCAGTAGCTGCTTCAGGTAGTTCGAAAGCGACGGGGCGGCAAAGTCGTGTTCTTTGATATAGTCATCGATGTTTGGCGCGTCGAGAAGCTCATTGAGTAACTCGTCAGTCAGCTTTTTATCGGGCATACGACTTCACCTCCCCCAGTGCATACAACATGCTAGAAACCGCTTACGTCCGAACGCTCCCAACTGGCGACCTGATCGGGAGACACCGTGCCCAGCGCCTCGAACTTCCAGGAGCCGCCCGCCTTCAGATGATTGGTGTTTGCAAGAGCCGTTCCAACCTGGTTGCCATCAGCATCATACAGAACATACTCAATCTGAATGTAGCTCTTTTCCTTGTCCGTGTTATTGGTCAGCGTCCCCGTGATCTTATAGGCAAACTGATTGGAAGTGTCTTCAGCCTCGTCAGCAATGGTATACGGTTCTTGCGGTTCTTTTTGCTCCTCAGCCTGCTGTGTCGTCTCGGCAGGTTTTGCCGAATCGCTCGCAGGCGAATCGGTTGAGTTGCCGCCCATAGAGCCCACGGCACCGACAATAACCAGCACCACGATGACGCCTAGGACAATCTTACCGATCGGCTTCTTTCCCTCTTTTGCCATTATTCATCCTTCCTACGATCCGGCTACCGTGCCGGCACACAGCACATCGTAGGAAGGATTAAACTTGAATTCATTAGCTGAGAGCTAAGGTTGCGGTAAACGGCCAATGCAGTTATCCAAACGCCGAGCAAACGCACTTTGCGCGACCGTCTGCCGGCAGCGCATCAACCCACCGTGACGGATTCCCCGGTAAAGGCACTGACCATCAACAGGACAAAGAACACCAGGTAGCTGACACTCAGCGGGTACGCAATGACCAGGAATACAACCCAGCCGACATTGGTTTTACCGTCGGCACGGCGTCGCTCGCGATTGCGGCAGAGCCAAATCGTCACGCCGATGGCAGTGATACACAGTACGAGTGCCGCCGCAGCCAGCCCAGCAAGCGCAAACATCACGCCAATGCTCACAGCAATAACCGGAAGCAACAACAAGCCGCATCCACACCCACCGGGACTATAAACGGCAGACTGTCGGCGTCGTTCCATCGTCACTCCAACCTCAATATCTTTGAGCACTACAACGCAGCGGCCTGCTGGACAGGAACGATCTTATTCAGCTCCGGTTCGATCCGCCTTTTCTCGGCCTCAAGGTCAAACGCCACCTGAGCGCGCAGCCAATAACCATCCGTCAGGCCAAAATAACGGCAAAGACGGAGGTCGGTGTCGGCCGTCACGCGACGTTTTCCCAAGACAATCTGCCCGATACGCTGAGCCGGAATCCCAGTCTCTTTCGCAAGGCGATATTGAGAAATGCCCATGGGAACAAGAAACTCCTCTTTGAGAAGCTCACCAGGAGTCACCGGCGACAGCAAATCGGCCGAAGTCTCATCACTTGTGATAATCGACGATTTCGACATTCCAAGCCATCTCCTGTCTCCACTCAAAACAGACCCGATAGCGCTCGTTAACACGGATGCTATATTGACCGGCACGATCGCCCTTCAAAGCTTCCAGGCGGTTGCCCGGTGGAACGCGAAGATCATCAAGCGAAGCACAGACCTGCAGTTGGCGAATCTTCCTCAACGCAACACGCTCAAAGGGCACGAACCTCCTGACCCGCACACCCATGGCAAAGCGTTCGGTATCCTCATCTTTATATGATGCAATCATAGTATCGCCTTACGTTAATAACGTCAAACGTTTCTATAGACTTACATCTCTATTATACCGTACACATGTTCGTATTTTCTAGAACAGGTATTCTTCGCCACTTAAGCAAGCAAAAGCAGTCGTTTGTAGACATCGAGGCCTTTGAGCAGAATTTCCTCGTCAAAGAGCATGGTATCAGTGTGAAGGGCGCTCGTGGCATAGGCGGGACAGCCATCCGAATCGCTCGGGTTTTCTTGTCCCTCTGGCACGCCCGTGCCCAGCAAGAAGAACACGCCCGGCAGATGGCGCTGATAGAAGGCAAAGTCCTCGGCAATTAGCAGCGGCTCGTCCACGAGCTGCAATTCGGGCAGAGCGGGCGCGATTCGGGCAAACAACTCAGGGTCGTTATCGACCGGTGGATAGCCCTCGGCAAAATCGAGATCGTACGTACAGCCCGTTGCGGCGCAGGCCTCGTCCAACACGCGCCGCACGCCCTCACGCGCACGGTCGAACATACCGTCCGTAAACACGCGCAGGCTGCCAGCCACATGTGCCTCCCCCGCCACCGCATTGCAGACGGTGCCGGCCTGCAGCAGGCCAAACTTACCAATGCAAGGCTCGTCGGCACCCAACTCGTCCATGAGCTCGCGCTCGGAAACCAAGAACTTGGCAGCCGCCAATGCCGCATCGTGCGATTCGCCAACGGGAACGCCGTAGGTCTTGGCGATATGGATGCTCGTCCCATGAATGTGCACATGTGTCTCGCTCGAACGCGCCAGCAGCGGACCGGAACAACTCGCCAGCGTACCGGCAGGAAGATCGGGCCACACATGGAAGCCAAAGATGCGGTCAACCCCATAGCGCTCGAACACGCCGCTCTCGCACACCGTCTTGGCGCCACCGGTCGTTTCCTCGGCCGGCTGAAACACAAAGAGCACGTTGCGCTTAATGACGCCCGGCTGCTCACGAATCGTGCGGTCGACATGTGTCGCGGCGGCAAGCGCCATGGCCATGTGTCCATCGTGTCCGCAAGCGTGCATCTTACCGGGATGCGTCGAGGAAAAGGCAGCGCCCGTCGCCTCCGCGATAGGCAGCGCGTCCATGTCGGCGCGAATCGCCGTAGCATGCGCGGCGCCCGTGCCGGCATCGAAGAAAGCGCAGACGCAGCTGGGGCACGGATGGGTCACCTCGCAGGCGAGCGGCGCCAACACGCCCTCGATATAGGCGATAGTCTGTGGAAGATCGAAGTCGAGCTCCGGGATCCTGTGCAAGTCGCGCCGATAGCGACGGAGTTCTTGGAGCTCGGTCATAAAGGTTCCTTTCATAGGTGCGCGCCAGTTGCCATCTTATTGTGCCGCAAGATTGCCGCACCCTTATTTCCAGCATATCCCTGCATTTTTTAAACGTTATATACGAATACTCTTGTTTGGTAAAGTGCAACGTGGTAGGGTCGTTACCACTTGATAGAGGCGCGGGCACGAAGAGCCGCGGGCGAGTCGGCAGACTTTGACCCTGCGGGGAGGCGAAACCCGCCGAACTGGGTTTTTCGGGCACGAACAGCCTGGTGGGCCTGCGGGAAACACCCGCAGGACTGTCTGCAGCAATGCGGGAGCGCTATCCGGACATGGGGTCCACGCTATGCGGATTCGATGCGCCGATGGCGCCGTCTGGATAGCGAGGTTTACGGGACATGGCATCGACCCCCAACGAAGCGTATGCGGCCAAGCAGCCGTTTGTGGACAAGAAAACGCTCGAGCATATCGTCGAGCAGTTTCCCACGCCGTTTCATCTATACGACGAGGCGGGCATCCGCCGCAACATGCAAGAAGTGCGCGACGCCTTTGCATGGAACCCGGGCTTTAAGGAATACTTTGCCGTCAAGGCCAATCCCAACCCGGCGCTCATCTCCATTCTCAACGAATACGGCTGCGGCTGCGATTGCTCGAGTTATACCGAGCTCATGATCGCCCGCTCGCTGGGCATCACCGGCCACGACATCATGTTCTCGTCCAACGACACGCCGGCGGCGGATTTTGAGCTCGCCGACAAGCTGGGCGCCATCGTCAACTTTGACGACATCAGCCATATCGAGTTCTTTGAGCGCGTCGCGGGCCCCATCCCCAAGACGGTCAGCTGCCGTTTTAACCCGGGCGGCCTGTTCCAGCTCTCTAACGGCATTATGGACAACCCCGGCGACTCCAAGTACGGCATGACCACCGAGCAGCTCTTTGAGGCTTTCCGCATGCTCAAGGCCAAGGGCGCCGAGAATTTTGGCATCCACGCCTTCCTTGCCAGTAACACCGTCACTAACGACTACTATCCCAAGCTCGCACGCATCCTCTTTGAACTTGCCGTGCGCCTGGAGCGTGAAACGGGCGCACATGTCGCCTTTATCAATCTGTCCGGCGGTGTGGGTATCCCCTATCTGCCCGAGCAGCAGGCTAACGACATCCACGCCATCGGTGAGGGAGTGCACGCGGCCTACGACGAGATCCTGGTTCCTGCCGGCATGGGCGATGTGGCCATCTGCACCGAGATGGGCCGCTTTATGATGGGGCCCTACGGCTGCCTGGTCACCAAGGCCATCCACGAAAAGCAGATCTACAAGGACTATATCGGTGTCGACGCAAGCGCCGTCGATCTGATCCGCCCCGCCATGTATGGCGCCTACCACCACATTACGGTGATGGGTCAGCCGGGCGGCCCTGACAAGATCGCAGCACCGGTCACGAACACGTATGACATCACGGGCAACTTGTGCGAGAACAACGACAAGTTCGCCATCGACCGCGAGCTGCCGCAGATCGACATGGGCGATGTGCTCGTGATCCACGATACCGGCGCTCATGGCTACTCCATGGGCTACAACTACAACGGACGGCTGCGCTCCGCCGAGGTCCTGCTGCGCCCCGATGGCTCGGCAGATCTCATTCGTCGCGCCGAGCGCCCGGGCGACTACTTTGCCACGCTCGACGTGCTGCCGAGCGGCCGAGAGCTGCTGGCCAAGTCGCGCGCCGAAAGTGCCCGCCGTCGCGCCCAAGACAAGCGCCTGGCAGTCGCCGCCCAATGGAACAAACGCATCCAGATCGCGGACGCGAAGGAGAAAAACATGGATATCCGCAACCTCGAGGGCTCAATCGTCGCCCTTGTTACGCCATTTAAAAAGGACGGCAGTGTCGACTTTGACGCACTCGAGCGCCTTATCGATTTCCACCTGCAAAACGGCACCGACGCCATCCTCACCCTGGGCACCACCGGCGAGAGCGCCACGATGACCGATGACGAAGACAACTCCGTCGTCGCCGCAGTGGTCAAGCAAGTTGCAGGACGCGTCCCCGTCATCGCCGGCTCGGGCTCCAACTCCACGCAGACGATGCTCACCAAGTCGCTCACCTACCAGGGCTTGGGAGCCGACGGCCTGCTGCTCATCACCCCCTACTACAACAAGTCCAATGAAGAGGGTATCTATCAGCACTTTAAGACCGTCGCCGATGCTGTGGACATCCCCTGCATCCTGTACAACATCCCCGGCCGCTGCGGCTGCGGCATCAGCGAGCGCAACGTAGAGCGCTTGGCCGCGCACCCCAACATCATGGGTATTAAGGAAGCCTCGGGCAACGTCGCCTACGCGGCCAAGATTGCCCACCTGCTGTCCGACGACTTCCGCATGTACTCGGGCGAGGACGCGCTCACCGTGCCGCTCATGAGCCTGGGCGCCTCGGGCACCATCAGCGTGTGGGCCGACGTTCAGCCGCAGCTCGTGCATGACATGTGCCGCGCCTATCTGGACGGTGACGTGGCACGTGCCCGCGATATTCAAATTGCTGGCCAGCCGCTCATCAACGCCCTCTTTAGTGAGGTCAACCCCATTCCCGTTAAAGAAGCGCTCGCTCAGATGGGTATGATCGAAGCCAACTACCGCATGCCGCTTTGCCCCATGGCCAACGACACGCGTGCCGCACTTACCGATGCTCTGAAGGGAGCTGGTCTGCTTGATTAAGACCGTCATTATGGGAACGGGCCGCATGGGCTCGCTCATCTGCACCACCGCTGAGGGCGTTGTCGACGCCGCCGGTCAGCCCGTTTTTGATATCGTCGCCCAGATCGGTTTTGATCTGTCCGAGCTCGAGAGCGCCCCGGCAGCCGATGTCGTCATCGACTTCTCGAACGTCGTGACCTTCGATGCCGTCGTCGCCTATGTCGAGCGCACGGGTGCCGCGTTGGTCTCGGGCACCACGGGCTACACACCCGATCAGATGGACCGCCTGCGCGAGCTGGGTCAGAACGCCCGCGTCATGCACTCCGGCAATTACTCCATCGGTATCGCAGCCCTGCGTCATCTGGTAGCACAGGCCACACGCGAGCTGCCCGGCTTTGACTGCGAGATCGTCGAGACGCACCACAACCAAAAGGTTGACGCCCCGAGCGGCACGGCCAAGCTACTGCTCGACGCCATCGTCGAAGCTGAGCCCGAGGCAGGCTACCACCCCGTCTATGGCCGCGAGGGCATGTGCGGCGCGCGTGACCCCAAGGAAATCGGTATACACTCGCTGCGCGGCGGCACCGTCGCCGGCGTGCACGAGGTGAGTTTCTTTGGCCAGGACGAGGAGGTCACGCTCACCCACCGCGCCACGAGCCGTCAGATCTTTGTCAACGGCGCCTTGGCGGCCGCGCAGAAGCTCGTCACCCGCGAACCCGGCTTCTATACGTTCGACCAGGTCATGTTTGCCTAACCAGGTATCAACCGAATCCACCCAAAGGAGAGATAGCAAATGAGCAACGCAGCCGAGATGGATGCACAGGAGATTATCAACTACATCGCCACCGCGCCCAAAAAGACGCCCGTTAAGCTGTACGTGCGCGAAAAGCCCGGCATGAAGGTCCAGTGGGGCAATGCGCACGTCTACGGCGGTCGTCGTGGCAAGACCGTCTTTGGCGACTGGGATGAGCTCAAGGCCATCCTCGATGCCAATGCCGATTCCATCGATTACTACGACGTCGAGAATGACTGCCGCAACTCCGCCGTCCCCATGCTCGACCTTAAGGGCATCAACGCCCGCATTGAGCCGGGCGCGATCGTCCGCGACCGCGTCGAGATCGGTGACCGCGCCGTCATCATGATGGGCGCCATCATCAACATCGGCTCCGTCATTGGCGAAGGCACCATGATTGACATGGGCGCCGTGCTGGGCGGCCGCGCCACCGTGGGCAAGAACTGCCACATCGGCGCCGGCACCGTGCTGGCAGGCGTCGTTGAGCCCGCGAGCGCCACGCCCGTCATCATCGAGGATGATGTCATGATTGGCGCCAACGCCGTGGTCCTGGAGGGCGTACGCGTGGGCAAGGGTGCTGTCGTTGCCGCCGGTGCCGTATGCGTCGAGGACGTCCCCGCCGGCGCCGTCGTGGCCGGTGTCCCCGCCCGCGTTATCAAGATGCGCGACGAGAAGACTGACAGCAAGACCGGTCTCGAAGAGGGCCTGCGCCAGCTGTAGGGTTACGCGGTTTTACCAAACCGCGTAACAAGTCGACGCTGCAAACGCCCCTAGGCGGCAATCTGACGTTCAATCGTCGGTCGCGTACCGAAGTACGCTTCCCTCCTCTTTCACGTCACCTTGCTCGCTTAGGGGCGTTTTCGCTGACGTATGCTCAACCTACGGCGCAATTCAGCTCCAAGCAAAAAGGCCGAAGCCCTCATCCGAGGCTTCGGCCTTTGTTTTTTTGCAGTGTCCAAGCACAGTTTATCGATTCTCGATGCTGCCGATATTCTTGAGCTCGATGGAGATGAGGCCGTTGGGTTCGTTGACAAACTCGATGTACTCGGAGTTCGAGCCCATCTCGGCCGGGAAGCTGATCTCGATACCCGTGTCGGTACGGATCTTATGATTGCGCACCGCCGCGCGTTCGACCTGCTTGCGCTCCACGGGCACACGCTCAGGCACTTTCTCCTCGGTCAGTGCCGCGCGCACACTCTCCTTGATAACCGGTTCGTCCTCAAAGACCTCGTCGACGATATCCCAAGGCGGCAGCTCCTCGTCATCCTCGACCTTCTCGGCAACGGCAGCCTTAACCTTAGCGAGCGCTATAGCCGTGTTGGCACCGTGCTCCTCGGCGACTTCCTCGACCACACGCGTCACGGTGTCGATGACCTCCTTGCCCGATACGCCCGTGTAGCACTGCAGCAGGCCATCGGGGATAAGCATACAGTCCTCGCCGGCAATCTTGCGCTTCTTGTCCACGTAGCCGATCTCCATGGTACTCGCGCGCACGATGGCATAGCTCGGCACCTTTTGCGAGGGGTTTGGCAGAATGGCGTAGTGGCGCGCGATGTCGTTGCGCACCTCCCCCTCCTCGCGGCCCACTTCGTGCATAAAAGCCTGCTTGGAGCCCAGCAGCATCACGGCAAACCAGCGGGCATCCTCATCGTCGTCAAAATCGGCCACGAGCACGTCGGTGGACTCGGCTTTCTCGGCTTTGGTGAGCTCGGAGGAAATAAACTCCGCAATCTGCTGCGACAGGTCCACGAACTCGCGCTCGCCAAAGAAATAGCCCTTGAGCTCGCCACCAAACGCAGAGCTCTCGGCAAACGTGGCGCGTTTATTGTCGGCCGAGGTGCGTGCGCGGCGCAGATGCGTGGTCACGAAGTTGCGCACGGTACGGCTTTCGATATCGAGCTCGCGCTGGCTCATAACGTTAACGGCAGAGTCAAAGTCCAGGATATGCAGAATCGCGTGATTGATTTTCATATACGGCATTCCGTTCTAGATCGATTTCGGCACGAACCAGTATAGCGGTCGAGCCCGCCCCAGGCGCATCGAAGATTGGTGCATCGGGGACAGGTTGCTTTGCACCAATGGCTAGCGCAGGAGCTCGGACTGCCAAGCCTCGAGCTGTTCTGCCAAACTCTTGCCGGCAGCGGGCATGTCGATCTGGGGTCGTTTGGGCAGCAGTGCGCATTTAAGGATTGCCGCGATGGTCTGCGAGACAAAGCGTCGCGTATCCTTGTCAAAGCCTTGCGCAGCCTGGAGCATCACGGGCAGGCTCTCGCGCAGATTCCCAGCGATATCCGCAAACCGCTCAGCACCCGTAGCCTCAAACACGGAGAACAACGCATCTACAAAACGCTCGCGTTCGCTAGGCGACACTGCAAGCAGCATCTCGCGAATGGAACCATCAACGTATCGAGCACCGGCAGACAGGCGCTCACAATACACGAAGTCGTGACCATCAACCACCCAGCTAAAGGGATTGTGCTGCAGCAGGCTGAACTCAGTGCTCTCAACGACGGCATAGTCCTCCTGTGTCTCGAACATCATGCCAAAGATCGACGACCGAGGTAGCGTCTTGTCGATTCGACCGGAAAGATCAGCAAAGGCGTTGCCGTTCAGAAACTCCTCGACGAACCCTGGACCATCATGGGAATACGCCCGTTCGATTCGCTCACGAGCGACATCGGAGCACATCGCCGCACCGTACACCGCAAGGTTTCCACCCTTGGAATGACCTCCGCACAAAAGCGGCCCATCGATCGCATCCGCCGCCTCGTCCACATAACGCGCCGCGGATTCCTGGGCCGGCACAGGACACCGGAACGCCATGTTAAAGTCCTCTTTCCAGCCCACAATCGTGCTGTCGGTCCCCCGGAAGGCAAGATAGCTAAACCCCGCCGGAAATCGGAACGTCATGGCCGCAAACTGCTCCGTCGTCTCGGCATCACTCACGGTACGATAGCCGCAAACACGAACGCCACGGTAGCGAGGGCTTGCTGCCACAGCCTCCAACAAGGCACGGCTCCCCTCCGGATTCCACAGGTCGCCAATCATGTCTTGGTAGCACTCGGCGCGCAGCAGTTCACGCACGTCCAGTCCCTGCCAGTTCGTCAGCTCCGCCATATCACCCGGCAAACGCAAATAGGACAGCCACGCAAAGACGAGGCTATCCACCGCGCAGAACGGCCGCTCCTCAAACGGATCAAACGCCGTCTGGGCATAGGTCAAAAAATTAGGCGAATCCGGCATGGCCCTCCCATCAACTATGGTGCATTGGGATGGTGCAATGGGGTCAGGTTACTTTGCACCAAAAAGGCGCCCGGACCGTGTGGGCCCGGACGCCTTTCATTGTAGCCTGTTGCCCAAAAGAGCTTGATTTAGCAGGAGAAGTCGACGCTGTCGATGATGTCCTTGAGGGCCTTGGCGGAGGCGGTGAGCTCATGCTGCTCGTCATCGTTCAACGGCACGGGAACGCGGCAGACGACGCCGTCACGGCCAACGACCGTCGGCATGGAGATAGCCAGATCGGACAGGCCATACTCGCCCACCATGAGCGAGGAAACGGGCAGAACGGTCTGCTCATCGCGCATGACGGCGGTGCAGATGCGCTTGACGGCCATGGCGACGCCATAGTAGGTGGCGTGCTTCTTCTCGATGATGGTGTAGGCGGAGTTCTTGACGTCCTCGGCGATGCGCTTCTCAGCAGCCTCATGCTCCAGGTGGCCGTGAAGCTCGCAGAAGGTGTTCAGCGGCACGCCGGCAACCTGAGCGCTGGACCAAGCGACAAACTCGGAGTCGCCGTGCTCGCCCATGACATAGGCCTGAACGTCGCGCGGGTCAACCTCGACGTGGGCGCCAAGCATCTGCTGCAGACGGCCGGTGTCGAGTACGGTGCCGGAGCCGATGACATGGCCCTCGGGCAAGCCGGACATCTTGATGGCGGCATAGGTCAGAACATCGACCGGGTTGGAGACGATGAGCAGAATGCCGTCAAAGCCAGACTTCTTAATCTCGGGGATAATGGACTTAAAGATGTTGACGTTCTTGTTGACCAGGTCCAGGCGGGTCTCACCGGGCTTCTGGGCAGCGCCAGCGGTGACGACAATCATGGCGGCGTCGGCGACATCGGAATAATCGCCGGCGTAGATCTTCATCGGCTCGGCAAACGTCATGCCGTGCGCGATATCCAGGGCCTCGCCCTCGGCGCGGTTCTTGTCCACGTCGATGAGGACCATCTCGGAGAACAGACCGCTCTGCATCAGCGCGAACGCCGAAGACGAACCGACGAAACCGCAGCCGACAATAGCGACCTTCTTCTCGTTAACCATTAGAAACTCCCATCTCACTCCACAAACAAGCCGCCCGGGAACGACCCGAGCGGCTTGTCGTAATCCCAATACATCCAATCGGGACTTTGATTATGCTCCTATTCGCAGCCAAAAATCGACCGTTTACCGAAATTGTTTGCAGGATTCGTAAAATAACTGCACGAAATCGGTTTCGATATATTGACGAGGCGAAATAGCTTTCTAATACAGGCCCGCCTCGCGAATGGCCTCGACAGCCAAAGCGATCTGGTCGGGCGGCAAGACCAGCGCCATGCGCACGTGCCCCTCGCCCGAAGGACCAAAGCTCGCGCCCGGCGTCACCACAACGCCGGCCTTCTCCATAAGCTCCTCGCAAAACGCCATGGAATCGGTGCGGCCACCGGGAAGCTTGGCCCACACAAACATAGAGCCATGCGCGTTGGGGCGCTCCCAGCCCAAGCCCTCAAGACCGTCGCACAGGGCGTCGCGGCGCTCCTGGTACTTCAGACGCTGCGCCTCGACTTCATCGCGCGGACCGTTCAGGCAGGCGATGGCGGCCTTCTGGATCGGGAAGAACATGCCAAAGTCGATCTGGCTGCGTAGCTTGGCAAAGGCAGAGACCACGTCCTCTCGGCCGACCAAAAAGCCGATGCGGGCACCGGTGACGTTAAACGACTTGGAAAGCGAGAAGAACTCGACGCCCACCTCGAGCGCACCGGGATACTGCAAGAAGCTGCCGCCGGGCTCGCCGTCAAACACGATGTCGGAGTATGCGTTGTCGTGAACGATGAGCAGGTCGTGCTCGCGGGCAAAAGCGATGATCTCCTCGTAGACCTCGGGCGTGCCCACCGAGCCCACCGGGTTCGCGGGCAGCGACACGATCATATACTTGGCACGATCGGCAACCTCGGGATCGATACCCGCCACATAGGGCAGGTAATTGTGCTCGGCAATCAGCGGATAGTACTCGAGCTTGGCATCGGCGATCTTGGCACCCGCCTCAAAGACCGGGTAGCACGGATCGGGCACCAGGATGGTGTCACCCGGGTCGAGCAGGGCCAGGCCCAAATGACCCACGCCTTCCTGCGTGCCGTTGCACGATTGCACCATGGACGGCGTAATGCCCGAAACGCCAAAGCGACGCTCATAGTAATCGCACACGGCCTGCTTGAGTTCGGGCAGGTCACGCAGGGCATACTTCCACATCTCGGGATCTTGGGCTGCTTGCGTGAGCGCCTCGACCACATGGTCGTACGGCTTAAAGTCGGGCGTGCCCACGCTCATGTTGTAAATGGTCTTGCCCTGAGCCTTCAGCGCGAGAAGCTTGTTGTTGAGTGAGGCGAAGACCTCCGCGCCAAAGCGGTCGAGACGCTGCGATGCCTGCATGGTGCCACCTTTCGATATGAAAAACGCGGCGCTCCGACAAGAGCGCCGCGCGATACGGGCCATCAGATTGCAAAAGTGTAACGCTTGCAACCCCCGTATTGGTTCAATTTAGCCAACCTTAGTCAACTGGATTGAGCGCGTCGATCTGCGCAAGCCACAGACGCGAGCTGGCGTCACTCGGCATACGCCAATCGCCGCGCGGACTGAGCGTCACCGAGCCCACCTTGGGACCATCGGGCAGGCAGCTGCGCTTAAACTGCTGGGCAAAGAAGCGACGGTAGAACGTACGTAGCCACGTGTGGACGGTCTTGGCGTCGTAGACGCCCTCGAAGCTCTTGAGCGCCATGCGGTAGATCTTGCCCGGCTCAAAGCCAAAACGCAGCAGGTAGTAGAGGAAGTAGTCGTGCAGCTCGTACGGGCCCACCAAATCCTCGGTCTTCTGCGCAATCTCGCCGTCGCCCGTGGGCGGCAGAAGCTCGGGAGATACCGGCGTATCGAGGATGTCGAGCAAGACCTCAGCAATACTCCCGCCAAAGACATCGGCGGCATAGCGAACCAAGTGACGCACGAGCGTCTTGGGCACGCTCGCGTTGACGGCGTACATGCTCATGTGGTCGCCGTTATAGGTAGCCCAGCCGAGCGCCAGCTCCGACAGGTCGCCCGTGCCGATGACAAAACCGCCAGCCTGGTTGGCCAAGTCCATCAAAATCTGCGTGCGCTCGCGGGCCTGGCTGTTCTCGTAGGTCACGTCCTGAACTGCCGGGTCGTGCTCAATGTCCTTGAAGTGCTGCTCCACAGCCGCGTGGATCGAAACCTCGCGGAAGCTCACACCCAGGTCGCGGGCAAGCGACTCGGCATTGGACTTGGTGCGATGCGTCGTGCCAAAGCCAGGCATGGACACGGCTGTGATACCGGTGCGCGGCAGCCCCAGCGCATCGAAGGCACGCACGGTCACAAGCAGTGCCAGCGTGGAGTCCAAGCCACCCGAAAGGCCGATGACCGCAGCCTTGGTACCTGTGTGGGCAAGGCGGATCTTGAGGCCCGCAGTCTGCAGATTGAGGATGGTCTCGCAACGCTCGGCCAGGTCGCCATGGTCGGCCGGCACAAAGGGCGCGCGGGGGAAGACGCGGTCGATGTCGAACGCATCGCGCAGGACAGGCTCTTCGGCCAGCACGCCCTCAAACGAAAATTCAACGGTCGTGGCCTCCGGCGCATCGTCGATACGCGTCCACGTCGTCGAGCGACGGCGCTCGGCAACCAGACGGTCGAGGTCAACATCGGCAACCGCCATATCGCAGGTAAGGAGCTTCGTCGCCGCCAGCTTAGAGCCGTTTTCGTAGACGAGGTTCTCGCCCGCAAAGACCATATCGGTCGTGGACTCGCCCTCGCTCGCGTCCGCATAGGCATAGGCACAGTACAGGCGCGCACTCTGATTGGAGATGAGGCTGCGGCGATAGTCTGCCTTACCGATAATCTCGTCCGAGGCCGACGGGTTGAGGATCACCGTCGCACCGGCAAGCGCCATCTCGGTCGAAGGGGGCGCCGGCACCCACAGGTCCTCGCAGACCTCAACGCCCAGCACCATATCCTCGGCACCCTCATCACAGCAGCGGTAGACAAGCCCCGAACCCAGCGGAACCGGACCCTGACCGGCAAATTCAACCCACACGGGATCTGTGGGCGCCGGAGCAAACCAGCGGCGCTCGTAGAACTCGCCATAGTTGGGCAGATACTTCTTGGCCGTGAGGCCCAAAAGCTCACCCGCGCAGCACACGGCGGCGCAGTTGTAGATATTCTCGGCAACTGCAACGGGAAGACCGATGGTAAAGACAATCGGCAGCTCACGAGTCACATCGAGGATATGCACCAAAGCAGCCTCGCAGGCATGCAGTAATGTGCGGTTATGGAACAGATCGGCCGCGGTATAGCCGCACAAGTTAAGCTCGGGCAGCACCAGCGCGCGAACGCCGCGCTCGGCAGCCTCGCGAACAGCCGCCAACGCAACCTCGGCATTGCCCTCGACATCGGCAACGCGAATCTGCGGCGACGCCGCCGCCACACGCAAAAAGCCATCGTTCTTATTAGCCGAAACGCAGCATTGCCTTGTTGATCTGGACACTGGAGGCCCCTTCTACCCTGAGATTCAGTCTAACGAACGTTCACATACCTCTAACTAGCCAAAGCAACCTCCCAGTTTACTGAGAGGCCAACCTGTGCTAAGAGCATGTATTTCAAAAATATCTTAAATTAAAAAAGGAGAAATCGATAATCGACTTCTCCTTTAAGCGAGGCGAGTAAATTCCGAAACTAATGGCAGAATTTATCCATGTAGTCCTCAAAGTCGAACACTTCTACCACGACGCCCTCTTCCTGAAACTCTTTCAGTTGCTCCAAGAGATCTTTGTTAATAACGTCCATGCAGAAACCTCCTCTATCTAATCAATTGTAGTATATCTGCTTTCATGCAATTATCAACCAACTTGTTTAATTGCTCCTCGTTTGCCGATAGTCCCTCTTTTTTCCCTTGATTCTCATTTTCATTGCAACAGCCTCAGGACTCAGCGCAACGCGTTGCGC
>CABUPE010000017.1 GCA_902493515.1 uncultured Collinsella sp.
AAATCCAAGGGTTATACCCTAAGAGCAAACCACCCCTTTTAGGGGTGGTTTTGATGTATCGATTTTTAGCCGAGGCAAGTCCAGTTGACGGGGGTCGAGCCGTGCTGTTCGAGTAGCCGATCAGCTGCCGAGAAGGGACGCGACCCCATAAAGGCGGGGAGTTCTGCTGTGGCACGGTTGGCCGAAAGCGGCGAGGGGTGCGTAGAGGCCAGGCAGAACTTGCCGGTTGCCTTGCCCGCGCCGGTTGCGGCGAGCTTGCCTTCAACCATCTGCTGGGCAAAGCGACCCCATGCCAAAAAGACGACCGACTGGGGCAGCTGGCAGCAGCGTTCGATAACGTAGTCGGTGAGCGTGCTCCAGCCCAGTTTGGCGTGCGAGTTGGCGGCATGCTCGCGCACGGTGAGCGTAGTGTTGAGGAGCAGGACGCCCTGTTGTGCCCATGGAGTTAGATCTCCCGTGGCGGGAATAGGGCAGCCCAGATCGGCTTTGAGTTCCTTATAGATGTTGCGCAGGCTCGGCGGCAACTTGGTTTGCGTTGCGGGGACCGAGAACGACAGCCCCATGGCCTGGTTGGGTCCGTGATAGGGGTCTTGACCTAAGATGACAACCTTGACCTGGTCGGCCGGCGTGTAGGCGAGGGCATTGAGGATGTCGTCTTGTGCCGGGTAGATGGTCTGTTCGGCACGCAAGAGGGCGATGCGCTCGAGCAGCTGGTTCGTAGTGTCACGTACCGGCTGCGGCGCATCGCCCAACCAAGTTGCTATGTTGCGGTCGCGGGTCGCGGTGTCCATGGGGCTCCTTTATGGCAGACGCTCTGTTGGCATCTATTGTAAAGGCGCACCGGTTGCCTTTATGCCGCGGCTATAAAAGGTGAGGCGCTTTACGAGGCTCGCTCGGGCGCTCCTGCCATGCGGGTATGGTCGTGAGCATGCGCATGAAGTCGCGGAAGCTCGACGGTTGCCACCATGACGCCGGTGAGGATGAGGGCGGCGCCAAAGAAGGCGATGGGGCTCAGGACCTCGCCAACCAAGAAGAACGAAAAGACGGCGGAGCAGACCGGCTCGAGCGAGAAGGCGAAGCCAGTGGTCTCGGCGGGCACGTGGGGCTGCACGAGCGTCTGGGTGATAAAGCCGTAGGCAGAGCAGATGAGCGCGAGGGCTACGACGACCACGATCTCGCTGGGCGTACTGGGAAGCGTGAAACCGCCAAAGGTGAATGCGGCGATGCCCGAGAACAGGCCACCAAAGCCCAGCTGCCAAACGCCCAGAGCAAGCGGATTGACTTCTTCGACAAAGCGCTTGGCCACGATAATGTGGCTGGCATAGATAAAGGCCGAGAGCAGCATGATGAGCGCGCCCGGGTTCAGGCTGGTGAAGTCGGCGCCCGAGAGCAGTAACATACCGCAGGTGACGATGGCCGTGCCGATAAGCACCTTGCGCTCGGGGGCGCGACGCAGCAGGGCCGCGTTGGCAAACGGCACGATTACGACCGTCAGGCTCTGCAAAAAGCCGGCGGTGGAGGCGGAGGTGAGGCTGGAGCCCAGGCACATGCACGTGAGCTCGGTTGCCATGATGGCACCGATGATGGCGGCACGGACCATAAGGCCGCGGTTGATGCGCAACGCGTGCTTGTGGAAGAGCAGCAGGCAGACCACAAAGGCGATGATGCAGCGTAGCGCGACGATGCTCGTGGCGTTCATGCTGTCCATACCGATCTTCATGAGGGGATACGAAAAGCCCCATGCGACGGGAACGGAAAATGAGAGCGCGATTGCTTTTTTGCGATCCATGGGACTCCTTTTGTTACAGAACGGTTTCGCAAAAAGGATTCTGCTCCCAGATTTGGATGTAGTAAAGCGAATGTATCTTCAGTATGATTAAGAAACGCTAAAGTTGGTGCGAAAAGCGCTGGCAAAACGTTTTACGGCTGCATTGATGTGGAGGCACGATGGCATCGCGGTATCAGATTGTTTGTATGGTGGTCGATCGCGGCAGTCTTAAGGGCGCGGCCGACGAGTTGGGCTATACGCAAAGTGCGGTGAGCCAGGCCGTCAAGGCGCTCGAGCGCGAGCTGGGCACCACACTTATCGAGCGCGGTAAGCAGGGCGTTTCGCTTACGCGCGACGGCAAACAATATCTGCCGTACCTGCGCCAGATTGTGACCGCCGAGGTCGAGCTCGAGGGCAAGCGCCAGGAGCTGCTGGGGCTTTCGTCGACCGATATTCGCATCGCGACGTTTACTAACGTGAGTCGTACCGTGCTGCCGCGTGTGATCCGCGACTTTGGTGCGCTGCACCCGGGCGTACGCTTCACCCTCAAACAGGGCGATTACACGCGCAACGCCCAGTGGGTACACGATGGCGTGGTTGATTTTTGTTTTACGGCCCGCGGATTTACCGCTGGGCTCGAGAAGCGCGTCGTCTATCACGACGAGTTGGTGGCACTGTTGCCGGCTGCGCATCCGCTGACAGCAAAGGAAAAGGTAACACTCGCCGACCTGGCGTCCGAGCCGTTTGTGCTGCTGGATGAGGGCGAACAGAGTCTGGTGCTCGATGCATTCGCAACGCATGGCCTGTCACCGCACGTGACGAGTGAGGTGACCGACGACTACACCATCATGGCGATGGTGGAGGAAGGCCTAGGCGTGAGCATGCTCTACCGTCGTACTGTGGAGGGCATGCGAGCCGATATTTGTGTGCGGCCCATCGTGCATGCCCCCTCGCGCGACGTGGTGGCCGCCTGGCGCAGCTGGGATACCATGCCCATCGCCACGAGGCGCTTTATCGACTATATGAGCTCGCATATTGTCAATTAATGACTGGCATGGCGTTGAGTGCGGTGTTTAGCGGGCTGTCGCTTTGGCTTGGGTGGCGCGATAGGTGCGTGCCGGGTGGCAAAGTAGCACCGCTACGACCATAAAGAACGCCGTGGTGCCCAGGCTGATGGGGTAGACCATCATGATGTTCGCAAAGGTGCGGAAGTGCGGGAACACGCAGAACACCCAATAGAAGCGGATGCCGCAGACGCAGATCATGGTGATGAGGGCGGGCGTGAGCGAGATACCAAAGCCGCGCAGGTAGCCCGACATGTTTTCGTAGAACATGCTAAAGGCGTACGCCGGGAAGATCGAGCACACGCGGATATAGCCAATCGAGACGATGTTGGGATCGCTGTTAAAGAGCGACAAGATCTCGCGCCCCAGGCCGACAATAACGATAATCGTGGTGAGTGCAACGATACCGCCTTCGACCAGGCAGACCTTGAGCGTTTTGGTGCAGCGGTCGATCTTGCGGGCACCGTGGTTTTGTCCCACAAAGGTGGTGCAAGCCTGGCTAAAGCTGTTGAGCAAGTTGTAGCACACGTACTCCAGGCTCATGGCGGCGCTCGATGCCGCCATGACCTCGGTGCCCAGGCTGTTGATGGCAGACTGGATGATGATGTTGGCGACAGCAAAGACGGCGCTTTGGATGCCGGCGGGCAGGCCGATCTTGACGATGCGCTTGAGGGCGACGGGGTCGATAGCCAGGTCGCGTGGGGTGACGCGGACGACGGAGTCGGTCTTGAGCAGGCGGATAAAGAGTGTAGCGGCGCTGACGGTGTAGGCGATGGCGGTGGCGATGGCGACGCCTGCGACGCCCCAGTGGAGTACGGGGACAAAGATGAGGTCCAGGCCAATGTTGAGGACGGTGGACACAGCAAGCGCCTGCAGCGGCATGCGGGTGATGCCGACGGAGCGGAAGATCGCGGCCTCAAAGTTGTAGAGCAAAATCGAGGGCATGCTGAGCAAAAAGACGCGTAGGTAGAGTGAGGCGAGCGGCATGGTCTCGGCGGGAACGTTGAGCGCGGCGAGCATGGGCTCGGCAAAGATCTCGCCCAGCGCGATGACGACAAAGCCCACGAGCGCCATTAAAATCGAGGTATGGACGGCGCGCTTGACCATGTTCTGATCGTTGCGGCCGATAGCGTTGGCGATGACCACGTTGGAGCCAAGCGACATGCCAATAAACAGGTTGAGCATAAGGCTGGTAAGCGGAACATTGGAGCCGACCGCCGCCATGGCGAGGGTTCCCTGGTCGCCCGAGAAGTTACCGATGATGACCGTGGCGATGAGGTTCGACAGCTGCTCCAAGATGCTCGTGGCGGCCACGGGGAAGGCGAACAGGGGAATATTGTGCCACAGCGAGCCGGTGGTCATGTCAATGTGCTTAGATGCGGTATCAGCCATACGCTCTCAATCTCTAACATGCTATTTCGTGCTTATTTGCGCAGATGATGATACTCCTAATGCAACCAGTCGGCACTTAGGGACGTTCCTTTTCTGCCGGCAGCTGGGGACACTCCTTGTAGTCATTGGGGACGTCCTTAAACGACTAGTCATTCAAGAACGTCCCCAATGACTAGGTGGGAAAGGCGTGCGACAATGGTGGGCGTTGTGTTGTTCGCGCTAAGGAGTTGCCATGTTGTTGTGTCCCGTTTGCCATGAGCCGTTGGTGGACAATGAGCGCGGTGCTGCATGTGCGGGCGGACACCGGTTTGACCGTGCGCGCGAGGGCTATCTATATCTACTGCGCTCGTCCAAGAGCGGCGACTCCATGGGCGATCCCAAGTCACAGGCGCGCAGCCGTCGCGACTTTCTGAACCGCGGTTACTATGCGCCGTTGCGCGATACGATGGTCGAGCTCGTGCGCGAACGAGCTCAGCGGTGCGCGGCTACGTCGGACAAGCCGCTGCCCTTGCTCGACATTTGCTGTGGTGAGGGGTATTACACGAGTGCTATGGGCGCGGTGCCGGGCGTGGATGCTTACGGCTTTGACCTGGGCAAAGAGATGGTGCGCCTTGCCGCCAAGCGCGGCGATGCGACCTACTTCGTGGCCAACATGAAGGACATCCCCGTGGCCGATGGCGCCTTCGATATGGTGACCGAACTCTTTGCTCCCTTTAACGAGCGCGAGTTTGCCCGCGTGCTGGCGCCAGAGGGTTCACTCTATACCGTGGTACCGGGTGCTCGTCATCTCTTTGGGCTCAAAGAGGTGCTCTACGACACGCCATATCTTAATGACGAGAAGCTGCCGCAGACCACCGAGCTCGAGTTGGTCGGAACGCAGCGGGTGTCTGCGAATATTACGCTTCAGACCCAGGCGGACATCGAGGCGGTGTTCCAGATGACGCCGTACTACTACCGCACGCGCCCTGCCGACAAAGAGCGCCTGGCAAACTTGGACACCCTTCAAATCGACATCGACTTCATCATCGCCGAGTACCGCCACAGCTAACAACCTGCCAAAAAGGGACAGGTTTATTTTGGTAGGTTTTATCTGGGCAAACGTAAAGGGCCGACCGCGGAGATGCGCGATCGGCCCTTTTTAGCTGCTTGATAGCAGGGGCTATGGGAGACAGGTGCCTACAGGCGGTCCTTGTTCTCGGCCTTAACGGCGTGTGCCTGCTGAACAAAGAACAGGTCGTACACCACGATGACAAAGGCGCCAAAGTTGATGGCGTCGCCGCCAAACGCGGGAAGCGTGAGCACCGCTTGGGCAAGCGTGGCGACCGCGGCAACAATACCGAGCTTAAACGCGCCGTCCACCTGCGAAGGCTTGTTGGCGCCCTTGATACCGGCGACGCCTGCGGCAAGGTCGACGAGACCCTTGGTGATAAGCACGACCGCCGCGAGCGTGGCGTACGAACCGTACGTGGAATCGAGACCGCCCGTGGCGATACCGACGCCGGCGGTGACGAGGCTGGCGATGCCCAAAACAAAGTAGATGAGAGCAAGGATTTTGAGAGTCTTGCGAGTGAAGCTCATGGCTGGTCCTTTCGATACGAGCACGCCAACTTGGCGCACCCAATGTACTGCACATATGGTGAAGCACATTGTAGTTCAACGCAGCGATGCATGCGCCTGAAAGCGCTTTGAGCCCGCGCGGCCCAATCCAACCTTTCAAAAGGGAAAGCTGGACGTAAGCCAAATCGATGGCAGCTCATGTGCGGCGCTGAGATGATGAGGCCGTAACAAGGAGTTGGTCTCAAGGAGGAGCCATGATGTACGGAGCAGGGCAAGTGCGTGAGCCGCGGTCGTTGGGAAGGCGCATGGGTGATTCTGTGATCGCTGCCGTGTGCACGGGATTGATGGCGGTGCTTTGCATTGGGATGCTGTGGACCATGTCGCATGTGGGACAATAGCGGACGGTTGGGTGTCGTCATGAACGGCGCTCACGCATTCGTTTTGCTTGTTAAGGAGTGTCCATGGGTGTCGTCGATCCCTTTTCTGTTGCTCGGGCCGCGGGGCTTGAGTTGATCGGGAAGTCCGAGGGCCTCACGCTCACCGGCGGCACGATGGAGCTGCGCGCCGATTTTGGCCGCATGCTTCCACGGCTCAAGCAGGGCCGTCTGCAGCAAGAGCTGCTGGTAAAGGCTGCGCGCGCAAAAGGCATCGAGCGCCCATGGGCGATTGACGCCACGGCGGGCTTTGGCGAGGATTCGCTGCTGCTGGCGGCCGCGGGCTTTACCATCGATCTGTATGAACAGGATTGCGTGATCGCGGCGCTCCTCAAGGATGCCTTGGATCGCGCGGCAGATGATCCGGCGCTTGCGACAGCCGTGGCACGCATGCGCTTACATGCCGGCGAGGACAGCATTGCCGGTCTTCGCCATACAGCTGAGCTGATCGAGCAGGGCGAGCTCGCCGCTCCCGACGTGGTGTATCTGGACCCCATGTTTCCCGAGCGCACCAAGAGCGCGGCGGTTAAAAAGAAGTTCCAACTTTTGCATCATCTGGAACAGCCGTGTGCCGATGAGGAGACGTTGGTCGAAGCTGCGCTTGCGGTGCACCCGCGCAAGGTCGTTATCAAGCGACCGGTGAAGGGGCCACTGCTTGCCGGCGTTAAGCCGAGCTATCAACTTGCGGGCAAGGCCGTTCGTTACGATGTTTTGGTGCCGCCGCGCCCGTAGCTTGCGTGCGATGGCTGGCGCTCCGTCAATGCCGTGCCGATGCGGCGCCTATTTCCAAGGGTGCGACGTCAGGTGCCATCCACCGCAGTATTCGCATTTGTAGCAGGCCAAACCGCGCCGCCCGCGGTTTTCGCAGTCGGCCATAACGGCCTCGGCCTCGGCGCGCGTGTCGTAACGGTTTTTGCGCTCGCACGACTTGTAGCGCCAGGCCTCATCGCGCTCGGCGTCCAGGGCGTCGCGGCGCTCGTCCTCGCGTGCAAACAGGTCGCTCATATCGCCGCCGGTGGCAGTGCTCAAAAACTCGCTTTTTGCTTTTGACCAGGCGGCTCGCTTTTTGCTCCCCATCTGCATCGCGCCCCTCTCCAAACGTTGGTATCATTGCTCAATCAAAGTGATACCAATAAACGTGAGGTCGCCGCGTGATGATCAGAAAAACCCTCGATACCGACATTCCCGCTGTCATGGCTATCTATGACGCGGCCCGCGCCTTTATGCGCGCGCATGGCAACGCCACACAGTGGCCCGAGGGCACGCCTTCTGCCGAGCAACTGGCTGCCGATATCGCCGCCGGTAGCAGCTATGTGTGCGAAGTCGATGGCCGCGTGGTGGCGACGTTTGCCTTTTTGCCGGGCCCGGACGAGTGCTATGACGTAATTGAGGATGGTCAATGGCGCAGCGACACTCCGTACGCCGTGCTGCACCGTGTGGCGTCCGATGGCACCGTGCACGGTATCGCGGCTGCGATGTTTGCCTTTGCCAAGGAGCGTGCCGATCACCTGCGCATCGACACGCATCAGGACAACCTGCCCATGCAGGGCGCGAGTATTAAGGCGGGGTTCGAGCGTGCCGGCGTCGTGTATGTGTCGGACGGCACGCCGCGTGTTGCGTTCGACTGGCTGCGTGAGGCGTAAGAGTAGGGGCACGTGTCAACAATTCGCACGAACGAAAATGGTCCCGGGTGGGGCCATTTTCGTTCGCTGCGCTGATTTGCAAGCCGGCTTTCGCAAGGCGCGAACCTACGAAAATCGCCGCGCGGCAACGCAGGGCGATGAGCTTGGTCGGGGGATAGGGCCCGCTTCGCCCGCCGGCCCGTAAATTGTATCATCCAGTGTGGAGCGTGAACGCCCGTTGCCGCGTGCGATGGGCTTGCAATAAGAGGAGAGCCATGTCGAAGCAAGCGGTCGTTGGAATCTTGGCGCACGTCGATGCCGGCAAGACCACGTTGGCCGAGGTCATGCTGTTCAACGCGGGTCGCATTCGCAAGCGCGGCCGCGTGGACGATGGCGATTCGCATCTGGACACGAACGCGATCGAGCGCGAGCGTGGCATCACGATTTTTTCGTCGCAGGCCGTGCTCGACCACGGTGATACCCACGTCATGCTCGTGGATGCGCCCGGCCACGTCGATTTTTCGGCCGAGGCGGAGCGCACGCTGCGCGCGCTTGACTATGCGATTTTGGTTGTGGGTGCCAACGACGGCGTGCAGGGACACACCGAAACCCTGTGGCGCCTGCTTGCACGTTATGACATCCCGACATTCATCTTCATCAACAAAATCGATTTGGAGAATCCCGGCCGCGATGTTTTGCTGGCACAACTTGGGCAACGTCTCTCCGAGGGCTGCCTGGATGCCGGCGAACTGCTGGCGGGCGGCTCCGTTCAGGAGGACGCTGCTGCGTTGGACGAGGCGGCGCTCGAGGAGTTTCTTGAGGCGGGTGAGCTTTCCGCCGCGACGCTGTCGCGCATGGTTGCCGAGCGCAAGCTCTTTCCTTGCTTTGCCGGATCGGCGCTCAAGGACCAAGGCGTGGACGAACTGCTGGATGGCATATGCGCGCTGATGCGCGAACAGGCATGGCACCCGGAGTTTGCCGCGCGCGTCTATCGTGTCAGCCGCGGGGATCGCGGTGAGCGCTTGGCATGGGTTAAAGTGACCGGCGGCACGCTGCATGCCAAGCAGATGATTGGCGGACGTTCCGGTGCCGAGGCATGGGAGCAGAAGGTCGATCAGGTACGCATCTATAACGGCGAGAAGTATGAGCTTGCCCAAGAAGTTGCTGCTGGCGGTATTTGTGCCGTGACGGGCCTTGCGCACGTTCGCCCGGGGGACGCCCTGGGCGCGGAGCCCGCGGGCGATGCACCTGTCATTGCGCCGGTTCTCACCTATACGGTGCTGCCGAACGAGCACGATGTCCATACGGTGTTCCAATCGCTGGCCGAGCTTGCCGACGAGGATCCCATGCTCGGCGTAAGCTGGAATACGCATCTTGAACAAATACATCTGCAGCTCATGGGAGCGGTGCAGCTCGAGGTCGTGCAGCGCGTTCTTGCCGATCGTTTTGGCCTTGCGGTCGAGTTTGAGCCCGGCGGCATTCTCTATAAGGAGACTATTTCGCAGCCGGTCGAGGGCGTGGGCCACTTTGAGCCGCTGCGCCACTATGCCGAGGTACATCTGCGCCTGGAGCCGTTGCCAGCGGGTTCGGGCGTGCAGTTTGGCACCGTGACCTCGACCGACGAGCTCGATCTTAACTGGCAGCGTTTGGCACTCACCAACGCCATGGAGCGCGATCACCTGGGCGTGCTGACCGGCTCGCCCATCGCCGATGTGCGCATTACACTCACGGGCGGCCGTGCGCATGCCAAACACACCGAGGGCGGCGACTTTCGCCAGGCCACGTACCGCGCGATTCGCCAGGGTTTGATGCAGGCGCGTGACGCCGGCGCGGCGGTGCTGTTGGAGCCGTGGTATCGCTTTGAGCTCGAGGTGCCGGGGGAGTGCGTGGGCCGGGCACTCTCGGATGCCACGCGCATGGGTGCCGAGTACGAGCCGCCGACGATGGCGGGAGACCGGGCGAAGCTTGTGGGTCGCGTGCCGGCATCTGAGGTGCAGGATTACGCGCTGGAGGTGGCCGCCTATACGAGTGGTCGTGGGCATCTGTACCTAGAGTTCGCCGGCTATGCGGCTTGCCATGATGCCGAGCGCGTCATCGAGACGGCCGCCTATGAGCCCGAGGCCGATCTGCCCAACACGCCCGATTCGGTCTTTTGCTCCCACGGCGCCGGTTACACGGTCAAATGGTACGACGTCCCCGAGGCAGCCCACGTAAAGGTCGATCCCTCCACCTTCCGCCCCTGGCGAGCAGCAGACGCAGAGTTCTTCTGCCATAGGTGATAGAAGGGCGGCCTCTTTGTCACCTGCTGTTGGTATAACTCGGTATAAGTTGGTATAACTATAGGCAGCGTTTGCCAATCCGAGGAGGCCGACATGAATCCAAATCCCTTTAAGCCAACGGCAGGCAAGCGGCCTCCGATGCTCATTGGTCGCGAGTCGGTCATCGAAGATTTCGAGGAAGGGCTCGATAACGGCGCCGGAGCGCCGGGCAGGCTCATGCTCATTACGGGAAACCGCGGCTGCGGCAAGACGGTTCTCCTGCGGGAGCTGCAACGTCTGGCCAGCGAGCGCGGATGGGCGGTTGTCTCCGATTCCGCTTCTCTTGGCTTATGTGATCGCTTGGCCGACGCGCTTCGCTCGAATAGGCCCGTTGTGACGTCAATGGAATTCGGTTCGTCGTTTGGCCGGATGTCGGTCGAGGCGGCGCGAGCAAAGGGCGAAACGTTGCGAGGGCTGCTCAACGAGCGCCTCAAGAAGCTCGGTCCAGGCAAGGGCATACTGTTTGCGATTGACGAGGCGCAATCTGCGTCTATCGAGGAACTAGCGGCTCTTGCCGTTCTCTATCAACAGGTGCTCGGAGACCAGGATGCCACGGGCTTGTCCGATAGCGACCAGCGCGGTCTTGCGCTGGCGTTCGCCGGCTTACCCAGTATGGTTGACGATCTGCTCGAAGAGCCGAGCGTGACATTTTTGCGGCGTGCCCAGCAGCGTACGTTGGGGGCGATCTCTTTGCCCAAGGTACGCGATTCGTATATCCAGACGGTCAAAGACGCTGGTCTTTACGTTGACGCGGAGACGGCGGACCTTGCGGCACACAAGAGCATGGGGCATCCATATATGGTTCAGCTGGTGGGCTATTACATGTGGCGGTCTGCTGTTCGACGCGGCTCGCAGGTCATCGAAAGGCGCGATGTCGAGGATGGCCATGCGGATGCCGTCTCCGAGTTCTACGAAGCGGTTGACGCGCCCCTGTATTACGGGCTGCGCAGTCCACAGCGCCTCTTTATCGAGGCTATGGCGGTTGACGAGAACAAACCGACGCGCATGGCGGATATCATTGAGCGTTGTGATCGTACCCAGAGCTGGGCGAGTAAATATCGCGCAAGCCTGATTCGCGAGCGCGTCATCGAGGCTGCCGGATACGGCCTCGTCCGGTTTACCGTGCCCATGCTGGGCGCGTACGTTCGCGATCGAGTTTTATGGCATGAGTAGGGTGATAAAGGTGACGGAACAGAAGATGAGCCCGCAGGCTATCGAGGTGCGTGGCGCGCGCGTCCATAACCTTAAGGACATCGATATCGATATTCCGCTGGGAAAGCTTGTGGGCATTGCCGGCGTGTCGGGTTCGGGCAAGAGTTCGCTGGCGCTGGGGGTTCTTTATGCCGAGGGCTCGCGCCGTTACCTGGAGGCGCTCAGCACCTATACCCGCCGTCGCCTGACGCAGGCCGAGCACGCTCAGGTGGATGAGGTATTGCACGTGCCGGCGGCACTCGCATTGCATCAGCGCCCCAGCGTGCCGGGCGTGCGGTCCACTTTTGGCACCATGACTGAACTCAACAATAGCCTGCGTCTGCTCTTTAGCCGTTGCGCCCATCATGTGTGCCCGCATTGCGGGGCGCGTGTGGAGCCGAGCCTTAACGTTGCCGCAGGCCTATCGCTCGCGTGCCCTGCATGCGGTCGTGAGTTCTACGCGCCGAGCGCCGAGGACCTTGCGTTTAACAGCGGCGGTGCGTGTCCCACCTGCGGCGGCACCGGTGTCATGCGCGAGGTGGACGAGGCGAGCTTGGTACCCGACGAGTCAAAGACTATCAACGAGGGCGCGGTGCTTCCTTGGGGCACGCTCATGTGGGATCTGATGAAGCAGGTGGCCGGCGAGATGGGCGTGCGCACCGACGTGCCGTTTAACCAGCTCACGCCTCAAGAGCGCGACATCGTGTTTCATGGTCCGGCGGTTAAGAAGCACATTCTCTACGTCCCCAAAAACGGCGAGGGCGCCACGCCGCTCGACTTTACCTATTACAACGCCGTCTATACCGTCGAGAATGCGCTCGCCAAGGTCAAGGACGATAAGGGCTTAAAACGCGTTGCGCGCTTTTTGCGCGAGGGCCCATGCCGCGATTGCGGCGGCACGCGTCTCTCCGAGGCTGCGCGCCAGCCCCAGGTGCGCGGTATCAATCTGGCGCAGGCGGCGGCTATGACGCTAGGCGAGGCGATTGAGTGGGTGCGCGGGGTGCCCGCATTCTTGCCGCCCGAGATGCGGCCCATGGCGACGGATATCTGCGATTCGTTTTTGAGCGCGGCCCGTCGTCTGGTCGACTTGGGTCTCGATTACCTTTCACTCGACCGCGCCGGCGCCACGCTTTCCACGGGTGAGCGCCAACGCGTGCAGCTTGCTCGCGTGGTGCGTAACCGATCGACAGGCGTGCTTTATGTGCTGGACGAGCCTTCGATCGGCTTGCATCCTGCCAATGTCGACGGCCTGGTAGGCGTGATGCGAGATCTGGTGGATGACGGCAACACCGTGGTTGTTGTCGACCACGATACGCGCGTACTGGCGGATGCCGACTATCTGGTCGAGATGGGTCCCGTTGCCGGAGCAGGCGGCGGCAATGTGATCGCCGCTGGTACGGTAGACAAGGTCGAGCGATCGCAGGGCAGTCGCATCGCGCCGTTTTTGCGCTCAGAGTCCAAGCGCTTGCGTCCGCAGGTGACTGACGACGACATGTTCGACCAGGGCCATATCCGTATGGCGACCGATACCATCCACACCGTCAAGCCGCTCGAAGTCGATATCCCGCGCGGTCGCCTTGTCGCGGTGACGGGCGTTTCGGGTTCGGGCAAGACGACATTGGTGCTCGAGACGCTCATTCCGGCACTCAAGGCGCAGGCAGCCGGCGAGCGCCTGCCAAGACACGTGCGTTGGGTCGATGCCGAGGGCATTAGCCGCGCAAATCTGATTGACGCTACGCCCATCGGCGCCAACGTGCGCTCGACGGTGGCAACCTATGCCGACATCCATGACGAGCTGCGTCGCGCCTTCGCCCGTACGCCCGAGGCCAAGGCGGCCGGCTACAAGGCGGGTGCCTTTAGCTACAACACCGGCGCCTTGCGCTGCCCTACGTGCGACGGCACGGGCTCGATATCGCTCGACGTGCAGTTTTTGCCCGATGTCGAGATCGTCTGCCCGGCATGTCGCGGCTCACGTTATGCAGACGCTGCTTCGCATATCCATCGTGAGGGCAAGGACGGGAGCTTGCTGACGTTGCCGCAGCTCATGGATATGAGTGTGGATGAGGCGCTCGACGCCACACTGGGGCTCAAGAAGGTTCAGGTGCGCTTGCAGACCTTGCACGACCTGGGCCTGGGTTATCTCACGCTTGGCGAGCCCACACCGGCGCTTTCGGGCGGTGAGGCACAGCGCCTTAAGCTCGCGAGTGAGATGGGCCGCGTGCAGGATGATGCCGTATTCGTATTTGACGAGCCCACGATCGGACTACATCCGCTCGATGTTCAGGTGTTGCTGAGTGTGTTCGACGGACTCGTTGCCAAGGGCGCCACAGTTGTCGTGATCGAGCATGACCTCGACCTTATCCGCAACGCCGATTACGTGATCGACATGGGCCCGGGCGGTGGCGACGCCGGCGGGCAAATCGTCTGCGCCGGCACTCCGGGCGACATCGCAGTTTGCTCCGCAAGCATCACCGGCCGCTATCTATAGACAATGAGGCAAAGGGACAGTCCCTTTGCCTCATTGATGCCTATTTCACGCATTGAGCTGCGAGATAGTCGCGGAAGAATGGCAATTCAAATGCGACGAGCCCTCGTCCTCGCTCCCCGATGATGCCGGCGTCTATCATGCGGCGTCGGTAGCGGGAGACCTGCTGCGGCGAACGCTTAAGGCGCTCGACAAGGTCAGCGGTGGTGGACTCTTCCTCGTCATCGAGCATGGCGATGAGGAATCGCTTGTCCTCTGCAGTGAGTTCCCGATAGGTTGCCGCGAGGATTCGGTCGTCCATCTCGTCGCGCGCGATTTTGATTCCCAGGTCAAAGTCGCGTGACGAGATTTCCTTCGAATCGCTTGTGAGATCCCAGGCACGGTAGCCTACGAGTTGCAATAGGAAGGGAAAACCAGAGATCGAGCGAACGGCTCTATCGATTCCCTCAGCATCTGCCAGGCGATCGTTTTCCTGGATTGTGCGAATCAAGGCCTCGCGTACGTCATAGTCGGCAATGCGACCCAGATGATATTGTTGGGCGCGGCGAAGGAACGAGACCGTCTTGTGGTTCAGCAACGTCGAGACATTGTTGGGAAGTCCCGCCATGAGCAGGGCGACGCGTTTCCCATCGGTCACAAAGTGCTGATACGTCGCTGCGAGCTGAATCATCTCGTCGAGTGTCGGGTCCACCTCGTCAACCGTGACGAGCAGACCGGTGCCCGCCTCGTTGAGCTGGTCGATGATGTCGCTCATGCGATAACGCCAGGTTGAGGCATCGTGAACGCGATTGACCTCGATGCTGCCGAGCGGTGCAATTCCGAGACCGGTGACTTCGAAGTGGTTGGACGATTCGATGAGATGGGCTGCGGCGCGTTTCGTCCCGAACTCGATTTCCTCAAGCATTCCCGGGAGCGCGGTCGTCTTTACGGCTATCCAGCCGTGGGATTCCGCCCTTGTCGCGAGCGACGACATGAGAGCGGTTTTACCGGTTCCACGCGCGCCTGAGAAGATCGAGGTCAATTCTGGGCGCCTGCGCTGGCTCAAGAAGGCACGGTCCAAATCCCGAATAATCTGCTGTCTGCCAGCGAGATGGGCAGGAACCTCACCAAAACTGGGGGTAAACGGGTTTTCGAGGTATTCCACAATGCCCTCCTTTAGCGTCTCGGGTTAATTTCATTTTATTCTAGTTAATCTCAATTAAAAACGATTAATTTCATTTCAAAGCATAAAGTTGGCGCCGTGCGTTATCGAAGCGGTGCTTGAATAGCTTACGTTGGAGCCCGAAAATGGGTTCAACCCATTCGCGAAATTTGCACGCCCTATTGTGAGTGGGATCTCAGATGAGCTGAAGCTGCCATCGTGCGGCTGATAGGGGCAATTATGAAAAACAGAATCTATGGGTATGCTCGAGTTTCGTCAGCAGATCAGAACCTGGATCGCCAACTGGATGCGCTGGAGCAGTTTCCGGTCCAAACGAATTTGATCTATGCTGACAAAGCGAGTGGAAAGGACTTCAGGCGTCCTCAGTACCGGCGTCTTCTTCGTCGTCTGCGCGAAGGGGACGTTCTGGTGATTAAGAGTATCGATCGATTGGGTCGCGACTACCGTGAAGTTATCGATGAATGGCGTCGCCTAACGACGGACAAACGCGTTGCCATCGTGGTGCTCGATATGCCATTGCTTGATACACGCGAACAACCCAATGGAATTACGGGGACTTTTATTGCCGATCTAGTGCTTCAGGTTTTGAGCTACGTGGCTCAGGTGGAGCGCGAAAACATAAAGCAAAGACAAGCTGAAGGTATTGCTTCGGCGCGATCGCGCGGCATTCGATTTGGACGCCCAATGATCGAGCGTCCAGAAAACTATCGTTCAGTTGTCCAATCATTTAAAGGAGGTGGGGTGACAAGGCGGGACGCTGCCGCACTATTGGGCGTTAGTCCGTCGACGTTTGATCGTTGGAGACGGGCGGATTCAGCTATTGTTGACCGCCCGCCGTTTAATCGTTCGCTTTAACTAGACAATTTGATGAGGGTAGTATTCTTACGCGGGCCCGCTCCTTCCCTCAGCATTTATCCAGTTCACGCCCTTAAACCAAATAGTGCCACCGCGTTGTCAATTCGTCTGCTTTTTGATGAGGGGCTATGAGTTGCAACGTCAATCGAAGGGAAATAGTCGTGAAACGAAATATTACTAAAAAGATGCCCATGATGGGTTTGCTTGTACTACTCATCTGTTCTCTGGGGTTCATTTCGGCCTGTTCACAGAATGATGCAAACGCTGCAAAGTCGAAATATGTCGACGATAAGGCGATGAATGTTATCGCCGCCGGGTTTGAGAGAAGGTCCGACGTCATTGAATCTAATGCAAACGATGATGATCCTCATTCAACCGAGAATATCCAGGAAGCTATTGAGGCCGAAATCAAGAACGACAAGGAACTCAAGAACGCTAGGTTTAAGGATTCCAAGATGCAACAGGACGTAATCACGTATCTGAATCTGCTTGATGACCAGCTTAAAGTGACCGAGGATTACTCGCAATCGTCTTCGGATTATTACGAAGAGTGGAATAAGGTCTACGATAAGCGGTCTGCGCAGCTCAAAAAGCTTGTTGAAAATTACGGGTTGTAAGTCGGGGAGAAATACGAGGATGATTTCAACGACTTAATTAAGAATGGAAAGTCCGTAGCAGAGAAGACCCGCTACGAGGATGCCATCAACAGTTTGATTCAGGGAGCAAATTTCGAAAAATCGGATGACGGTTACGGTCTGTATACGTATACGGCGGTAGTTGAGAACACCTCTGGTATATCGTTCTCTAACGTCAGCCTGACACTTGCTCTCTATGATGCAGATGACATCAAAGCGGAGGAGACCTATGCGGACACTTCTTCGTGGGCGCCGGGTGAGAAAGTCAAGTTCGAGGCAATGTCCGATGTTGACGCCGCGCGCGTTGTCGCATCTGTTTCCAGCTACGATGTAAATAAATAAGTTCTGCACGGAAGGGGCGGGTTAATCGGCAATGAATGGTTGACCTGCCCGTTTTATGCCAATTATTGAACAACAAGTGCTGCAAACGAATGCGTATTATTTCGGATTGCAAACAACTGCCCTCGTCTAAAGACATGCTGAAAACGACAATTAAGGCATGAGGTATAACCCACGGCAGTTTCTTAAATAACAGGGATTTTGAAAGGAATAGGGGATGGATGAGATAGAGGAAGGCATGGGGGCGCTGAAAGCGAAACTCGGGAGAATCCTGACAAAGCCCAAGGTATTCTTTGCGGGCCTGGCGCTTGGTGGAGTGATTGTGGCTGTACTTTTCATTACCATCTTTAATAACGGCAAAGCTGCGGGCGCGAAAGAAACGACCCCCAATACGCTTTCCCCGTCGGTCGTGTTTGAACGCATCGCTTCCCAGAACGAGATGGTTTCTGCATCGCAGAACTATGCGATTGTCGATAAGGTGACGGATACCAAGAGGTTTTTCGATTGGTTTGATATCCCGTTTACGGAAAACAGCTTTTGGTACCGCTATGTGGGAACCATTAAGGCGGGTGTGGATCTCGAGACGGCAGAGATACATACAAACAAGAAAAAGCTGACCATTACGATGGATGAGCCTTATGTAATCTCGAACACGCCGGATATGAATAAGTCGGGTGCTCTCGAGGAACGCAACAACATCCTCAATCCCATTGAGGTCAAAGACGTCACGGCGTTTGAAGCGCAGTGCAAGGAGCGGAGTGAAAGCGAGGCCATCAAGGATGGCAAGCTGCTCGAAGAGGCTCGAGTGAACGCCGAAGCAAATATCCGTGCGATGTTCAACTCGGCATTTGGCGATGAATATACGGTTGATTTCGACTATCGGAAATAGGAGGTCACTATGGAGGATAAAGACGATCTAGCTGTTGTCGAAAGGGAGGAGCTGTCGCGACATAAGCAGAGTTTTGATATCCGTAAGGCCGCTGCTGGGTTGGTTGATGGCGCCGGAAGCGCGATGGCGGGCGCGGTTGCAACCGTACAGAAAGTTGCCGATGGTGCAATGCGTGCTGCAACTCCGATGGTCGATGACGCCTTGGCGGCTATTGCTGATGCGGCCGATGGTGCGGCAGGTGCTGCTGCGGATATTGGTGACGCCGTCAACGATTGGGCATACCAGCAACAGCTCAATAGGTACAGGCCTGTAACCAAAGAGGTCTATCAGAGCCCTTCATTCCATTTGCCGAACATGATTCGAATTGTTGACGGAAATGAGCGTCGGGACATCGATGTCTGTAGGGATGCTATTGGTTGGTTGGATACTGTTAAGGGCACGCAGATTTTCAATTTGTACCGCGAAGCAATTGGGGATAGCGAGCTGTCTTTCTACCCTAAACCATCTCTTTATTCCACATATTACATAGATGCTTTTGATCGGTCTCGCTTTGTTGATCTTGACTCCTATTTCGCAACCATGCAACAAGACAAGATGGCCGAGTTGAGACGGATTGCGTTCATGCTTGGCGCGAAGCGCTGCAAGTTGGAGGTGACGGAGTACGAGGAAACTCGGAGAGGCCACCAGGTTAAGGGAAATGCCAAAGCGGGAAAGAAGGGCTCGGCTCGAATCAACGGCTCTTTGAGCGATTTAACGAGAAATGAGAAGAAAATCCTGTTTACACAGGAATTCGAGGGAGACATGGTTCCACAGCGCCCTGAACTCCATTGGTATGCCCATGACTCTGACATTCTCTTGTTAATCGAAACGAGATGCGGTGGAGAGGATAAAAACAAGGCGAAGAGTTATCGGGTTGAATTGAAAAGCGAGACGACCATGACCATGTCAGTATCGCTTGCTATGGCTATCGATGAGGCATGCAGCAAGCTGAACATAAGGGCGAATTCGAGCCTGACAAGCCAAGCTAAGCGAGAACTTCGGCAGTCGTTTGTATTTGAAGTTGAATTCTGACGTGAATTGTTAGCAGCCAAATGCGGCAAAGGGACTGTCCCTTTGCCGCATTTGATGTCAAAACCATTTTGTCAAGGACTAGAGAGTTTGAAAGTCTACCATTTCTACCCCGTCTCCTAATGGCAGGTTTTACATGCCGGCAAAGCCTGTTTGGCGTAGGGCCTCGTAGAGGACGATGGCGGCGCTGTTGGAGAGGTTGAGGGCGCTGATGCGGTAGTCGTCGGGATTGACGAAGTTGCCGCAGATATCCTGCCGAAGGATGGCCTCGTGGCTGTCCTCGGTATGTCCCAGCGATTCCTCGTGGGCTTCCCATGCCTCGGCGTTATCGAGTGAGTCACAATCGCGCAGCATCGGGATGCGCTCGCAGCGCTCGGGCGCCGCGGCAAGCAGTGGCTCGGGAATGCCCGAGCTCTCGCTGCCAAAGACCAAGTAGTCGCCGTCGCGGTAGGTGCTCTGCGCATAGGTGCGGCGTGCCTTTTTGGTCAGCAGATGCAGGCGTTCGTCGGCAGGGGAGAGACCATTGCGCGCAAGGAAATCCTCCCAGCTGGCATAGGTGGTCACGTCCAAGTTTTGCCAGTAGCCCAGGCCGGCGCGACGTACTGTCTTGTCATCGAGCGAAAAGCCCAGTGGCTCCACCAGATGTAGACGGGCGCCGGTGACCACGCAGGTGCGGCCGATATTGCCCGTATTGGCCGGAATTTCGGGCGCATACAGCACGATGTTGAACATGAATCTCCTTGGCTCAGA
Organism: uncultured Collinsella sp.; assembly: GCA_902493515.1. GTDB lineage: Bacteria > Actinomycetota > Coriobacteriia > Coriobacteriales > Coriobacteriaceae > Collinsella. The sequence goes on from CABUPE010000017.1 coordinate 19,530, forward strand.
ATGAAAAACCACCACGAAGGGGACAGGCACCTTCGTGGTGGTTTGGCGGTTACGTAGGCGGAAAAATGCCCGCTTGGATAAACCTAGGCGCGGTGCCAGTCGGTCAGGCAGGCATCGAGGGAGGCGATGAGCGCATCCTTGTCCATGTGACGGCCGATGATGCACAGGCTCGTCATGCGGTCGCCCGTCTCGTCGTCCCAAATCTGCATGATCTCGGGGTTCTCGTCAATGATCTTCTGCTTCTCGCCCTCGGGCGCCGAATCGACAAACAGGCCGTTCTCCATTAAGCGCATCTGGTGGCCCGCCTGCTCGAACATGTAGCACATGTCCGGATTGCCGGTCTGCCACAGCGGACCCTTGACGCGGATGACCTCGTCGGGCCACTCCTGCTCAACAAAATCGGTGAACTTCTGCAGGTCAAACGGCTTGCGGCGCGAGTACACAAAGGTCTCGATGTCGTACTCGAGCACCTCGGGGTCGTCGTGCTCCTCGGGATGCTCCATGGCCTCGATCCAAGCGGCGGAGTTGTAGGCGCGCATAAAGTCGAAGCGGCCGGTATCGAGCAGCTCCTCCATGGGGACCTCACCGTTTTGGGCCTCGACGATCACGGCGTCTTTCTGCAGGCTGCGCACGATGGCCTTGAGCTCGGCGATCTGCTCGGGCGTCACGGTATCGGTCTTGTTGAGGATCAGCGTGGAGCAGAACTCGATCTGCTGGATGAGCAGACTCTCGATGTCGTCCTCGTCGATATCCTCGGCCAGCAGGTCGCGACCGCCGTTGAACTCGTCATACATGCGGGCGCAATCGACCACGGCCACGATGTTGTCGAGCGCGAGCTTGGGCTCGCCGCCCACCTTGGCCTCGTCGCAGAAGCTCGAGATGGTGTAGGCGATGGGGATAGGCTCGCAAATGCCCGAAGCCTCGATGATGATGTAGTCGAAGTTGCCCGAATCGGCGATGCCCTGCAGCTGGTTAGCAAGGTCGTCCGAAAGCGTGCAGCAGATGCAGCCGTTGGTGAGCGGGATGAGGTCGTCGGTCTCGGAAAGGCCGCCGTCGGCGATAAGGCTGGCGTCGACGTTGATCTCGCCGATATCGTTGACGATCACGGCGGCGCGGATGCCGCCGTCGTTAGCGAGGATGTGGTTGAGCAGCGTGGTCTTGCCGGCACCGAGGTATCCGGTAAGCATGATGATCTTCACGGGTTTGTTGGGCATGTGCCCTCCTTTGTTAGACATGGCTTACAGTTAAATCATATGCCAAACGCCTGCTCTTATACCCACGCGCCGGCAAATAACACAGGCTACTCCCAGGCTCCCCACACATCGGGGCAGTAACCGACGGTGGCCTTTTTGCCGTTGCGCACGATGGGCTCGGCCAAAACCTGCTGATTCTCGAGCAGTTTGTCGAAGCGCTGACTGGGGGTAAGGTGCTGAATGAGCGCGAGCGTCTCCTCGTCCTTGGCTTTGGGGTTGAGCAGCTTGTCGATACCGCCGACCGCTTGCATCACGCTCGTAAGCTCACCCTTGCTCATCTCCTTTTCCTTAAGGTCAATAAACTGCACCTTAATGCGGCGCTCCTTAAAATAGCGCTGGGCCTTCTTGGTGTCGAAGGACTTCTTAGTCCCGAAGATTTGAATATTCATGGTCCCGCCGCTCTATCGAATGAAGTTGGTCGTTGCTCGATCTGCCTCGGGTGCGTTGATGCCGGCGGCCTGTCCTGCCTCGATGCAGCGCAGGAGCCAGGCCATGTTTTTGCCGATGTTTCGCATGGTGGCAAGGCCCTCGGCATCCCCATCGGCGTCGCCGGGCACGCGGCCAAACACGTTATTCCAGTAGGTGGAAGCAACCACGGGCATTTGCTTAATGGTGAAGTACTTGTTGAGCACATCGAACGTGGTCGACGTGCCGCCGCGGCGGGCGACGGCGACAGCGGCGCCGGGTTTGAGCTCAAAGGCATGTCCGCCTGCATAGAATGCGCGATCGAGTGCCGAGAGAATGCGGCCGCTGGGGTGCGCGTAGTAGACAGGCGAGCCAAAGACAAAGCCGTCGGCCTGTTCGGCGGCAGCGATCAGCTCGTTGACCACGTCGTCGTCAAAGGTGCAGCGACCGCCAAGCTTGCCACACTGGCCGCAACCGATGCAATCGCGAATGGGCTTGGCGCCCAGCTGAAACACCTCGGTATCAATGCCTTCTGCATTAAGTTGCTCTGCGACTTCGGTGAGTGCGCGGGCGGTGTTGCCGTTTGCCTTGGGGCTGCCATTGACCAAAAGAACCTTCATCACAAACTCCCTCTGCTGTCGGTGACTTCTGCGGAGGATTATCGCACGAGAGGGTAGATGACGTGGGGCGCGATGTGAAACGGCTTGTGTTTCACATCGCGCCCCACAACGCTAGTCCAGCTTGGTGCCCGGTACTTGCGGTGCCTCTTTAAGCAACGCTTTGAGCTCGTTCAAAATGGAAACGGGCTGACGGTCGACGCCGTCCAGATGGAGCGTGGCCACGCGAATGGGCGGCTGATATTCAAGCGAGCCGATGAGCACGGGAGAACCCAGGAACCGTTCGATGTCGCTTGCGATCTCGTCGATCGCCTCGGGGCCGAGCTCATCGAAGAGTGCCACGAACATCGGCCCCGTCGAGCGGAACAGGCGGCCCTTGCCGCGCGAACAATCCATGAGGCAGGCGGCGCTTTCGGCGAGCACGCGGTCGCCTGCATCGAATCCAAAGCGGGCATTGACCTCGGCGATATCGTCGACCTTAATGGCAATAAAACCTGCCTCGTGCGGCACGTGGCGCATCTCTCCAATAGCGTTGACCAGTGCGTGGACATCGCCCAGGCCCGTTACTGAGTCGGTCGTATCCGCTAGGCTTCGGTTGACGATAATGCCCACATACATGCTGGGCTCGGTATCGGTGCCGTCCAAACGGTAGCCCGTGCAGTCGCAAAGCACGTACGCTCCGGTGGCATCCATTACGCGATACTGCATGTAGTGGAAGTGCCACGTGCCGTTTATCACCATGTCGAGCTCGGCGCGTACGTTGTCGCGGTCCTCGGGATGAACGCGGGCGAGCCACATGTCGAGTGAGTTAAAAGGGTGCTGGGAGGGCAGGTCAAAATCGCGCACGGCGTTAACCGACCATTGCGATTCGCCCGTATCGAGATTGAGGATAAACGGATAGCGCGTCTCGGAGCTCATGGAGATCGCTTGGAACACCCGGTCGTTGCAGGGAAGCTGATCGACGATTGGGCGTTGCGGCGCGTCATCGTCTTTCGGTTGCTGCACACGATGCATAAGCTTATAGCGATACATCTTGCGATCGGCATCCATCGTCATCTGGCGACGCGTGTCGCCAGCAAGTGGATCGACGCGCGAGCAGCCAAAGCTAAAGCTGCCGATCATGGGCGCCTTGCCACCTGAGCTCGCCTCGATCAGTCCGGCACGTACCTGCTCCAAGCGCTGCTCGAGTTCAGTCTCGTTTGCGGAGAGCGAGATGAGCACAAACTCGTCTCCACCGATACGGAACAGCATCTCATCGTGCTCCATGGTTTCGGAGAGCGTGCGGCAGATGCTCAGAATATAGCGGTTGCCTTCGGCGTGGCCGAACCTATCATTGCAATGCTTGAGATGGTCGATGTCAATATAGGCGCAGGTGAAGGGGTCGCCTTTGCGCCAGAGTTGCTCGACGAGACGGTCGAATCCGTTGCGGTTGCCCAAGTTGGTGAGCGGATCGATATAGGCGTTGCGCTCAAGCAGCTGGCGCTCTTGTTGTAGGATGGCATGCGTCTTTTGCAGTTGCTCACCAACAGCGCGTAGCTCAGCAGGCAGCGCGGCAACATCGAGTTCGGCGGTCGATACGCCATTCGCAAGTCGCTGAAGATAGGCAATAATCGATTGCTCGCCCAGGCGATATGATTCGTTCATGATGGATAACCTCCTTGGGCGGAACAGCGGTTTGTATCATATCCCCAATTCGGTTTGAATTGGGGATATAAGTTAACTAATGGAGGCAAATTCCCCCTTCGGCGGTGGTGTTTTGCGCGCGAGCGTATCAGTTGTTATTGCCACCATCGAGCAATGCCTCAAAATCCTTTGCCGGCATGGGGCGGTAGTAGAGGAAGCCCTGAGCGTGGCAGGCTCCCATTTGTCGTAGCATGTTCGCCTGCTCATTTGTCTCGACGCCTTCGACCACGACCGGCAGATGGAGCGACTGCGCCATTTCGAGCATCGATGAAATGATCTGCGTGCTGCGGCCTTGATCGCCGTCGACGGGCGCAATCTGCCAAATGTGCTTGTCGAGCGTCACCATAAAGCCGCTTTCCTCGAGTGCGGGGATATGGGTGCACATGCTGTGGACGGCTATTATTCGACAGGCGGTAGCGCGACGATGCGATGTTCGATGAAAATGCGACTGAGACGATATATGTTGACGGGTATACTTGTCCCGGTTTAAAACGCAGGAACGGAGATGGTCGCATGGCACAGTCAAATATGACGCGCACGGTGGGGCTTGCGCTCGAGGGAGGCGGCTACCGCGGTATGTATACAGCGGGCGTGCTCGATGTATGGATGGAGCACGGTTTGACCTGCGACCATATGGTGGGCGTCTCGGCGGGCGCGGCGTTTGGCTACAACTTTAAATCGCGCCAGATCGGCCGCGCCATTCGCTATAACAAGGCCTATTGCGCCGACAAGCGCTATGCGAGCGTGACCAGCTGGCTGCGAACCGGCGATATGTACAATGCCGACTTTGCTTATCACGAGGTGCCTATCGAGCGCGATCCCATCGACTTGGAGGCGTATCGCACCTGTCCCATGCGATTTACGTGCGTGTGTACCGATATCGAGACGGGCAAGGCCGTCTATCACGATCTGCCGTATGGCGACGAGCGCGATATCGAGTGGATTCGGGCGTCGTCGGCAATTCCCGTGGCGACGCGTCCCGTTGCTATTGACGGGCATAAGTATCTGGATGGTGGCGTGGCTGATTCTATTCCCAGCGCGTGGCTGTTTGCGCAGGGGTATGACCGCAATATCGTGGTACTCACGCAGCCGGCGGGCTTTGTGAAGCAGCCCAACAGCGTGATGCCCATGCTGAGGCGCGTGTTCCGTCACTATCCGGAGTTTGTCGCAGCGCTTGAGCACCGGCATGAGGTCTACAATGCCACGCTCGATGACCTGACACGTCGCGAGGCTGCCGGCGAGATCTTTGTGGTGCGTCCGAGCGAATCGGTGAAGGTGCCGTCGCTGTGTCGCGAGCCCGATGAACTTGAGCGCATCTACCAGATTGGTCGCCGCGATGCGGAGGCGACCTTGCCGGCACTGGAGGCATATCTGGCAGGGTAGAGGCTGCTGCCGCCATCTCGGCGGAAAGCGCATCCCGGAATGGAGGCTCAAACTGGGATGTGCTTTCCATTGCTGAAGATATGAAGCTGCGAATCAGCTGCTCGGCCTAGACTTACGCCTGCTGCCAGGTGTCGACGAGCTCCTTGGCCGCGGCGTAGGGGTCATCGGCGCTGCAGACGGCGCTCACCACGAAAAAGCCGTCGACGCCGGTGGCCTTGAGCTGTGGCAGGTCGGCCGTCTTGACGCCGCCGCCCACCACGATGGGCACGGGGCTTGCCGCGTGGAGGGCGGCCAGGTCCTCAAAGCTCTTGGTGATGATAGAGCCGTCGGCCGCGCGTCCGCAGTCGCGCTTGGTCTCGGTCTCGTGGAGTGGGCCGATGCCCAGGTAGTCGACTAGGCTCATGTCGGCGGTCTTGACGTACTCGAGCATCTCCTCGCAACGGGCGGAAAGGCCCACGATGGCGTTGGGCCCCAGCAGCTTGCGACAGACCTCGACGGGAATGTCGCTCTGACCCACGTGCACGCCGTCGACAGCAATGCCCTGCTCGCGCGCGGCGAGTACGCAGTCCAGGCGGTCGTCAATCAGCAAAGCGACCTGACCGGTCTTGCCGGCCTGTGCGATTGCCTGCGCGGCGTCGCCGGTCAGCGCAATGATCTCGCGGGCGCTTGCCACCTTGGAGCGCACCTGGATGCAGGTAAAGCCGGCGTCGAGTGCCTGGGCCACCACATCGCCCACGGGGCGCCCGAGCGTGTTTTCGGGGCCGAGCACCAGATAGGCCGAGATATCAAGGTTGTCGCGGATACTCATCGTGCTTCCTCCTGCTTTTTGATCTGTGCTTCCATGCGCTCGAGCTTGCCGGTCATGGTGTCGGTAAATCCGGGCCGAATATCGGCTTTGAGCACGACTTCGGTGCGGATGCCCTTGCTCGCCAACACAAAGGTTGCGTCGCGCACGACCTGCATGACCTCGTCCCAGTCGCCCTCGATCTCGGTGAACATCGAGGTGGTGCGGTTGGGAAGACCGCTCTCGCGAATGACGCGCACGACCTCGGCGACCTCGGCGGAAAGCTCATCGCCGGTGCCGCAGGGGGCGATGGCCACGGCGACGAGCGTGTTCATGCCGGTATTGGTTGCGGGATCGGACATGGCCTATGCCTCCTCGAGCTCGAGTCGGTTGTCGGCAATGTCCTGGGCGGTTGCGCGGTAGAGTTCGTCGATAAAGGCGACCTTAAAGCTTGCCGGGGCATCGGCGACAGCGGCGGCACGCGTGCCGGCAACGTTGTAGACGGCGGTGCCGCAGATGGCTGCCGTAAACGGGTCGGCGGCACAGGCGTACACGGCCAGCACGCCTCCCTGCGAGCAGCCGCAGCCGGTGATTTTGGACATGAGCGGGCTGCCGCCGTGGGACTTGGCCACGGTTGTGCCGTCGGTGATCAGGTCGACTTCGCCCGAGACCACTACGGCGCCGCCGGTGTAGCGGGCGAGCGCCACGGCGGCATCGCGGGCGGCGTCTACCGTGTCGGTGGTATCGACACCGCGTACGCGGCTCAGATCGGCTGCTTCGCCCTCAAGACCCCACAGGCCGGCGAGTGCGATGATCTCGGAGGCGTTGCCGCGCACGATGGCGGGCTTGTACTGCTTGAGCTCGTTTACCAACTGGGTACGCAGGCTGCCGATGCCCAGACCAACCGGATCGAGCACCCAAGGCTTGCCGGCGTCGTGTGCCGCCTTGGCCGCGCGGGGAATTGTCTGCTCGTAGATGGGGAAGAGCGTGCCCATGTTGAGATAGATGGCACCGCCGCCGGCAACGAGCGCCTCGCCCTCGTCGGGCAGATAGACCATAGCGGCCGAACCGCCCACGGCGAGCTGCGCGTTGGCGACAAAGTCGATCGTCACCGTGTTGGTGATGGAACCGGCCATCGGATTGGTGGCGCGAATCTCCTCCACGGCCTTGACCATATGTTGCTTAAGCTGTTCCGAATCAATCACTGCACATGCCTCCTTGGCATAGAAAAGGGGCGCTGTGCATAGACAGCGCCCCTGTAAAGGCGGCATGCTCCCTACGCCAGCATTAACTGACAGGTTCAAAGGATTGGGCCCCATGCCCTCTCAGCCTTGTGGTTTGCACCGCCGGCACTCCCGCATCGAATCTGTTGCTCCCTATACTAGCGCACCTGCCAAATAGGGACAGGTTTATTTTGGTAGGTGGCAACAGGGGCGTTGCATTTTCCCAGATAAAACCTGTCAAAATAAACCTGTCCCTTATTGGCAGGTCGTTACAATGGTTACGGTGAAAATGACGGGGGACTCTATGATCAAACTTGTGCTGACCGATATGGACGATACGCTGATTCCAGCCGGGCATGATGGCGCCAGCGACTATGCCATCGAAGGCATTCATGCCATGCAGGCGGCGGGTCTGCACTTTGGTCCGGTTTCGGGTCGTCAGCCGTCCGCGATGGGCTGGATGTTCCGCAATCGCTCCGAGTGCTTCTCGACCGGTGCGTTTTGCAACGGCCAGGTGATGTTTGTCGATGGCGAAGTAGTCGCTTCGCGCGCAATCGACAACGATGCCCTTATGCGCTTAGCCGATTATTTTGAACAGGAGACCGACGATACGTACTTGAAGGTCTACCGTCTGGGTGATGACTTTTGGGACAACGACGCCTATTGCGTGACAAGCGATCCCGAGCGCGTGCGTCGCGCCATGGAGTCAGGCGGCAACGCGTGGCTCAAGGGCGAAGAGGCTCCCTGTCGTCCTGTCGTTGACGATGCCCCGGTATACAAGGCGAATATCTGGAGTGCCCGTTCGCGCGAGGAGCTCGCCGAGCTGCGCGAGCGTGTTGCCGCTGAGGTGCCGGAGCTCTCGCTCGTGTTTCCCAACAACCGCGTGCGCCTGTTCGACGTTCTTCCGACCGGCTGGGACAAGGGCTGCGCTGCGCTGGAGCTGGCGCGTGCTTTGGGCCTGATGCCCGACGAGGTGGCCGTATTCGGCGATTCCGATAACGATTTGCCCATGATCGATGCCGTTCCCAACTCCGTTGCAGTCGCCAATGCCAACGAGGCCGTCACGGCTGCCGCACGCTGGCATATCGGCGCTGCGGCAGATGATGCGGTTGCCGGGGCTCTGCATCAGATTGCCGCCTGCGCCGCGACGGGGGAGATGCCGTCGTTTATGAGCCAAATGGACACGGCGGGTTTCGACGTCACAAACGTCTAGGGAGAAAGCCATGAAGCTCCAGCAACTCAGATATGTCGTCAAAGTTGCCGAATGCGGCAGCATCACCGAGGCCTCGCGCCGGCTCTTTGTGTCGCAGCCTTCGATTACCGCGTCGATCCGCGATCTCGAAAACGAGATGGGTGTGCATATCTTTGAGCGCACCAACAAGGGTGTCATTGTGTCCGAGGAAGGCGAGACCTTCTTGGGGTACGCGCGCCAGGTGCTCGACCAGGCCGACCTGCTCGAGGGCAAGTACAAAGGTACGTCCGAGCAGGTGCCGCACTTTAGTGTGAGCTGCCAGCATTATTCCTTTGCCGTTAATGCGTTTGTCGATGTGATCCGCGAGTTCGATGCCGCGCGCTACGACTTTACCCTGCGCGAGGAGCAGACCCACGAAATTATCGAGGATGTCGCGCATATGAAAAGCGAACTCGGCATCCTGTATCTGTCGGAGCACAATCGCGAGGTCATCGAGCGCATGCTTGCCGCCAACGAGCTCGTGTTCGAAGGGCTCTTCTGCGCCACGCCGCATGTCTTCGTCTGCGCCGACCATCCGCTGGCGGGCCGCTCCAGCGTGACGCTCGAGGATCTGGAAGACTACCCGTTCCTGTCCTACGAGCAGGGCAGCTACAACTCGTTTTACTATTCCGAGGAGCTGACCTCGACGTTCGAGCGTCGCAAAAATATCCGCGTGCGCGACCGTGCGACGTTGTTCAATTTGGCCATGGGCCTCAACGGCTACACGGTATGCTCGGGCGTGATCAGCCACGAGCTCAACGGCCCCGGCATTATCTCGATTCCGCTCGACGTGGACGAGTACATGGAGATTGGCATCATCACGCGCAAGAACACGACGCTCACGCGCTACGGTCGGGCCTATATCGACGCGATTCGTCAGCATATCTAGGCTGCTGTGCTCCGCACGGTTCAAGTCTCTTTATGACAGTCCAGACTGGTATAGGAAGTATCTATATCAAACTGTTATAAACGTATATTTTACGATGACCATATGAGCGCTCATACTCTGTCCCAGTAAAGCAACCAATGCAAAGGGAGATACCTATGAGCACTTCGATTCAACCGAACGCGCCGTTTCGCGCCGATATCGTCGGCAGTTTTCTTCGTCCGCAGGCTGTAAAGGATGCCCGTGCCGCCTATGTCGCGGGTAAACTCGACGCTTCCGGCCTTAAGGCCGTCGAGGACGAGGCCATCCGCGACTTAGTGGCCAAGCAGAAGGCTGCCGGCCTGCAGGTGATTACCGATGGCGAGTTCCGCCGCAGCTACTGGCACCTCGATTTTATGTGGGGACTCAACGGCATTGAGCGCCGCGCCTCGCGCACGGGCTACATGTTTCACGATGAGGAGACTACCGCCGACACCGCCGCGGTAACCGGTCCCATTAGCGGCGAGAACCATCCGTTCGTCGAGCACTTCAAATTTGTCAAGTCGCTCGAGGGTGAGGGCCAGATCGCGCGCCAGACCATTCCGGCGCCGATCCAGACGTTCTCCGAAGTCACACTCGACCGCTGTGATGGCCAGCAGGAGAGCCTGCGTGCCGTCTATAAGACCGACGAAGAGCTCGCCGATGCCATTGCCGTAGCATACCGCACCGTGATTGCCGACCTGTATGCCGCGGGCTGCCGCAACATCCAATTTGATGACTGCACCTGGGGCATCTATTGCGATACCGACTTTGTGTCCAAGACCGGCATGAGTCCGGTTAACCTGCAAAAGGTGAGCGAGCTGGGCGTGGCGCTCAACAATGCTGCCATCGCGGGCAAGCCCGACGATCTGGTTATCAACACGCACGTGTGCCGCGGCAACTATCACTCCACGTATGCCTTCGAGGGTGGTTACGATCCCATTGCACCGTACCTGTTTGCGCACGAGGATGTCGACGCGTTCTACCTTGAGTTCGATACGCCGCGCGCCGGTGGCTTTGAGCCGCTCAAGTATGTTGCTCCCGGCAAGAAGGTCGTGCTGGGCCTGGTGACCACCAAGGCCGCTGAGCTCGAGGACGAGGATGCCATCGTCGAACGTATCCACGAGGCCGCAAAGTATGTGCCGCTCGAGAACCTGTACCTGTCGCCCCAGTGCGGCTTTGCCAGCTGTGAGATTGGCAACAAACTGACCGAGGACGAACAGTGGGCAAAGATCGCGCTGGTCAAGCGCATTTCCGAGCGCGTTTGGAAGTAACGCTACCGTTTGCAGGTGACGGCGCGTGCGAGACATGGCGTATCACGTACAATGGTTCGGATCGTATCGTTCGGGCAGGTTATCCGATATGCCTGATCGCCCTTCCATCATGAAAGGACTTCCATGTCCCAATCCTCGACGCCCGCCGTCACCGATGCCATCTACGATGCATCGTCGCTCGGCCGCCCGCGCATGTTTGTGTTGGGTTTGCAACACATGTTTGCGATGTTCGGAGCCACGGTGCTCGTGCCTGTGCTCACCGGCCTTTCCGTTTCGGCGACGCTTCTGTTCGCCGGCATCGGCACGCTGCTGTTTCATTTTCTATCGCGCGGTAAGGTGCCCGCGTTTCTGGGCTCGTCGTTTGCCTTTATCGCGGGTTATGCCGCCATTGCACCCAACGGCGAGGCCGAGCTTTTGCCCTACGCCTGCCTGGGCGTTGCCTGCGCCGGCCTGCTCTATCCGGTGCTGGCGGCGCTGTTCCGCGCATTTGGCGCCAAGCGTGTCATGCGCTTCTTTCCGCCGGTGGTGACCGGCCCCATCGTCATTTCCATCGGCCTGATCCTGGCGAGCTCTGCCATTGCCAACTGCCAGACCAACTGGCTTGTTGCCGTTGTCGCTGTGGCCGTGATCGTCATCTGCAACATCTGGGGCCGCGGCATGGTCAAGATCGTGCCGATTTTGCTGGGCGTTGTGGTGAGCTATGCTGTCGCGGCGGTGCTGGGCGAGGTTGACTTTTCGGGCGTTGCCGCCGCTCCGTGGGTCGGTCTGCCCATCGTGTGGGACAACACCGTGTTTGCGCTCTTTGGCCCGCAGTTCGATAGCGGTCTTGCCACGACGGCTATCATCACCATCATGCCGCTGGCCTTTGCGACCATGATTGAGCACATTGGCGATATCTCCGCCATTGGCTCTACCTGCGAACGCAATTACATTGCCGATCCCGGTCTGCACCGTACCCTGCTCGGCGATGGCCTGGCGACCATCTTGGCGTCGCTCTTTGGCGCTCCGGCCAACACCACGTATGGCGAGAACACCGGCGTGCTTGCGCTTACGCGTGTGTTCGACCCGCGTGTGATTCGCATTGCCGCCTGCTGCGCCATCGTGCTTTCGTTCTGCCCCAAGTTCGCGGCTGTCATTGCGGCCATGCCGGCGTGTGTGATCGGCGGTGTGTCGCTCGTGCTCTACGGCATGATCAGCGCTGTGGGCGTCCGCAACCTCATCGAGAACCAGGTCGATTTCCAGAACAACCGCAACGTGCTGGTTGCCGCGCTGGTGCTCGTGCTTTCGCTCGGCATCGCGTACAGCACCGCCGGCGCCATCGTGTTGGAGCTGGGCGGCGTGACCATTTCGCTGTCCGGCATTGCCGTGGGCTCACTGGTGGGCATTGTGCTCAACGCCATCCTGCCGGGTAACGACTTTGAGTTTGATGTCTCCGAGCTTGAGGAGGCTGCTGAGTAGCAGCTGCGTTCAGCTAAAACAAGATATGGTGCCCATGCGTATATGCGTGTGGGCACCATTTTTAATGTGTCAGTATCCAGTGGATGCCGCGGGCCATGCGTAAGTCGGTTTGGGCAAAGTGATTGCCGGGGTTGAGCTCCAGCGTTGTTGGAATGCCGCGCTCGACGAGCAACGCTTCCATCGCGCGTGTGTCGTCGAGTACATGCCGCATCATGCGGTTGGGCGTCTTGGTTTCCTTTTTGCCGAGTGACAGGTAGACGGCTTGCGGGCTGCCGGCAAAAGGGGCCGTGCTGGCACGGTCGACAAAGTCGGGAAACCATAGCGACCCCGATGCGCTCGCGGCGCGGTCAAAGGCGTCGGTTTGCCAGAGGGACCAGAGTGCGAAGAGGCCCGCGAGCGAGTAGCCGGCAATGCCGCGCCAGGTGGGCGGCTGAGGAAGCGACGACTCGACCTGGGGGATTATCTGATTCAGCAGCTCATCAAGAAAATCGGCAGCTTGGCCGCCGAAAGGCTCGGCATCGCGTACGGTCCCGTCGCATGCCCAGGGGCTCAGCTCGCGATTCCAATCGAGCCCGCCAATGGTGACGAGGGCGAATGGCGGACAGTCGAGCTCTCGGCAACACTTATAAACCTCGCTGCCGTCGCCCACGACCACAGGAAGGTAGATGACAGGCGCGCTTTCCGTATGATTCGAATAAACGGTTATCTGCTTTTGATGCGCTTCCATGACGGGCTTCTCTCAGTGTTGTGATATCGGCAGCCCCAATTGTCGCACGCCAGCGTATGCCGGTTGGGCTAGACCAAAGACAATCTCGTGCATCCCCTGCGGACGCATATGGAAAACGCCACCGCCGGAGGGGAGCTCGGCGGTGGCGTTGTTAAACGGTGCTGGGGCTCGGGGCCTTCGCGGGAGCTGCCATGTGCGCAGAGGCGTCTAAGAACGCTTACGGCTCGCCATGGTGCCTGCGGCGATAGCGGCTGTTCCCGCAAGGACGGTTGCCACGATGGCCGCACCCGAGGTGTCGCCGGTTGCCGCGAGCACGCCGGTAGTCTTGGCTTTCGTGGTTGAAGCCGCAACGGCCTTGGTCGGCTTTGAGCCCTCAGGCTTGGGGTTCTGCTTGGACTCCGCGGGCTTGCTTTCTGCGGGCTTGGTCTCGTCGGGCTTGGGGTCTTCCGGCTTGGCTACCTCGGGAGGTGCGATGGTCGTACTTTTGGCGACTGCTTTGATATAGAGGGAGTCGACCGTGGCGTCGCCCGTGCCGATGGCTTGGCCTGCCTCGTAGATGCCGTCACGGAGCTTGCGATAGTCAATGACCTTGCCGCCTTCGGGCGTCTGGATGGCGGCGTTCTCAATCTTGATGGTGCCGATTGTCTTGCCGTCAGCGCTCATGGCACGGGCAAAGATTGCCGCTGTATCTCCTTCGGCCGTTACCTTGCTGCGGATGATCGAAATGGCTGCGGGTGTGACGCCCTCGCTGGTCTGGGCGATGATGCCGATGTTCTCGCCTTGGGGTTCGCGCCTCGTCTCGCCATCTTGGTTTTCGCTGTAGGGGATGGGGCCGTTGCTGTTCTCGACATAGCGGGCTATGGCCTTGACAACGGAGTCGCTGATGTAGATGTGGCCGCCCTTCTCGTTGGGTCGATCGTTTCTGGTGGAGAATGCAGCCGAAACCTCGCCTTCCGCAAACGCGTCCACGGTGGAGCCGTTCTTGACGACGATGTCGTCCTGGTAGGTGAAGAGGGCGTTGGCGCCACCGTATCTGCCTTTACTTGCACGGACCGTCACGTTTGCATGATCGAGGGTGATGCCCTTGTGGGCATAGACGCCATATTCAACACCGTTTACGTTGAGGGAGGCGTTTGTGGCTGCGAGACTGCCCTTGGCCTCGACGGCAGCGTCTTTCTCGGAGCTTGCCTTGACCTGGCTGCCGTCCGAGATGTTGATATTGCCGCCGCTCCAAAGGGCCTCACCATCGGCTGAGCTTGCCTCGACCGTCCCGCCACCCTTGATGGTGAGGTTCTTGTCGGCTCCAATACCCTTGTCCTTGGTAGCCCTGGCGGTGACGGCTCCGCTGTCGTCAATCGTGATATTGCCGTTTGCCCTGATGCCATCCGATGCACCCGTGGCGTTGACGTTGCCCGAACCTTTGATAGCGAGATCACCTCCGGCATTGATGGCATCAAACCCAGTGCTCGTGGCGTTGACGGATCCGGCTCCGTCGATGTTGATATTACCCGTGGTGAGGATAGCGTCCTCAGTAGATGTCACGCTGAGCGTGCCGCCCTCGTCGCCTTGGATATTGAGCTCGGCATTCTCGTTAGTGCCATGAGAAACGTTGATGCTTTCGATCCATTCGGCAGTGACGATGTTGGTTCCCGAGTAATTCACGTTGAGCTTGCCTGCGGCCTGGATCTCGCCGCCGTTATAGTTGTTGAGCTTCAAGTCGTCGGCGCCGTCCCACGACCAGGTACCGGCCTCGTCGCTCGCCGCGGTGTTGTACTTGTTGCCGCCGACCTTGACCCATTCCGCTGCGAGCGAGACGCTCGGCATGAGCAGCGAGCTCACCGTGAGCGCGCACACGGCGCCCGCGACGATGCGGCGCGTCACGCGGCGCCAGCTGCCGTGCGCGAGTCCTATGCGACGGCGAACGTTGGGTTCGGCAACATGGGTTCCGGCGGTAGTGTCATTGCGTTTGGGGGTCGTGAACAAGGCTGCCATGGTTGCTCCCGTTCTCATAGGGCCTATACGACTAGATTCAGCGTATCTGCTGGATGTTGCCGGCGGTAGTGCCGCTTGGAGGGCAAAATGGCCAAAATGGGGGAGAAATAGGCCGCACGCCGGCGCAGGGACCGGCGCTAAAAGAAAAGCGCGGGGCCGCATGGCGACTCCGCGCTTTATTGTTCAGCTTTTGCAGCCTTGCCTTTACGCTACGAAGAAGTAGACGAGGAAGGCAAAGGCCGCGATCCACCCGTCCCGTGCGAAAAAGTGTTTACGAGCGCTTGCGGCTCACCACGGCGCCCGCGGCGATGGCGGCTGTTCCTGCAAGGGCGGCTGCCACGATGGCTGCGTTCGAGGCGTCGCCGGTTGCCGCGAGCTTGCCGGTGGTCTTGGCTCCCGTGGCTGCAACTGCAACGGTCTTGGTCGTCTTCGTGCCCTCGGACTTGGAACCCTCGGGCTTGGTCTCGCCTGGCTTCTCCTCGGGTTTGATCTCCTCGGGAGGCGCGATGACCGTGCTCTTGGCGACAGCTTCGTTATAGGGGGAGTCGATCACAGCGTCGCCCGTGCCGATGGTTTGACCCACCACGTAGAAGATGCCGTCATCGAGTTCTTCCTTGTTGCGATAGCCAATGATCTTGCCGCCTGTGGGCGTCTGGATGGGAGCGCCTTCGATCTCGATGGTGCCGATTGTCTCGCCGTCCGCGCTCACGGCAAGGGCGAAGATTGCCGCCGTGTCTCCCTCAGCTGTGACCTTACTGCGGACAATCGAGATGGTCGCGGGCGTGATGCCCTCCTTGGTCCGGGCAAAGATGCCGATGTTCACGCCCCTATGCTCGGGAATGACCGCGCCGCTTTGGTCGTTGCTGTAGTGATCGGGGCCGTCGCTACCGGACTCGACATAGCGGGCTATAGCCTTGACAACGGAGTCACTAATGTAGATGTGACCACCCGCTTCGTTGGGGTAGTAGTTTCTGGTGGAGATTGCGGTCGAGAACTGGCCTTCTGCGAACGCATCCACGATCGAGCCGTTCTTGATGACGATGTCGTCCTCGTCGGTGAAGAGGGCGCTGGCTTCATCGTTCCCTGCGCTTGCACGGACCGTTACGGTTGCGCCATCGAACGTGATGCCCTTGTAGACATAGATGCCATACCCAACGCCACTTGCGTTGAGGGAAGCGTTCGTGACCGTGAGGCTGTTTTTACCGTCGATGGCGGCGTCTTCCTCGGAGCTTGCCTTGACCTGGCTGCCACCCGAGATCTCGATGTTGCCGTCGGCCCAAATCGAATTGTCTTTGATAGAGCTTGCCTCTACCTTGCCGCCGCCCTTTATGATGAGGTTCTCGTTAGCATCGATACCCTGATCCTCGGTGGCCTTGGCGGTGACGGTTCCGCTGTTGTCGATCGTGATGTTGCCGTCGGCCCTGATGCCATCCGAATCGCCCGTGGCGTTAACGTTTCCCGAGCCCTTGATGGTGACATCGCCCCCGGCATCGATGGCATCGTGCTCGGTGCTCGTGGCGTTGACAGTGCCAGCGCCGTCGATGTTGATGCTGCCGACGGAAGTGATGGCGTCACGAGAAGATGTCACGTTGAGCGTGCTGGACGCGTCGCCCTGAATATTAAGCTCGGCGTTCTCGTTCGCGCCATCCTTAACCTTGATGCCGCGGCCGTCGCCGTTAGTGACGATGTTGTCGCCCTCGTAGCTCACGTTGAGCTTGCCCGCTGCCTCGATCGCGCCGCCGTTATAGCCGTTGAGCTTCATATCGTCGGCGCCGTCCCAGGCCCAGGTGCCGGCCTCGTCGCCTGCTGCAGTGTTGTACTGAGTGCCGCCGACGTTGACCCACTCGGCCGCGAGCGAGACGCTCGGCATGAGCAGCGAGCTCACCGTAAGCGCGCATACGGCGCCTACAACGATGCGGCGCGTCACGCGGCGCCAGCTGCCGTGTGCGAGCAGCGTGCGACGGCGCACGTCGGGCTCGACAAAATGGGCTCCAGAGGTTTTGTCATTGCGCTTGGGGGTCGTGAACAAGGCGGCCATGGTTACTCCCATCCTCATAGGGCCTATGCGATTACGCCCAGCATATCTGCAGGATGAAGCCGGCGGTAGTGCCGTTTGGAGGGCAAAATGTCCAAAACTTGGGAAGCAATACATCGCGCGTCCGTGCGTTGCCTGGCTTTAAAAGAAAAGCGCGGAGCCGCTCGATGCGACTCCGCGCTTTGGTGTTCTGCTTTGGCAGCTTTGCCGCTACGCTACAAAGAAGTAGACGAGGAAGGCAAGGGCTGCGATCCACATGAGCGGCTTGATCTTGGAGGCCTCGCCCTTAAAGAGCGCGACGATCACGTAGGCGATAAAGCCCAGGCCGATTCCGGCAGAGATGGAGTAGGTGAAGGGCACGCCGGCGACAATCATGAACGCCGGGAAACCCTGCGACACGTCGGACCAGTCGATCTCGGAGGCCTCGCTCATCATGAGGTAGCCGACGTAGACCAGAGCACCGCAGGTGGCGGCACTGGAAACGATGGTGACGATGGGGGAGAAGAACGCGGCGAGAATGAACAGCACGCCGGTGGTGACGGAGGTGAGGCCCGTGCGGCCACCGTCGGCAGCGCCAGAGGTGGACTCGACGAAGGTGGTGATGGAGGAGACGCCCATAAAGCCACCGGCAGCAGCGGCCACGGAGTCGACGACCAGGATGGGGCGGATGTCCTCGACATTGCCGTCCTCGGTCAAGAACTCGCCCTGCTTGGCGACGGCCATCGCGGTGCCCATGGTGTCGAAGAAGTCGCTCATGAGCAGCGAGAAGGCAACGACGAGCAGCATCGGGTCGGTCAGAACCTTCACGATGGCCATGTTGCCATCGGCGGTGCTGGCAAACGGGGCGCCAAAGGTCGAGAAGTCGAGCGGTGCGATGAGACCCTCGGGCGCATGGGTGACGCCCAGCGGGATACCGGCGATAACGGCGACGATGATGCCGATGAGCAGCGAGCCCGGCACGTTGCGGGAAGCCAGGGCAACCGTCACGATGATGGAGATGATGCCGACGATAAAGGTGGGGGAGGCGATGTCGCCCAGGCCGACGAGCGTACCGGCGCCAGCGGTGATAATGCCGGCGTCGCACAGGCCGATCATGGCGATGAACAGGCCCAAGCCAACCGAGATGGCGTGGCGCAGGACCACGGGGATGGCGTCCATAATGGCCTCGCGCAGGCCGCACAGGACGAGCAGCAAGATGACGATACCCTCGAGGAAGATAACGCTCATGGCAACGTGCCAGTCGCCGCCGCACATGGTGGTGGCGATGCCCGCGATCATGGCGTTGATGCCCAGGCCCGACGCGCAGGCGAGCGGGCGGTTGGCGAAGATACCCATGCAGATGGTCATGATGCCGGCGCCCAGGCAGGTGGCGCAGGCGAGCGCTCCCGCATCGATGCCGGCGCCCGAGAGCACCGCGGGGTTGACGGCAATGATGTAGGCCATTGCCAGGAACGTTGTCAGTCCAGCGCGAAGTTCGGTCCCGATTGTGGACTTGCGCTCACTGACGTGAAAAAGTTCGTCCATGCATACCCTTTCCTTGTTCGGCCCCGAGTTTAGGCCGATTGACACGAACGTTCTCACTATAGCCCCTTTACGACGCTGTTGTTCCTCGCATGTTGATGTTCGGCGCTTTGTAGCAGACGGACGGTATTTTTCGCATGAAAATGTGTGGGTACCGTATACTTAAGCAGTTACAACGACCCCTATGGAGGAACGTATGATTAAAGAGCTCTGCCACGACGAGGCTATCCTGTCCCAGCGTTGCGAGGTTGCGACTGTCGAGGACGAGTCGGTCGCACAGGACCTGATCGATACCATCAAGTCGCTCGAGGACGCCGGCTGCCTTGCCGCCAACCAGATTGGCGTTACCAAGAAGGTCTGCGTCTACCTGGACGACGCCGGCGAGCCCCACGTGCTCTACAACCCCCGTCTGGTGTTTGGCCTGGGCGCCAGCAAGATGGAGGAGAGCTGCCTGACGCACGACGAGATCACCAAGTCCACGCGCTACATCAAGTGCAAGGTCGCTTATGACGTGATCGTAGACGGCAAGATGCGCGAGCGCAAGCAGGGCTTCGTCGGCTTCGAGGCTCAAATGATTCAACACATGATTGATCACTGTCTAGGAAAGTTGGTCTAAGGGGACCAAAGCACCGCACCTTGCCGCTCAATCGTCGCTCGCGTACCTTAAGTACGCTTCGCTCCTCTTTCGTGGCAATCTGCGGCACTTTGACCCCTTAGACGACCTGCGGGGTTAACTTGGTTGAGTTTATCCTGCTTGAATAGTCCGGGCGTGACATTGTTGTCATGTCCGGGTTTTTGTGTTTAGCGCCTCTTTGTTTGGTGACAATAACCTTAGCAAGAACGTAAAGCTGGGAGGCGCTATGTGTACGAGCATTCGATTTACCGATAATTCCGGCCACATGTATCTAGGCCGCAACCTCGACTGGAGCTTTGACTACGGCCAACAGGTTCGCGTGATGCCGCGCGGGTTTCACATTCCGTATTCGTTTATCGACGACGCAACAGCGGCACACGCGGTGATCGGTATGTGCATCGATTACAAGAACTATCCCATGTTCTTCGACTGCGGCAACGATGCGGGCCTCGCCGTGGCGGGTCTCAATTTCCCGGGTTATGCCGAGTATGCCGAGGACCCTGTCGACGGCAAGACCAATATCGCAGCCTATGAGTTTCCCCTGTGGGTGGCAGCGACGTTCTCGACGGTCGACGAGGTCGAGGCTGCGCTGCGCGATACGGTGATTGTCGCCAAATCTGCAGGAGAGGGGCTGGGCGTGTCGCTGCTCCATTGGATTATCGGCGACAGCCAGCGTAGCATCGTGGTCGAGATGATGGCTGACGGCCTGCATGTATACGACGATCCGGTCGACACCCTTGCCAATCAGCCCACCTTCCCGTGGCACATGGAAAACCTGCGCACCTATATCACGGCCACAAGCGATTTTCCGCAGACGGCGACATGGCGTGGCGCCGAGCTCAAGCCCTATGGCGCGGGTGCCGGCATGCGCGGTATTCCGGGTGACTGCTATTCGCCGAGCCGTTTTGTAAAGGCGGCGTACCTCAATGCCAATTACCCGCAAAAGGAGAGCGAGACCGAAAACGTCGTCCGCATGTTCCGTTCACTCGAGGGCGTGGTGATGATTGAGGGGGCGTCCAGGATGGGCGATGGCAAGTTCGAGAAGACTATCTATACCGGATGCTTTAGCGCGCGCACGGGCAATTATTACTACGCGATGTATGGGGATCCGTCGATTCGCTACGTGAGCCTGACGGATGCCGAGGGCGCGAGCCCCGATAGACTCGTGGTTCCCGAGCCGCGTCGTTCGTAGCCGCTAGCTTTACTGCAATACAAGACGGCCCTGCATCTCTCGCGAGGTGCAGGGCCGCTATCGTCGATGGGTGACGGCGCTAGAAGTTGGCGTCGTTGAGCTGGGTGCTCTCGAGTCCGTCGAGTTGCTGTTCGGGCGTATCGGCGACGCTCTCGAGCAGCTCGGTGGGATCGACGTTCATGCTCTTGCCGGCCTCGTTGCCGTTGACCAAGTCGTCCGAGAAGATGTCGACTTCCATTTCCTCGGCCTCTTCAATCTGAACCTCGAGCGGCACCTGGGTGCGCACGAGCTTAACGGCCGGGCGCATGCGGGCAAACAGCGGCACGTACTCGACGATGCTGGCCGAGTTCTCAAGACCGTACCAGCGTGCCGGGCTTCCGCAGGCGCGGCGGACGGCGTACTTGATGGCCATCACGCGGTGGTCATTGCGGTTGATGTCCGTTTCGGGGGCGAGCATCTTGCGCAGCATGCAAAAACGGAAGTCGCCCACGTTGCCGCGCGTCTCGTAGATGGAGTAGGTGTGGTGCTGCGGCGGCAGCTCGCCCGAAGCCATCAGGTCGCCGACGATCTGACGCAGATAGGCGTTGATGCGCTGGTTGACCTTAAAACCCAGGTCCAAGCGCACGCGGAACAGGAAGCCTGTGCCAAAGGTCTCAACGGAATACTCGTGCGTATAGGGCTCGTCGGTAACGTGTACGTTGATGAACCAATATGCCTTGGCACGCTTGGGGTGCTTGTCCAAGATGGAGTAGAGCACGTCGCGGTCGAGCGTGAGCGGGTCGGGACTGTTGGTAAGGAACACCAGATTGTCGGCGAGCACGGGGTAGGTCTCGTCGTTGCGCAGGCGGCCGAGCTGGTCAATGTACTTGGAGACGGGCAGCAGGATCGTCTGCGTGCGCTCGATGGCGGTGCCGCGGCGCCACACGTACATAAGGCCAAACAGCAGCGCGGCCAGGAAGATCATGACGTAGCCGCCGTCAAAGAACATGGTGAGGCACGAAGCGAAGAAGCACAGCTCAATGGCACCAAAGAGCAGGGCGAAGACGCAGGCGCCCAGCTTGTGCTTGAGGATGCCGGCGATGTAGCTCGTCAAAAGCGTCGTGGTCATGAGCATGGTCACGGTAATGGCGAGGCCGTAGGCGCTCTCCATGCGCTCGGAGTTTTGGAACAGCAGCACGATGAAGATACAGCCGACCCACATGATGTTGTTGACGAGCGGAATATAGAGTTGGCCCTTGGTGTCGCTGGGGTAGTGGATGCGCAGATGCGGCATAAGGTTGAGGCGCGTTGCCTCCGAAACCAACGAGAACGAGCCGGTGATGAGCGCCTGCGAGGCGATGATGGCCGCCACGGCCGAAAGCACGATGGCAAAGGGGCGCAGGGGCTCGGGGAGCATCATATAGAACGGGTTGACGATATCCATCGCGAGCATCTGGGGATTGGAATTGTTGGCGAGCAGCCAAGCGCCCTGACCCAGATAGTTAAGGATGAGGGCTGCCTTTACGAACGGCCAGGATGCGTAAATGTTAGCCTTGCCCACGTGACCCATGTCCGAATAGAGCGCCTCGGCGCCGGTCGTCGACAGGAAGACGAAGCCGAGCACCATGATGCCCGAGTGGTTGATGGGCGAGAACAGGAACATGATGCCGCGGATGGGGTTGAGCGCGCGTAGGATGGACAGGTTGCCGAGCATGTTGAACAGGCCGGCGCCAGCCAAGAACAGGAACCACAGCGTCATGAGCGGGCCGAACAGCTTGCCGATCGACGAGGTGCCGGCGCGCTGCATGGCAAACAGGCCGCAGATAATGATGATGGTGATGATGATGACGTTGGTCTGGCCGTCACCCAGCAGCGCATGGCCCCATTCGATGGTGCGCAGACCCTCGATGGCCGTGGTGACCGTGACCGCGGGGGTGAGGATGCCGTCGGCGAGCAGTGCCGCGCCGCCGATCATGGCGGGGAGAATCAGCCATGGCGCCACCTTGCGCACGAGACTGAACAGGGCGAAGATGCCGCCTTCGTTGTGGTTGTCGGCCTTCATGGCGATTACCACGTACTTGACCGTGGTCACGAGCGTCATGGTCCAGATGACGAGCGAAAGCGCGCCCAGGATCATGTCCTCGCTGACGGTACCGATGCCGCCGTTGTTGGCGACGATTGATTTCATGGTGTACATGGGGCTCGTGCCGATGTCGCCATAGACGACGCCGAGCGTTACAAGCAGCATGCCAGCGGAGAGGGGGATGGCTCCGTGCCCGCCTTGCCCGCGCTGGTCTTGGGGGCTTGCCTCCAGTTTGTTGTGTGCCACGTGGACTCCCTTAGACATCCGGTTATCTGTCTAGGACAGAAAATCTTTATGCCGTCTTTATACATACAAGAGCAGTTTGGCACATCAGGTTATTTTAGACAATAATCCCCAGCTGGGGATTATTTATGTACGTAGGTAGCATTTCAAAACAGGGGCTTTTAAGCACGTGCTGTCTGGGCTATGCCAGCCTTGGCGCTTGCGCGTTTGCCGGCGAGTTCGCAAAAAATCGCGCCGCCGATGATAAGCGCGGCGCCCATCAGGCGGACCGGTGTTATGGCTTCGCCCAAAAGGACGGCCGAGAACACGACGGCCGAAAGCGGCTCGAGGTAGCCGACGACCGCGACGGTCTGGACGGGCAGCTTGGCGACGGCACTAAAGTAGAGCAGGCAACCGATGCCGGTGTTGACGACGCCGAGCATGACGACGGCGCGCCAATCAATACTGGTGGCGACGCCGGCGGGCAGGAATGAGGGAGCGCCCTGCGTGATGAGCGTGAGGACCAGCGCGGTCACAAAGGCGGCACTCACCTGGAGCGTGGAGTTCTCGAGGCCTTCGATGTGTGGCGCACCCTTGCTAGCGATGACCATCAGCGCATAGCAAAATGCCGAGGCGATGCCGCAGGCGATACCTGCAATGGGCATATTGCCGCCTAGACCTTGCGCTGCAATGAGAAAAGCACCGCAAGCAACGGCGATAAACCCGGCGATTTTGCCGCCGGTCAGTTTTTCGCCAAAGATGAGTGGGGAGAGCGCCATGACAATGATGGGGCCACAGTAGTACAGCAGCGAGGACACGCCGACGCCGATCGTCTGGTAGGCGCGGAACAGAAAAATCCAGCTGGCGCCCAGCGCGGCTCCCGAGAGGAGGAGGGCTGCGGCTTCGCGGGGACGAGATGGCGCCTGCAGTTTATGGCGTTGGGTGATGGCAAGGATAGTGACAAGCGAGAGCGCGCCCAAAAACGTGCGTAGTAGCACGATATCGGAGCTCGGCAGCGCGATGGCAGCGGCGATGATGCCGTTGGAGCCAAACAATAGCAATGCTGCTAAGTACGTAAACAGTCCGTTGTCCATGCGCTTCCGTCCCCTCTATATTCGAGCATGTTTACTATGGGTGAACTGGCAATAGAAGAAAAGCGAATATAATGCATGGCTAACATGACAAAAATTCATGTAAAGGTGGAGGCGTGTCGTGGAAACGAATATTCAAAAGATGCAGGTGCTGCTGGAGACGGTGCGCGCCGGAAGCTTTACGCGTGCTGCCGAGCGGTTGAGCTATTCGCAGTCGGGCGTGAGCCGTATGGTGGCCGATCTTGAGGCCGACTGGGGTTTTAAGGTGCTCGACCGCAGTCGCGAGGGCGTGGCTCTTTCTGCCGACGGGCGGCAGGTCATGCCGGCGATCGAGGCGTTATGCGAGGAATTTGTTCGTTTGCAGCGACGGGTGGATGAGATGCGTGGACTCATGCGCGGCAAAATCTGCATCGGTACGTTTTCGAGTGTGGCGACTCATGTACTGCCGCCGGTGATCGCGCGCTTTCGCGCCGATCATCCGGATGTCGATTACGAGCTGCTGATGGGTGATTACTCCGAGATTGAGCAATGGGTGGCGGAAGGCCGCTGCGACCTGGGCTTTATCCCGCGTGAGCCCCGAGAAAACGGCATGGCATCGCGGTCTTTGGTGCGCGACGAGTTGATGGCGGTAGTACCGGCAGACTCTTTGCTTGCCACGGCGGAGGTCGTTTCTCTTGCCGATTTAGCCAACGAGCAGTTTATTCTGCTAGAACGCGGCACCGATGACGAGATTACGCCGCTGTTCCGTCGGGCGGGACTGACGGTGTGCTCCAAGCTGTCGACCTGGGATGACTATGCGATTATGGCCATGGTTGAGGACGGCCTGGGTGTGAGCATTCTTCCCGCGCTCATCTTGCGCCGTTGTCAGTTCGATGTTGCCGTGCGTTCGCTCGAGGGACATCCCCATCGGCAGATCAACGCCATATATCGAACGGCCGATGTTTCGCTTGCCGCCGCCCGTTTCCTCGAATACCTCTAAACGTGTACACACCATTGTTCGCTTTGGGCAAATCTCGGAGTCCGATATATTTTCTTATGAAATTGAACTTTCGAATGAGGTACGGCGCTATACTGCTTGCTAAATTGAACTCTGGTTCAATTCGTGTTCTATAAATTGAACTTTGCCAGCAAGGAGGTTCTAGTGGCCCAAGAGACGTTTAGCGATCGCCTGCGACAGACTATGTCCGATCGCGACGTTCGCCAGTCGGACGTGATCCGCGCATCGGAGATGCTCGGCAAAAAACTCGGCAAGAGTCAGATGAGCCAATATGTGAGCGGCAAGACGATCCCGCGGCGCGATGTGGCTGAGCTGCTCGCCCGTATTTTGGAGGTCGATGTTACCTGGCTGCTTGCCGGCGACGCCGATCAAGGCGAGGCATCATCACCCCGCAACGATTCCAAGCCCGAACCCCATCCCTCAGCTCAAATTGCAAGGAGCACCACCATGCGTACTTTTTCTAAGTCCACCAAGCTCGATAACGTCCTGTATGACGTGCGCGGTCCCGTCGTCGACGAGGCCGCCCGTATGGAGGACGAGGGCGAGCGCATCCTCAAGCTCAATATCGGTAACCCGGCGCCCTTCGGTTTCCGCACGCCCGATGAGGTCATCAAGGACATGCGCCAGCAGCTGCCCGACTGCGAAGGCTATTCCAACTCGCGTGGCCTGTTCTCCGCGCGCAAGGCGATTATGCAGTATTCGCAGATCAAGGGCCTGCCCAACGTTCAGATGGAGCATATCTACACGGGCAACGGCGTGTCCGAGCTCATTCAGCTTTCGATGAACGCGCTGCTCGACAATGGCGACGAGATTCTGATCCCCAGCCCCGACTATCCGCTCTGGACGGCGTGCGCAACCCTTGCTGGCGGTCATCCCGTACATTATCTGTGCGATGAGCAGGCGGATTGGTATCCCGACCTGGAGGATATGGAGTCCAAGATCACGAGCGCGACCAAAGCCCTCGTCATCATCAACCCCAACAACCCCACGGGTTCCGTCTATCCGCGCGAGGTGCTCGAGGGCATCGTCGAGATTGCACGCAGGCATCAGCTGATGATCTTTGCCGATGAGATCTACGACCGCCTGTGCATGGACGGCTACGAGCACGTCTCGATTGCCTCGCTCGCCCCCGATCTGCCCTGTGTCACCTTTAGCGGCCTTTCCAAGTCGCACATGATCGCGGGCTATCGCATTGGCTGGATGGTGCTTTCGGGCAACCAGCGCTGCATGAGCGACTTCATCATGGGCATCAACATGCTCTCCAACATGCGCCTGTGCTCCAACGTGCCGGCTCAGTCGATCGTCCAGACGGCGCTCGGCGGCCATCAGTCGGTCAACGACTACATCCGTCCCGGCGGTCGTGTCTACGAGCAGCGCAACTTTGTGTATGAGGCGCTCAACAAGATCGACGGCATCTCGGTGGTCAAGCCGCGCGCGGCGTTCTACATCTTCCCCAAGATGGATGTTAAGAAGTTCAACATCACCGATGACGAGCAGTTTGCCCTCGACCTGCTGCACGAGAAGAAGATTCTGATCACGCGCGGCGGCGGCTTTAACTGGGCCGAGCCCGATCACTTCCGCATCGTGTACCTGCCGCGCATGGAAGTACTCAAAGAGTCCCTCGAAGACCTCGCCGACTTCTTCGATCATTATCGCCAGTCGTAGGGGATAGAAACTCCGCACTATGAAAAGCTCCCTGCAGTTGTTTTGCTGCAGGGAGCTTTCTTGAATCGGCGGAACTAAATAACAATCCCGTTGCAGTGGTCGATTTCGTGTTGGATGATCTCGGCGGTGTAGCCCGAGAAGTTTTTGATGCGGTGAACGAAGTTCTCGTCCAAATACTCAACCTTAATGCGGCGATAGCGGGTGCAGGGACGCTCGCCGATCAGCGAGAGGCATCCTTCGCTCGTCTGATAGGCATTGACCTGTTCAAGAATTTGAGGGTTGTACATCAGGAGTGCCCTGTTGCCGTCCTTTACGCAGATGATGCGTTTGCGCACACCGATCATGTTGGCGGCGAGCCCCACGCACTCGTGCTCATGCTCGTGGAGTGTATCCAGGAGGTCCTGCCCGGTCGCGGCATCGTCGGGCCCCGCGTCTTCGGAAGGCAGGCGCAAAAAGAACTCGGATTTCATGATGGGCTTGATCATGGCGGGCTCCTCATGTCTTATGCTTTCGTGGACTTTTAATAATAGCGCGGAAGGAAAGCTGTGCGTCCGCGTTACAATTTTTCGACGTTGGACCATGTTGTCAGACTCGTCGTGTACGGCGTCTGGCGTAAGTCTAGGGCTCATTTTTCGCCCTGGACTGTTCCTCTGGGGCGATGCGACTGTCGTTCCAAGAGGAAGGAAATGCATGGGGAGCAAATCTCAGCAACAAGTTAGAGTAACGCCATCGGGCACTGCGGCGCTTCTCGTCGTAATGTATATTGCAGCCTTTGTCGCCGCGTTTAACGAGAACATCATTAACGTGGCGTTGCACGACATTATGGCGGCCTTTTCGGTGAGTGCCACCACGGCGCAGTGGCTCGTTTCGGGCTACATGATCGTGACGTCGATCTTTACGGCCATCATGGCCTTCCTGTCCGGCCGTTTCTCGACGCGCAAGCTGCTGTTTTTCGCATGCGGATGCATGGTCGCCGGCGAAGTCCTGTGCCTGGTCGCTCCGTCGTTTAGCGTTTTGCTGCCAAGCCGTATTTTGCAGGCTGCGGGATCGGGCATCTTGTTCCCGCTCATGATGAATGTGGTGCTGTCTTGTGCCCCGCGCGAGAAGCTCGGTCTGTATCTGAGCCTGGGCGGCGCCTGCATTACGCTAGGACCGGCGTTTGGACCCGTGATCAGCGGTCTTATGTGCACGTTATTTGGCTGGAGGGCGGTATTCGTAGTGCCGCTGGTGGGCGGCATTGCGGTCGCCGCGGCGGGCGTTAAGCTTGTTCAGAATGTCGGAGAGCGCTCGAACACCACGCTTGATATTCTGTCGGTTGTTTTGCTCGCGGTCGGCATTACGGCATTTGTGTATTCCGTAGGCGAGTTCTCGGCCAATCTGATTGCCGGTGTCGTGGCGCTTTTCGCCGCCGTTGTGCTGCTCGGCCTGTTTGCGGCCCGTCAGCTCAAGCTCGAGCATCCGGTGCTTAACGTGCGTCCCATGGCGAGCGTTTGCTTTTGGCCTGCGTGCCTGCTTGTGGTGGTGTCGATGATGACGACGTTCTCGATGAGCGTTTTGTTGCCGCTCTATTTTGAGGGCGCATACGGCATGACCGCACTTATTGCGGGCCTGCTCATTTTGCCGGCGATTGCCTGCAACGCCGTGACCTCGATTGTGGGCGGACGTGTGATGGACGCCCGTGGCGCATGGCCGCTGCTGCCGGTCGGCTTTGCCCTGATTGCCGTGGGACAGACTGCCATCTCGATGACGGCGGCAAGCATGAACATCGGCGTCGTCGTGGCGCTGACCGTTGTGGTGTATGCCGGAGTCGGTTTGGTGCTGAGCCCCTCGCAAACGGCCGGCTTGGAGACGCTGCCCGCCGCTGAGCATCCTCACGGAACGGCATTGCTCAACACGTGGAACATGATTGCCGCATCGTTTGGCCCGTCGCTGTTTATCGGCCTGCTCTCGAGTTCTGCGGCGACTGCCGGTGTCGCTGGCGCTGCGACGGACGTTGCCCAGGCGATTGGATTTGCAGCTGCCGTGCGTGTGGCGGCTGTAATTGCCGTGGTTGGGTTCGCGACGTCGCTGGTGTACGCTCGTCGCGAGTCGCACATGTCGCATTAATGTGTGCACATAGATTCTGCAGCTAGATTGGATGGCGACACCATAAACTAATGGACGTTTTGCCGAGAGGCATGAATGTTTAAAGCGCAAAGAGTGCGCGACGGGCCCCGCGAATGGGGCGATGATGCCCGAGAGGGCCAAGAAGGAGTCTCATGTCTGAGAACGAAGAGATTATGAACGAGACCGAGAACGAGACCATGGCTGCCGAGGTCGAGGCAGTCGAGACCGTGGAGACCGAAGCTGCCGAGGTTGAGGCTGCTGACGAGGTTTCCGCCGAGGAGGAGGCCGAGGTTGTCGAGGCCGCCGTTGATTACGATGACGAAGAGCTGATGGACAAGATGCAGAAGGCCGCCCGCCTGCTGCGTAGCCGTCGCTTTGCTATTTCCAAAGAGGAGGAGGCCAAGGCCGAGCGCATGGCGAACATCGAGCGCGCCATCAAGCTTCTTGACCTCAAGCCCAAGATGGAGCAGAAGGAAATGTCCGACCTGCTGGGCATGCGCCTTCGTGAGCTCGATGGCCTGATGGCCGAGGCCGAGGCCGCCGATCTGGTCGGCCGCATCGACGACGTCGAGGGCGATATGCGCAAGATCGTCGTCTTCGCTGCCGAGGATGCCGCTGAGGGCCTGGTCGAGCTTGCCAACAAGAAGGAGAAGCTCCTGCCCGAGCTTTCTTATGAGGAGGCCACCGAGCTGATGGCCGCTCTCGATAAGGTTATCGCTCCGCTCGTCGCCATGGGCCTGGACGAGGACCGCGGTCCTCGCGGCGGCCGTGACGACCGTGGCGGCCGTGGCGGCGACCGCGGCGGTCGCGGCGGCTTTGGCGATCGCGGTGGCCGTGGCGGTGACCGTGGCGGTCGCGGTGGCGATCGCGGCGGCCGTGGCGGCTTTGGTGACCGTGGCGGCGACCGTGGCGGTCGCGGCGGCTTTGGCGGCAACCGTGGTGGCTATGGCGATCGCGGCGGCAACCGTGGTGGCTTCGGCGGTAACCGTGGTAACGACCGCGGCGGTCGTGGTGGCGACCGTGGCGGCCGCAACGGCGGCGGCTTCCGCGGTAACCGTTTTTAGTTACGGCGTTTTACCAAACGCCGTAACGGGCCGACGCTGCGCGGGCCGCATTTGGACAATCTGACGTTCAACTTCAA
>CABUPE010000018.1 GCA_902493515.1 uncultured Collinsella sp.
GGGCCCGTGGGTTATACCCTAAGAGCAAACCACCCTTTTTAAGGGTGGTTCTGATGCCAACTTGTTCGTCCTGGACGTCGCTCGCTGTCCATCCTCTACCTGCGTCGTTGCCATGGTGCGGCACTTGTAGTCATTGGGGACGTTCTTAAATGACCAGGCGGCAGTTGGGGACACTCCTTGTGCCAGCGTTGCATCGATTGCTTGGGAAACCGCGACCCGGTTTTTGCCCGAATAGTGGGTCGCATTTTCCGGATGGGGTGGGTTGCGGAAAGTGCGACCCGGAATATTGCTCTGAAACGGGATGCGGTTTCCCTGATGCGCCTCAAACGGAAAGCGCATCCCATTCCGGAGCTCCAAAACGGGATGCGCTTTCCGCGCGGAAGAATTGTCGCAGCTGCGTTAAGCAGTGTCGCTCGTTACTCGCCCAGAATCAGCGCCGCTAGCTCGTTCTGGGTGTCCACCACGTAGTCGGCGCCGGCGGACTCCAGCTCTGCGCGGCCGCGGAAGCCCCAACTGACGCCCGCACTCTTAAGGCCGGCGTTGTGACCGGTCAGGATATCGACATTGGAATCGCCCACATAGAGCGTGGTCGACGGATCGGCGCCTAGCTCTTCCATCACATGCAGCGTAACAGGCGCCTCGGGCTTGGGCGGAAACGCATCGACGCGGCCCTGCACCAGCGCAAAGCGCTCGGAACCAAAATACTTCTCGATAAGCGGAGCCGCCGAGACGTGGTCCTTGTTGGTGAGCACGGCAAGCTGAACGCCCGCGGCGCGTAGGCGGTCGAGCATCTCGATCGTGCCGGCATAGGGGGCGGTGTGGTCCTCCTTGTGCTCGCCGTAGTAAGCCCTAAACTCGGCAAGCGCCTGCTCAAACATGCGGCCGTCGCCCGCATACTCGGCGGGCATAAAGCGCTCAACCAGCTTGAGCATGCCGTTTCCCACCTTGTAGCGGTACTCGTCTACGGCAAACGAGGGCCAGCCGTGCATCTCGCAGGTATGGTTGCCGGCGGCCGCCAGGTCCTCGAGTGTGTTGAGGATGGTGCCGTCCAGGTCAAAGATCACATGGGAAAAAGCTGCTGCCATAAAAACTCCCGTCATTGGGTTTAAAACGCACCCTATAATACTGGGCTTCCGCGTTGGGCGTGCTTGGAATCTGAACATCTCCAGGGGTATCAGGCCGCATCGCGCCGACCGTGTGGTTTCGCCCTAGCAAATCCTCGGCAGCTGTTCTCCCACGAGCATGTCGAGGATGCGGGTCGAGCCCCAGCCGGTGCGCACGCGCACGGCGGGATGGGCGCCCTCGGCAAGTGGCAGCACGCGGCCGATGATGGCGGCATTCTCGCCGTAGCGGGCGGCGCGCATGGCGCTCAGCGCGGCATCGGCTTGCTCGGCCGGCACGACGGCAACCATCTTGCCCTCGTTTGCCACCTGCAGCACATCGTAGCCGAGCATCTCGCAGGCTGCCTGCACGTCTGGGCGCACGGGCACGGCATCCTCGTCGACCTCCATGGCAACATTGCTGGCCTGGGCAAACTCGTTGAGTGTGGACGCCAAGCCACCGCGCGTGGGGTCGCGAAAGCAGCGTGTGTCGGGTGCTGCGGCAAGCACATCGGCAATCAGGTGGTTGAGCGGTGCGGCGTCGCTTTCGATCGTGCTCGAAAACGCTAGGCCCTCGCGTTGGCTCATGATAGCGATGCCGTGGTCGCCCAGTGTACCCGAGACCAGGATGACATCGCCGGGCTGGCAGTTTGCGCCGCTGAGCGCCACGCCCGCAGGCACCTCGCCCACGCCGGCGGTATTGATATAGACGCCGTCGGCCCCGCCGCGCTCGACCACCTTAGTGTCGCCCGTGATTATGGACACGCCCGCCTCGCGCGCCGTCTCGGCCATCGTCTGCACAATCTGGCGGAGCTTATCCATGGGATAGCCCTCTTCGAGGATAAAGCCGCACGATAGGTAGCGCACGTTGGCGCCCGAGGTCGCGACGTCGTTAACGGTTCCGCACACGGCTAGGCGGCCGATGTTGCCACCGGGGAAGAACTGCGGCGAGACTACAAAGCTGTCGGTCGACATGGCGATGCGCCCGCTCGCGGGCAGCGTAGCGACGCCGGCGTCGTTGCCCTCGAGCAGCTCGGGCGACCCAAAGGCATCTAAAAAGACCTCATCGATGATGCGGTTCATCATCTGGCCGCCGGAGCCGTGACCCAGCAGGACGGTGCTATCGGTAACGCTATGGGACATATCGAAAACTCCAATCGTGGGTGGTGCCGGTGTGCGGGTGTGCCCGGGCTAGTCGCGGTAGCGGTAGTACGCCGCGCAGCTGCCCTC
Organism: uncultured Collinsella sp.; assembly: GCA_902493515.1. Lineage (GTDB taxonomy): Bacteria > Actinomycetota > Coriobacteriia > Coriobacteriales > Coriobacteriaceae > Collinsella. Next base: position 2,331 of record CABUPE010000018.1, read on the forward strand.
GGAGCTCACCATGCACGGGCCGACGGGGTGCTCGGGCGTGCAGGTGCGGCCAAAGAGCGGGCAGCTGCTCGGCGCAATGGCCCCGCGCAGCACGTCGCCGCAGCGGCACCCGCGCGGCTCGACCGTCGCCTCAACGGGCACGTCAAAGCGAGCGCGGGCATCAAAGCGCGAGAACTCGGGGCGGATGGAAAGGCCCGAGTTGGCAATCAGCCCCAGCCCGCGCCATGTGGTGTCGCATGGCTCAAACACCTGCTCGACCAGCTGGCGCGCCACGGGATTGCCGTCGGCATTGACGCCGCGACGGTAGGCGTTGTCGATCGCGGGTTGCCCCTCAACAACCATCTGGACCAGCATGCAGATACCCTGCAAGATGTCGACCGGCTCAAATCCCGTTACCACGCCTGGAGTCTTAAACTCGTCGACCAAAAAGCTAAAGGGCGCCAAGCCCGTGATGGTGGCGACGTGGCCCGGCAGGATAAAGCCGTCGATGGCGGTCTCGGGGTCGTTGGCGATGGCGCGCAACGCCGGCGGCGTGGTCTTGTGGGCGCAATAGACCGAGAAGTTTTGGAGTCCGCGTGCATCGGCCTCCAAAATGGCGGCGGCGATGGTGGGCGTTGTGGTCTCAAAGCCCACGCCCATAAAAATGACCGGGCGATCAGGGTTTTGCTCGGCGATATCGAGTGCATCGAGCGGGGAGTAGACGATGCGAATATCGCGCCCCGCCGCCTTTTGCGCAGCGAGCGAGGTGGATGATCCGGGCACGCGCATCATGTCGCCAAAGGTGGTGATGATGGCGCCGTCTATGTTGGCGAGCGCGATTGCGTGGTCGATGTCGCGGTTGGCGGTAACGCAGACGGGGCAGCCCGGGCCGCTCAGCAGCTTGAGCCCGGCCGGCATAATGGAGCGAAAGCCATAGCGCCCGATGCTCACGGTATGCGTGCCGCAGACTTCCATAAGGTTGATGGCGCGGCCGCCGACAAGCTCATGAATGCGCTCGATGAGCTCGCGAGCCAGCTTGGGATTGCGGAATGCCGAGAAGTCGATACCGGAGCGAGCCGGTTGTTCGGGCGCCACTAGTATGCCTCGGCCGGGTTGGTGGCAAGCTGGTCTTCTTCGACCAGCTCGGACATGGCATTAACAAGCTCGAGCGTTTCCTGTGCTTCCTGCTCGTCGACAATCTGGATGCCAAAGCCGGCGTGCACGAGAATATAGTCGCCAACCTGCGCCGTCGGCACGAGTCGCAGCGACACGGGGCGCTCGATGCCCATCATGTCGACGGTGGCCTTGAGGTCGTCGTCGCGTTTGACTACTTTGCCGGGAACGGCAAGGCACATAATGTTCCCCTTTTATACGCTTTGCGCTGGATAGGCGCTCAATAATCCATCAGTTGATGGTAGCGCTCGTGGGGTTCGCGGGCAAACGCGTTACGCCTGTGAGACGGCGGCTTGCGGGCTGGCCGAACAGCCTATTGTGGCGCGACCTGTGCGAGGCGAGTGCGTGCGACTGCTGCCTGACCGTAGGCGATGCAGCCGTCATTGACGGGTACGGTGTGGGGGACAAGGACAGTAAAGCCTGCGCTTTTGAGCTCGCGGGTGAGAAGCTGAAGCAGAAGTCGGTTCATGAACACGCCGCCCGAGAGCGCGACGGTGTCGATGCCCTCGTGCACGCAGATATCGCTGGCGATGCGCGCCGAGGAGCGCGCGACGGCGACATGGAAATCGAGTGCGAGCCTGTCGGCGGGCGCTCCGGCTTCAATTCCTCCCAAAAGTGCCTCAAAGAGCGCTTTCTGGTCCAGAACATAGGGGCCGTCCAGCCACGATGGGCCAGATGCGAAATAGCCGGCGTTGTCGTCGGGAAAATGGGCGATTTCGTTGTCGAGCGCGCGCCAGGCGGCGGCTTCGAGTTCTATGGCGGGTTCGCCCTCGTAGGTTGCCTTGTCGCAGATGCCCAGAATTGCTGCCGCGGCATCAAAGAGACGCCCCATGCTGCTGGTACGCGGGCTGTTGATGCCGCGCTCGATCATGGTGGCTGTCACGCTGCGCGTTTGTTCGTCGAGGCTGTCCAAAAGCCGAGCGGCACCTGGGTGCTCGAGCAGGCCGAGCTCACTGAGCAGGGCGAAGGCGTTGCGGCGGGCGTCGCGCACGGAGGCCGCCCCACCGGGGAGCGCCCAGGTGCGCAAATGCGCGGCGCGCTCAAAGCCGCCAAGGCTGGCAACAAGAAACTCGCCGCCCCAAATGGTCCCATCGGTGCCGGCGCCGGTGCCGTCAAAGGCGATGCCAAGGACGCGCGCGTCGGTTGTAAGCTGGCTCGCGGCGATGGCCTCGGCCATTACGCTCGCGATATGCGCATGATGGTGCTGCACCTCGACGAGCGGCAGATTGCATTTTCGCGCCTGCTCGCGCGCCCACTGGCCCGATAGATAGCTGGGGTGTAAATCGCAGGCCAAGGCGGCGGGCGCCAAGTCAAAGAGATCTTCCAAGCGCGTGCGCGCGGCGTTCCAGGCATCGAAGGTCCCGCCGTTTTCAACATCGCCGATATGCTGCGACACAAAACAGGTCGCCTCGCCGTTCGTCCCTTCACGCGTGAGCGTAATCGTGGCCTTTTGTTGCGGCCCGCAGGCGAGTACGCAGGACGGAGCGCCGTCGAGCGCCGGCAACGGCAGCGGCTGGGGTGCATATCCACGAGCGCGGCGAACGGGCATAACGGCGCCGTCGACCACGCGCACTACAGAGTCGTCATAGCGCGAGAGAATCGCTCGATCGTTGCCGAGCAGCGCGTCGGCAATGCCGGCGGCAACGAGGCGCTCCCAGGCAAGATCGTCATCGGTCTCGATGGGCTCTTCGCTCAGGTTGCCGCTGGTCATGACGAGCGCGTGCATACCGCAGGCTTCTGCCGCGGCAAGCAACAGATGTTGAAGCGGTGTATAGGGGAGCATGACGCCGAGCTCGGGCAAGTCGTGCGCGACAGATGGCGCGAGGGCGAGGATGTCGGGGGAACCGCCGTTGCCCTCGCCAACAGTGCGCCGGCGCAGCAGCACAATGGGGCGGATACTGCCGGCCAGCAAGCCGCGCTCAGCGTCGTCGATATGGCACAGGCGCCCGGCATCGGCAAGACTGCGCATCATGACGGCAAGCGGCTTGTTGCTGCGGCGTTTGCGGCGGCGCAGCTCGGCCACCGCCTGCTCGTTGGAGGCGTCGCATGCCAAGTGAAATCCGCCCAGTCCCTTGATGGCGACGATACCGCCGTTGGCCAGCAGCTCGACGCAGCGCTCGATGATAGCGTCGCTGGCCTTGCGTGTGGTGCCGACGGCCGGTGTCGCGGACGAATTCCCGCACGCATCGCCGTTCACAGCCTCGCGCCACGTAATATGCGGCCCGCAATCAAAGCAGGCATCGGGTTGCGCGTGAAAGCGACGGTCGAGTGGATCGGCATACTCTGCGGCGCAGGCGGGGCACATGGGGAAACGGTCCATCGATGTGGCCGCTCGGTCATAAGGCAGCGATCGGATGATGGTAAAGCGTGGGCCGCAGTTGGTGCAGTTGATAAAGGGGTAGTGATAGCGTCGGTCGGCGGGATCGAACAACTCGCGCAGGCAATCGTCACAGGTGGCGATATCGGGCGAGACGAGCGTCGTGTGCGCGGTCTGGTCCTGCGACGCCACAATGCGAAAGCTCTGCTCGTTAGCGGCATCCCAGTTGCCGGGTGCTAGGTCTACAACCACGACATGCTCCACGCGAGACGCCGCAGGCGCATGCTCGGAAAGTGCGTCAACAAATTCGTCGAGCGACTCGCTTAGGGCGTGCGCCTCGATATGCACGCCGTCGCCCGCGTTGAGCACCCAGCCGCAAATGCCGTGCGCCATGGCCTCGCGATACACAAACGGCCGCATGCCAACGCCCTGCACAATGCCCGTTACATGAATATGCACATGCCGCATGCGACACCCCTCATCAAAACCGACCAAAAAGGGACAGGTTTATTTTGGTAGGTAAAACGCTAAACCTGCCAAAACAAACCTGTCCCTTTTTGGCAGGTGCGCTGCGGGAAATCCCGCTATAGCCCCAGGCTTTGCTTGGTGGCGGCGCAGGTGAGCTCGCCGTGCTTAACGCCGCGCAGGCCCAGCAGGCGGTCGGCTAGTTCGTAGACGCGCTCGCCGCGACCCTTGAGCGCCAGAATCTCCAAGCAGTTGTGGTGATCCAGATGCACGTGCATGGTCGATACGATCTCGTCGGTGTAGTCGTGCTGCACTTCGTCCAGACGGCGCGTCAGGTCGCCGGTATGGTGGTCGTAGATCATGGTGAGCGACCCGATAACGTGCTCATCGGGCGTGCGCATCTGCTCCTTGGCGATCGAGGCGCGAATCAGGTCGCGCACGGCCTCGGAGCGGTTGGCCACGTCGCCGCGGCGCGCGATCTGTTCGTCAAAACGGCGCAGCAGGTCGTCCGGTGCGGTAACCGAAAAGCGGACCAGCTCGGAGCCGGAGCCACTACAGTGGCAGCCCGCGTCACCGTCCGCCCCGTGCGGATGCTCGTGCTCGTACCCGCAGTCGTGCTCGTGTTCGGCCACGTTACACCAGCTTCACGGATCCGACGGAGTTGTGGTCGGCCTCGATGGCTTCCTCGTAGCCCTCGAGCGCGTCATGCGCCTCGCGCAGCGCGGCCATGGCGGCCTCGAGCTTGGCGCCGATGCGCTCCATGTCAAAATTCTCGGTCGCATGCAGCAGCTGATGGCTCCACTCGTGAGCAAGCTCGATGGTGTCGTCGACCTGCTTGACGCTCATGGCAAGCTGGCTCATGTTCATTCCAACATCATGCATGGGAAATCTCCTTTTGTATGGGGCAGTTCAGTGGTTCAAATTTTACTACGCCCGCTCTGCGCGCAGCTGCATAAGAAAACGGGTGCGAGTCTGTGTGACCCGCACCCGTTCACTGGGGGCTGTTTGTGACTACCATACTATCCGTGGTCGCCCGCGCCGCATCCGGCGGTCCGGCGAGCGGTGCAAAAGCGCTCATAGACGGCGGGTAAGTAACAAGCGTATTACAGATGCTTCTCCAGCAGCGCCTGCAGCCTCGCCTTGGGTAGAGCGCCAACCGAGCGGTCAATCTCCTCGCCGTTCTTAAACACAATCAGCGTGGGGATGCTCATGACGCCATACTTCATGGCCAGGTCCTGGTTGTCGTCGACGTTGCATTTGGCAACGGCAAGCTTGCCCGCCAGCTCATCGGCAACCTCGTCAACGATGGGCGAGAGGGAGCGGCAGGGACCGCACCACGGTGCCCAAAAATCGACCAGCACGGGCAGGCTGTCGTTAACGACGGAATCAAAGTTCTCGGGGGTAATCTGCTTAATGTCAGCCATGGTGACCTCCATAATGTGACGCGGCTCAGCCGCGTAAAACTCAGTACGACCGTGCTTATACCCAGCCGCCCGCAAAGCAACCACTCGCGGGCAGCTCTTTTATATAATGGTGGGCACGCAAACGATTGGAGAGCGCATGTCCACGTCACAAAGCCAGAAAAAAGAAGCCATCGCCCAGGCGGCCGAGCAGGAGCTCACATCGCTTGCGGTCCGTGGCGTGCGTATCGCGGGCAACGCATGCTCGCCGATCGTGCTGGTCAAAGGCGATTTGGACGAGGCCGAGCGTTCGGGTGGCGAGCTTGCCGCCGGCCCGGATGGCGCGGCGTTGCGCAAGGCGCTTGGGGCCATCGGCTACGCGCCCGAGGATTTTTGCGTGCTGTCAAGCGTCGCCGGCGTGGGTGACGGAGCGGTCACGGTGGGCGAGACTCTGCCGTGCGAGCTGTTCCGCGAGGCGCTCGAGGCCTTGGACCCCGAGGCGGTGCTACTGCTCGACAACAACGCGGCTGACGCCATGCGCGAAACCTACGCCGATATGCTCGTGGCGATCGATGACTTCGACACCGCCATGCTCAAGCCCGGCCTGGTCGCCCATGTGCAGGGCCGCCGCGTACTCGCGCTCGATGGCTTTGAGGCGGCACTCACCGACAGGGCCGCTAAGCAGCGCATGTGGGCCTACATCAAGCAGCTGACTCCGGCGGCCGCTCCGCTGTAGCGGATTGGCGCCGGCGAGCGATTGCCTGGCGGGCAAGGCGCGCCTCGAGATCGGCGCCGCACTTCTACATCACAGCGCGCAGCTCAAACCGATCGCCGTTAATGCGGAACTGACAGTTGCCGTTCATGCGTTCGACGGCAAGCTTAATGCTCTTGGTTCCAAAGCCGTGTCCGGTGTGCCCGGCTACGGGCATGCCGTCGACCATGCGCGGCGCGCGGTCAAACGTGTTGGAAACTAACAGCAGCAGCTGGCCGTCCTCTAATCGCAGGTCAAAGTCGACGAATCGCTTTCCTTGGGGTGCGGCGCTTGCGGCGGTGATAGCGTTTTCAAGGCATTTGAGAGCACGCTAAACAGGTCGGCGTCACCTACGTGGATGGTTTCGGGTACGGCGGCGCGCAGGTTGGCGGTAATGCCGTTTCTATTGATATCCGAGTTAAATGACGAAAGCGCGATGTTTACGGTCTCGTTGGCGCAGAAGCGGCGTACGGCGGTGCGATCGCCGGCTTCGCAGAGTTCATCGATGCGTTTGAGCGCCTCGTCGGTGTGGCCCTCCTCAATTAAAGCGGCCAGGCCGCGTAGGAAGTGGCGCATATCGTGGCGAAGAATCGACAGCTCGCGCCCAGATTGACGCCAAGCCTCGAGCTCTTTGATGGCGGCGTTGTCGCGGGTTTCGAGCATCCAGCGCTCTCGCTCGGCGGTTTCCTTTTCTTCGTATTCGCGCAGGTAAACGGCAAGAAACATAAGATAGAAGGCACAGAGCGCAAATGCCAAAAACTCAACCGTTACCACCGAGCCCGAGTGGAACAGCGTGGTGTAGACGTTGGTGGCATAGTCAAAGACGTAATAGACGAGCGGCAGGATTAAAAGGATGCCCAGCTCGGTGGTGCTTTTAATCGCCAAGCGCGGACCGATGTCGCTGGCCCAATGCATCAGGACGGCAAAGACGGAGAGTGTGGTCGCGATGCGCGCCAGATAGTACGCGATCTGAGAATCGGTTGCGGCAAATGCGGCGATGCCCATCCAATTGCTGAACTGGCAGCTCAGATAGGCACTCGTAATGCCGAGCACGGCAAGCAGCGGGCTCAGGCGGTAGCGCGCGCACAAATAGATGACGAGCGGCAGATGCACGACGAGCGGATATACCTGGCGGGCGAAAAGCTCGCCGCCGACGGCATTGGCGATCGAGAAGGCGGCACCGGTCACGACGCCGACCCCCAGCAGCTCAAGCGCATGACGCCGGTTGATCTCGACACCGCACAGCGCCGCCGAGGCAAAGACGCCAAAGAGCAGCGTCGTGGCGTGGTGGATTGCCCAAAGGACCATTTCGACCGAGGAGACCATCAGTGTCTCCCACCCCCAAAGCGCACCGCAAAGTAGGCGTCTTGGAATCCCTGCTTGCAGCTGCGCGAAAGCGGGATGCACGCGCCGGAGCGCATGACGATGTCTGTGCGATTGAAGTGGTCGATGTTGCGCAAGTTGACCTGGTAACTACGGTGGCATTTAAAGAAGGCGGTATTTTGCTCCAAGCGGTCCTCGACGCTGCGGAACGACTCGAGTGCCTCGATATCGCGTCCGTCGCGCAGGTGGAAGACCACGTGCTTGTTGCGCGCCTCGGCATATTCGATGTCGGACAGGCGCAGGGCGTGGTAGCCAAAGGAAGTTTTGATCACGAGCTCGTCGGTTGCCGCCGGGCGCATGCTCGAAAGCTCGTCGAGTAATCGCGCCAGGCGTTCGTAAGTCACGGGCTTGAGCAGATAGTCGAAGGCGCGGACCTCGTAGGATTCCAGCGCGAACTCGGGCGACGAGGTGAGGAACACCAGGCGCACGGCGGTGTCGGCCTGGCGCAGTTCGCGTGCGGTGTCCATGCCGTTGACGAGCGGCATGATCATGTCGAGCAGAATGATGTCGGCGCGCGATGCGGCATGGCGGGCCAGCAGGTCCTCGCCGCGCGTGACGAGCGCAACATCGACCGCCGTGCCCGTCTCGGTCGACCAACGGTCGATCATCCGGTGCAGTCTATCTAGAAAAGCGACATCATCGTCGCAGGCAATAATCTTGAGCATTCGGCCCCCTTAAGTAGTTCGATTTTGCCACATCGGGCACGCGCCGCTTGCGGGGGTGCGGACCGTTTGCGCCCCACGGCGTGCAGCTCGCGCCAAGCGGTGTTGCGGTGGCGAAAGATGCCTCCTGCGCCATCGAGAGCTCAGCTATCCTCAGCTTGCCAGTTCGAAAATGGACCTGCCACATGATTGAATCTTTATTTCAACTTTACACCTAGGTTTACAGCTGTCTTGTCAGCTGTAAACCTAGGTGTCATACTAAAGCCCCAAGATTCGCCAAAAGAGAGGGGCCTTGATGGCACAGAGCGCGAACATGGATGCATCGGAGCTTGCACGCGATATTGCGGCCGGCCTGGCATCGGCAACGACGGCAACGGAGCGCGCGGCGCTGGTGCCCGCAGAGCTCGTCGAGGCCATTCAGCAACTAAAAACCCAACGTGACGCGGTGATCCTAGCGCACTATTACGTGGCGCCCGAGGTGCAGGCCGTGGCTGATTACGTCGGCGACAGCTTCTACCTGGCTAAGCTCGCTAAAAGCCTGCCGCAGCAGACCATCGTGCTGTGCGGCGTGGAGTTTATGGGCGAGAGCGCCAAACTGCTCAATCCCACTAAGACCGTGCTGCTGCCCGAGCCGGGCGCGGACTGTCCCATGGCGCACATGGTCAAGCGCGAGACGGTCGACGCGGCGCGCGCCGAGTACGGCGACGACCTGGCTGTCGTCTGCTACGTCAACTCCACGGTCGAGATCAAGAGCTGGAGCGACGTGTGCGTCACCAGCTCCAACGCCGTCAAGATCGTGTCCGAGCTGCCGCAGCAGCATATCCTGTTCATTCCCGACCAAAACCTCGGTCGCTTCGTAGCCGAGCAGGTGCCCCAAAAGCACGTCATCCTCAACAACGGTTACTGCCCGCGTCATCACATCATCACTGTCGAGCAGATCGTCGATGCACAGGAGGCACACCCCGACGCGCTCGTACTGGCGCACCCCGAGTGCAAGGCCGACGTCCTGGCCGAGGCCGACTACATCGGCTCCACCGCCGGCATCATCAAGTACGCCGAGGAGTCGGACGCGAGCGAGTTCATCATCGTGACGGTCCGCGGCGTGCTCTACGAACTCGAGCGCCGCTGCCAGGGCACCGGCAAGAAGTTCTACTTCCCTGCGGTGCAGCCCACCTGCGTCAACATGGATCTCATCACGCTCGAAAAGCTCGTGCACTGCCTGGAGACGGGCGAGGGCGAGGTGCAGATTGGCGTGTCGGACGAGGCCGCCGATCAGGCCAAGCTCACGCTCGACCGCATGCTCGAGTACGCGGCACGCTAAGCCAATGTGACATGAGGGACCATCCCTTATGCCACAGTACAAGGGAGAGGATTCCTGTGGAAACCAAACAATACCCCGATATGGAGTGTGACGTCGTCATTGCCGGTTGCGGCGTGGCGGGCCTGTATGCGGCTCTCAATCTGCCGACGAGCACGCGCGTAATCATGCTCTCCAAGGGCGCGGTCGACGAGTGCGATTCGATGCTCGCGCAGGGCGGCATTTGCGTGCTTCCCGAAGGCTCGGACTACGATGCCTTCTTTGAGGACACCATGCACGCCGGCCATTACGAGAACCGCCGCGAGAGTGTTGACATCATGATTCGCTCGAGCCGCTCGGTCATCAACGACCTGCTGGCCATGGGCGTGGATTTTGAGCGCAAGGCCGACGGCAGCCTCGACTTTACCCGCGAGGGCGCTCACAGCCGACCGCGCATCGCCTTCCACGCCGACATTACGGGCAAGGAGATCACGACCAAGCTGCTCCAGGCCGTTCGCAAGCTTGATAACGTGCAGATTTTGGAGCACGTGGCCATGACCGACATCCTGACCGCCGAGCGCGATGGCGCCACGGTGTGCACCGGCCTCGTCGCCGTTGCCGTGGACGAGGACGATTCAGCCCGCCCCGCCGACGAGCTTGCAAATGCCGCTGAGGGCGTGCATGTCGGTAAGCCGTTTAAGATCCATGCCCGCCATACGCTGTGGGCGACGGGCGGCATCGGTGGCGTATACGACCATTCGACTAACTACCCCCAGCTCACGGGCGATGCCTGCTACATCGCTCAGGAGCATGGCATTAAGATGGAGCACCTGGACTACGTACAGATTCACCCCACGGGCCTGTTTTCGCCGCAGCCGGGTCGTACGTTCCTGATCAGCGAAAGCTGCCGCGGCGAGGGCGCGATTCTGCTCAATGCCGCTGGCGAGCGCTTTACCGACGAGCTGCAGCCGCGCGACGTTGTCGCCGCCGCCATCCGCGAGCAGATGAAGCAGGACGGCAGCGAGCACGAGTGGCTGAGCTTTGCCCCCGTCGAGCGCGACGTGGTGACCGGGCACTTTGCCAATATCCGCGCGCGCTGCCTGGAGGACGGCCGCGACATCCTGGACGAGCCCATTCCCGTCACACCCACGCAGCACTACTTTATGGGCGGCGTATGGGTCGACAAGGACGGCCGCACCTCGATGCCCGAGCTCTACGCCGCCGGCGAGACGGCCTGCAATGGCGTGCACGGCAAGAACCGCCTGGCTTCTAACAGCCTGCTCGAGGCGCTGGTCTGGGGCCGCCGCGCCGCGTGGTACATGCGCACCGGCGAGTCGCTGGCCGTGGAGCAGGCCGGTGAGCCCGCGCTTGACGGGCGTCACCGCGCCCTGAGCGCCGATACCCTTGCAATCGATGATTTGGCCCGTGCCGCCGGCACGCAGGCCGTAGAGGAGTAGACCATGAATCCCATTACCATGAAGCTCGTCGTCGATGATCTGATTTTGCAGGCTCTGCGCGAGGACATCACGTTTGAGGACGTGAGCACGGCGAGCGTGTGCCCCACGGCGCGCCCCGCTACCGTTGAGCTCATCGCCAAGGCCGACGGCATTATCGCCGGCCTGGACGTATTCGCCCGCACCTTTGAGCTGCTGGATCCGCAGAGCTCCGTGTTGTTCGATGTCGCGGACGGCGACGAGGTACACGCTGGCGACCATGTGGGCCAGGTGCGCGGCGACGCGCGCGTGCTGCTTTCGGGCGAGCGCGTGGCGCTCAACTATCTGCAGCGCATGAGCGGCATCGCCACTTACACGCATCGGATGGCGGCTGCGCTCGAGGGCACCAAGACCGTGCTTGTCGACACGCGCAAGACCACGCCGGGCATGCGCGTCTTCGAGAAGGCCGCAGTCGAGATCGGCGGCGGCAGCAACCACCGCTATAACCTGTCGACGGCTGTCATGCTCAAGGACAACCACATCGACGCCGCCGGTGGCGTGGCGCGCGCGATTGAGATGGCGCGCGCCCATGCGTCGTTTACCACGACGGTCGAGATTGAGTGCGAGAACCTGGACATGGTGCGCGAGGCCGTGGAGGCCGGCGCCGATATCATCATGCTCGACAACATGACCCATGACGACATGGCTGCCGCGATTGAGCTTATCGCCGGTCGCGCCAAGACCGAGTGCTCGGGCAACGTGGATGCCAGCAATATCCGCGCGCTTGCCGACCTGGGCGTTGACTTTATTAGCTCGGGCGCCCTGACGCACTCCGCGCCGATCCTCGACCTCTCGCTTAAGCACCTGCGTCTGCTGGACGGTAAATAATGAACGCCCGCGAGCGTCGCCGTGCCATCATGGCCGTGCTCGAGGGGGCCAAGGGGCCCGTATCGGGCAGCGCGCTTGCCCGCGAGGTGGGTGTGAGCCGCCAGATCGTGGTGCAGGACATCGCCCTGCTGCGCGCCGATGGGCACGATATCGTGGCGACCAACCGCGGCTACGTGCTGCAGGAGACCCCCAGCAGCCCCGCCGTGCCTACGCGCTTGGTCAAGGTTCGCCACAGCGTGGAGCAGGCAGGCGATGAGCTCACGAGTATCGTCGACGCCGGCGGCGCCGTGCTCAACGTGATTGTCAATCACCGCGTGTACGGTAAGATTACGGCCGACCTGGACATCCGCAATCGTCGCGATGTCGAGCGCTATCTGCGCGATATCGAGAGCGGCAAGAGCTTTCCGCTGCTGACGGTGACCAGCGGCTACCACTTCCATCGCATTGCGGCGGAGGACGAACAGACCCTCGACGAGATCGAGGCCATGCTCAAGGAGAAAGGCTACCTAGCAGACCTGATGCCCTACGAAGACGATCTCTCTTAGCCGACGCTGCAAACGCCCCATTTGGACAATCTGGCCTTCAATCGTCGGTCGCGTACCAGAGTACGCTTCCCTCCTCTTTCAGGCCACCTTGCCTCAAATGGGGCGTTTTCGCTGGCGCGAGTTCAACCAACGGCGGTGCCAAATTAGTTATCCGCACAAAAAAGGAGGCCTCCGCGGCGATGCGGAGGCCTCCTTTTTTGTGCACGGTGTACTTTTGAGTGTGTAAGTGGGGGAGTTGTTACTCCTCGACGATCTCGGTGATCGCGCCAGCGGGGCAAGCGTCCTGGCAAGCGCCACAGGCGACGCAGGAGTCCTCGTCAGCGACGGTAGCGACGTCCTGGAGCTCCAGAACGCCAGCGGGGCAGGAGTCGACGCAAACGCCACAAGCGATGCACTCGTCGGCATCAATTACGGGATGAGCCATGGTAGTTTCCTCTCTGTTGACCGACGCTACAGGCGATGCGCGTCGGTTTGATTCGGGCAAAAACATACCACGGGAGCGACCGTTTGCAATACCCTCTGACCGGCATCTTCATACCGTTCGCCGAGTATGCCAAGGTTTACTAAAAAATGCGCAGGTGGGGCCGTTGAGCTGCGCAAATGTTAGCTAAAGGTGACTTGAAATATAGGGCGATTGAGCGTGCTTGCGGAAACCGCATCCCATTATTTTGTCGAAAAACGGGTTGCAGTTTCCGGTTAGGCCCGCTAGCGGAAAATGCGAGCCGGTATCAGCTCTCAAAACGGGATACGGTTTCCGGTTGAGCCTTCAGACGGAAACTGCGACCCGGAATCCACGCTCAAACCGGGATGAGCTTTCCGCAAGACGGCCCCCAGGCACCCCCGGACGCAAACCTCAGCCATCTCTACATAGATCTCGATAGATCTGCCCAGAACTCAAACAGCGCGTCTACCTGCATATTTGCGAACCTAAACTCTTGGCAATAAGAAATCTTATATGAATTGACTTAGATTTTGTATATTCCGGCCCATAAGGGGATACACTACATCCTGAAAGACAAGCCGAAGCGCCGCGCGACAGATCGTCGAGGCGGCGCGAACGCAAAAGAGAGAGGGAATTTCTAATGAGTAAGATTCTTGGTATCGACCTTGGTACTACTAACTCCGCTATGGCCGTCCTCGAGGGCGGTTCTCCGACCATTATCGTGAACGCCGAGGGCGACCGCACCACCCCGTCCGTCGTGGGCTTCCGTGCCGACGGCGACCGCGTCGTTGGTAAGGCCGCTAAGAACCAGGCTGTCACCAACCCCAAGAACACCGTGTTCTCCATCAAGCGCTTCATGGGCCGCAAGTACTCCGAGTGCACCTCCGAGATCAAGACCGTGCCGTATGAGGTCAAGGAGGGCCAGGGTGGCCGTGCCGTCGTCGACATCGAGGGCAAGGATTACACCGCCGAGCAGGTGAGCGCCATGACGCTCGCGAAGATGAAGGCCGACGCCGAGAAGTATCTGGGCGAGACCGTCACCGACGCCGTCATCACCGTCCCGGCCTACTTCAACGACGCCCAGCGTCAGGCCACCAAGGACGCCGGCAAGATCGCTGGCCTCAACGTCAAGCGTATCGTCAACGAGCCGACCGCTGCTGCTCTTGCCTATGGCCTGGACAAGCAGGGCACCGACCAGCGCATCCTGGTCTTCGACCTGGGCGGCGGCACCTTCGACGTCTCCATCCTCGACCTCGCCGACGGCGTGTTTGAGGTTCTGTCCACCTCGGGCGACAACCACCTGGGCGGCGACGACTGGGATCAGCGCGTCATCGATTGGATGGCCGATAAGTTCCAGCAGGAGAACGGTGTCGACCTGCGTCAGGACCCCATGGCCCTGCAGCGTCTGAAGGAGGCCGCCGAGAACGCCAAGAAGGAGCTCTCCGCCGCCCAGCAGACCACCATCAACCTGCCGTTCATTACCATGAACCAGTCCGGCCCGCTGCACCTCAACTACACGCTGACCCGCGCCGAGTTCGAGAAGATCACCCGCGACCTGCTCGAGCGCTGCAAGCAGCCTGTCACCAACGCCCTGCGCGACGCCAAGCTTAAGCTCTCCGATCTGACCGAGGTCATCCTCGTCGGCGGCTCCACCCGTATGCCCGCCGTCCAGGAGCTCGTCAAGACCATGACCGGCAAGCAGCCCAACATGTCCGTGAACCCCGACGAGGTCGTTGCCGACGGCGCTGCCGTCCAGGGCGGCGTGCTCACCGGCGACGTCGAGGGCATCCTGCTGCTCGACGTTACCCCGCTGTCGCTGGGCGTCGAGACCATGGGCGGCATCATGACCAAGATGATCGACCGCAACACCACGATCCCGACCTCCAAGACCGAGGTCTACTCCACCGCTGCCGACAACCAGACCAGCGTCGAGATCAACGTGCTCCAGGGCGAGCGCGAGCTTGCCCGCGACAACAAGTCGCTCGGTAAGTTCCAGCTGACCGGTATCCCGGCTGCCCGCCGCGGCGTGCCGCAGATCGAGGTCACCTTCGACATCGACGCCAACGGCATCGTCAAGGTCTCCGCTAAGGACAAGGGCACCGGCAAGGAGCAGCAGATCACCATCTCCGGCTCCACCGCTCTGTCCGACGACGAAGTCGATCGTATGGTCAAGGACGCCGAGGCTCATGCCGAGGAGGACAAGAAGCAGAAGGAAGAGGTCGAGGTCCGCAACCAGACCGACAGCCTGTGCTACTCCACCGAGCAGACCCTCAACGAGCTGGGCGACAAGGTTTCCGCCGATGTGAAGTCCAAGGCCGAGGCCGCTATCGCCGACGCCAAGAAGGCGCTCGAGGGCTCTGACGTCGAGGCTATCAAGGCCGCCGGCGAGTCCTTGCAGTCCGTGGCCTACGAGCTGGCCCAGGTTGTCTACGCCGACGCTCAGCAGCAGACCGACGGTGCCGCAGGCGCCCAGCCTGCCGACGATGATGTTGTCGACGCCGACTACGAGGTTGTGGACGACGAGGACAAGTAATCATGTCCGCTCGTAAAGCTCGCACGGAGGCGGCCGCCGTTGGTGCCGCCCCCGTTGACTCTGAGGAGAAGGACGTGAAGATTCCCGTAGAGGCCGCAGACGTTACCGAGGCCAACGAGGCCCCGGCCGCCGAGGCTGCCGAGAACCAGGTAGAGGATTCCAACAAGGAGGCGACGATGACCGAGGACGAGATGGTGGAAGCCGCTATCCGCGCCGGTGAGGAAGCCGCCGACAACGACTTTAAGCTCAAGTTCGAGCAGGCTCAGAAAGAGCTTGCCGACGTGCGCAACGAGCTCGATGCTGCGGCAGAGGCTCAGAAGGCCGCCGAGGACAAGGCAAAGGACGCCACCGAGCGCACCGCCCGTCTGCAGGCCGACTGGGAGAACTTCCGTCGCCGCACCGCCAATGAGCGTATCGCCGAGCGCGAGCGCGCGACCGAGAAGCTCGTCACCGCGCTGCTGCCGGTGGTCGACGATATCGAGCGTGCGATCGACCATGCCCGCAGCCAGGAGCTTGCCGACGACTTTAAGCAGTTCGTCGACGGTGTCGACGCGGTGCATGCCAAGCTGCTCGATGTGTTTGCGCACGAGGGCGTTGAGCCCATCGACCCCAAGGGCGAGGCGTTCGATCCGCTCGAGCACCAAGCCGTGGGTCGCGTCGAGGACGCGTCGCAGTACGATGAGACCGTCAACGACGTGTACCAGAAGGGCTACCGCATGGCGGATCGCATCCTGCGTTCCGCGATGGTGACGGTGACCTACGGTGGCGAGAAACGCCCCGCACCGGAGCCCGAAGCGGCGCCCGAGGATGCTGCGGCCGATACGGCCGAGAGCACCGAGGAGTAATTGAGAAGGGCCCCGGGGCAACACCCGGGGCCCTTTCTGGCCTAGTGCCATATGAAAGCATGAGCCGCCGCCCGCTGGGCGGCGGATGAAACAGGAGAGGAGCTACGATGGCTGCAGGCAAAACCTTCTATGACATCCTGGGCGTATCCAAGAGCGCCTCCGACAAAGAGATCAAGAGCGCGTTTCGCAAGCTCGCGCAAAAATATCACCCCGATGCCGGCGGCGACGAGGCCAAGTTCAAGGAGATCAGCGAGGCCTACGAGACGCTTTCGGACGAGAAGAAGCGCAAAGAGTACGACCAGATGCTCATGTTTGGCGGTATGCCGGGCGCGGGCGGCGCGTATGGCGGCGGCTACGGTGCCGGCGCGGGTGCCAGCGGCTGGGGCGACATCTTCGACAGCATCTTTAGCGGCAACGGCGCCTGGGGCAGCGATTGGGGCTCGGGCTTTGCCGGGGCTGCGGGCGCTGCCGGTGCCGGCGCTGGCCGCAGCCGCGCTCGCAAGGGCGGCGACCTGTCGCTGACCGTCGATGTGACGGCCGAGGACGCGTTTCGCGGCGTGACGCACAAGGTCACCTATCGCATTCCCTCGACAGGCGAGCAGCAGACCATTACGGTCTCGGTGCCCGCGGGCGCGGTCGACGGCGGCAAGCTGCGCTACAAGCGTCGCGGCGAGTATGGCGTTGCCGGCGGCGAGCGCGGCGACCTGGTCGTGACCACGCATGTGGAGGAGCACCCGCTGTTTAAGCGTAAAGGTGCCGACGTGACCATGGAGGTACCGGTCTCGGTCTATGAGGCGGCGCTCGGCTGCACGGTGGACGTGCCGACGCCCGGCGGTGCGACGGTTCGTCTGAAGGTGCCCGCGGGTACCCAGACGGGCAAGAAGTTTCGCTTTAAGGAGATGGGTGCGCCCGACGTTAAGCATCGCGGCCGCACGGGTGCGCTGCTCGTCGAGATCAAGGTGCAGGTCCCCACGAACCTGTCCGACGATGAGCGCGATGCCATGACCAAGCTGCGCGAGGCCGACACGCGCGATTATCGCGAGAAGGTCAACCGTTACAAGGCGACGTACTAGGGCGGTCGTGGCGCACGCCCGCGCCCGCGGGCTTATGATGGACGATAACGAGACGGAAAGGGATCAGGTAGCATGGCCGAGGACAATAGGAACAAACCGCTGTACATGATCAGCGTGGCGGCCGAGCTGACCGGCATGCATCCGCAGACTCTGCGCGTCTATGAGTCCAAGGGCCTGGTGAACCCCCAGCGCTCGGGCGGCAACACGCGTCTGTATTCGCGTGCCGATATCGAGCGCCTGGAGCTCATCAACCAGCTGACCGACGAGGGCATCAACCTTGCCGGCGTGGTGCGCATCCTCGATATGAAGGAGCGTGCCGAGGAGCGCGAGCGCGAGAACGAAAAGCTCCGCGCCCGCGTGCGCCAGCTCGAGGACGAGCTGCACGAGTACAAGATGCAGAAGAAGATCACCGCCCTGGCCCCGCGTGACGGCTCGGTTAACCCCGAACAGGTCATGCGCAAGCTGCTGGGTGCCGGCGGGGATCTCTAGGTTACGCCGTTCTGCCGAACGGCGTAACGGCTCGACGCTGCGCGACGTCCAGAGCGACAATTTGTCATTCAAAAGGCAAGGCATGACCAGAAGGTCTATGCCTTGCCTTTTTCATGCCAACTTGTTCGCTCTGGACGTCGCTCGCTGTCCGTCCTCAACCTGCGACGTCGCTTTGGCTGGCACTTGGGGACGTTCCTTTTGTGCCGGCACTTTGGGACACTCCTTGTCAGGAGAGTGATGCAAGGTGCTCGTCCTTTGCTTTACCGAGATAAAGTGAACGTGCAGATTCGTAACCCGCTGGCAACCGTTCTATGGCACGATATTGAACGAATGTATGCTATGCGCCCAAATCTTTTGGGCAGAGTGGGAGACAGTATGGTCAAGCTGTACGAGGACGGCATCTACCTGCGCGGCGGCAGCGAGGTTGTGCCTGCGGCCGAGGCTGCCGAGCGCGGTATTACGCAGACGCCCGAGGATGCCAAGCGCGGCACCATCGCGTATTCGATCCTTCAGGCACACAATACGTCCGGCGACCCCGAGGCGCTCAAGATTCGCTTCGATGCCATGGCGAGCCACGACATCACCTTTGTCGGCATCATCCAGACGGCGCGCGCCTCGGGCATGGAGCAGTTCCCGCTGCCCTACGTGCTCACCAACTGCCATAACTCGCTGTGCGCCGTGGGCGGCACCATCAACGAGGACGACCACGTCTTTGGCCTTTCTGCGGCCAAGAAGTACGGCGGCATCTTCGTTCCGCCGCACATCGCCGTCATCCACTCCTTTATGCGTGAGAACTTCGCCGGTTGCGGCAAGATGATTCTGGGTTCCGACTCGCACACCCGCTACGGCGCTCTGGGCACCATGGCCGTTGGCGAGGGCGGCGGCGAGCTGGCAAAGCAGCTGCTGTGCGACACCTACGATGTCGCCTATCCCGGCGTCGTGGCCATCTACCTCACGGGTGCCCCGCGTTCCGGCGTCGGCCCGCACGATGTGGCGCTCGCCATCATCAAGGCGGTCTTTGCCAAGGGCTACGTTAAGAACAAGGTCATGGAGTTTGTGGGCCCGGGCATCGCGAGCATGACGACCGACTACCGCAACGGCGTCGACGTCATGACCACCGAGACCACCTGCCTGTCGAGCATCTGGGCCACCGACGAGGACACGCGCGCGTTTTTGGCCATGCACGGCCGCGGCGACGACTACCGCGAGCTCAAACCCGCCGATGTTGCCTACTACGACGGTTGCGTCGAGGTCGACCTGTCGAGCATCAAGCCCATGATCGCGCTGCCGTTCCATCCTTCCAATGGCTTTGAGATCGACGAGCTCAACGAGAACCTCGAGGACATCCTGCACGAGGTGGAGCTCGAGGCTGCCAAGATCGGCGAGGGTAAGACGCACTTTAGCCTGCTCGACAAGATCGTCGACGGCAAGCTGCACGTGCAGCAGGGCGTTATCGCCGGCTGCTCGGGCGGCAACTACGACTCCGTGGTCCAGGCTGCCCGCGTGCTCAAGGGCGCCAACACCGGCTGCGGCGAGTTCTCGCTGTCGGTCTATCCCACGAGCCAGCCCGTGGCACTCGAGCTTACACGCCGCGGCTATATCTACGACCTGATGGAGGCTGGCGCGATCGTGCGCACGGCGTTCTGCGGCCCGTGTTTCGGTGCCGGCGACACGCCCGCTAACAACGGCCTGTCCATCCGCCACACCACGCGCAACTTCCCCAACCGTGAGGGTTCCAAGCCGGGCAATGGCCAGCTGAGCGCGGTGGCCCTGATGGACGCCCGCTCCATTGCGGCGACGGCTGCCAACGGCGGCGTCCTGACGCCGGCGACCGACCTGCCCGAGGAGACCTGGGACGAGGCCTGCGAGTACACCTTTGACGACGCGCCGTACAAGAAGCGCGTGTACTGGGGCTTTGGCAAGGCTGAGCCGGCCGACGAGCTGGTCGAAGGCCCCAACATCAAGCCGTGGCCCGCGATGGAGCCTCTCGGCGACGATATCCTGCTCAAGGTGTGCTCCAAGATCATGGACCCGGTCACCACGACTGACGAGCTCATTCCTTCGGGCGAGACGAGCTCCTTCCGCTCCAATCCGCTGGGCCTGGCAGAGTTTACGCTGAGCCGTCGTGATCCGGCCTACGTGGGCCGCTCCAAGGAGGTTGACGCGGTGGAAAAGCGCCGCGTTGCCGGCGAAGCAGCAGGCGACCTGGCGGCACTCGATGCCGAGCTTGCCGGTGTGTTTGAGGCGCTGACCGGCGCGGGTGTCGCGGCCGATGCCAAGGCGACTGAGTACGGCTCCATGCTCTATGCCAAGAAGCCCGGTGACGGTTCTGCCCGCGAGCAGGCCGCGAGCTGCCAGCGCGTAATTGGCGGTCTGGCCAACATCGTCCACGAGTACGCCACCAAGCGCTATCGCTCCAATGTGATGAACTGGGGCATGGTGCCCTTCCAGATGGAGGCCGAGCCCAGCTTTGAGGTGGGCGACTACGTCTTTGTGCCGGGTATCCGCGCCGCGCTCGACGGCGACCTGAAGGACATCGCCGCTTACGTGGTTCGCGCCGATGGTGCGGTCGAGCAGATTGAGCTCTACATTGCCGATATGACGGCAGAGGAGCGTGCCATCGTCAAGGCCGGCTGCCTGATCAACTACAACAAGTTCAAGGCCGCTGCCGAGTAACGTTGCTGTACGCCCCGGCCAAACCTTCCCCTCGTGCTCACGCGCTTCGCGAGGGTCGCCCGAGGGGAAGGTTTGGCCGGGGCTACCGCGACGTTCTCGTTGGGCCTTGAGGGACGCTAATAAATAGACTTGCTTGATGCCGCCTCTGTTATCGGGGCGGCTTCTTTTGTCGAAAACCACCATGAAGGGGTAGGCGCCTTTGCGGTGGTTCCGTTTGTCTCGACCTGTAACATCTGGGCCCCTATTTGACGAGCGGCTGTTACAGATTGAGACAAACAATCGCCGCCGATCATTTCATCTCGATCTGTAACATCTAGGATTGAAAAGGGCCGCTAGATGTTACAGATCGAGACAGTGGAACATCGGAACCGAAACCACCACAAAGGTGCCTGCCTGGCGGGTCCTTATTTCGATGGGGCCCAGGTTATTTCATCGTCAAATAGCCAAGTGCGTGCTGAGCCACTGTCGCGCGCTGTCTGTGGATCGGGCTCGCAAGTTTGTTCGTAGGCATCCTCGGTACACCGATCCATAAAATCGACGACTGCCGTCTGGTCGCCTTCCATGACGTAGATCACGTTGCCATCCGAGATATAGACTCCCGGCCCTTCGTTGTCCACGTAGCCGGGGTCGTATGAAACGTTGCACAGTCTGCTCCCGTTTGCCGTATCGAGTTCAAGGGTCGAATAATACCCGCCATTCATTTGGCCTTTCTTGGCTCGATATATTGCGGCGCCGTACCATCGCTTAAACGTCTTGCCTTTGAGTAAACTGGTTGCCTTGCCGATAAGCTGCTCATCTTGGGTATAGCGCGTGGCTCCAAGTTCGATTCGGGGATAGTTACTGACCCCAAGCGCTGCGGGCGTACCGTCGAAATCGACGTTGATCGAATCGGGTTTGACGATATCGGTGAGGACCTCGATGGGATAGCTTACGGTCTCAAGCGCCGCCTGCGTCGCAGAGGCGGGGAGAAATGCGAGATAGATAATTCCTACGCCGACTGCGGTAATCGCAAACGCTAAGACGAGCAGGCCGATATAGGTGGAGCGTTTCACGGCGGGTACCTCGCAAACAGCATGCATTCATTAAGATAAGTGATACCAGCTTACGACAATATTCAAAAGAAAGCAATCGATCGAAATGACGGGGCGAAAAGGCCCTATTGGGCTTCGATTTGACCTCTAATAGGAATATTTGCCCCACTCATTCTGGGCGAGAGGTCAATAATTGAGTCTACGAGTCTTGAGCGATACTATTCTCACTAAACTCACTATTTTCACTATAGGCACTATAAATACGATAGGGAGGACGACGAGAACATTGTGACGTGCGATAGCTAAGCCGTTTAAGCCGGACTTTGACCTTGAATCTCCGCCTCTATCTGTGCGAACGGGCTATTGTCGGTTCTCGATTCCATCGCTGCGTTCTCGTTGGGTCTTGGGATCGCCAAACGTAGACTGGGCTTGATGTCGCCTCTTTTAATCGGGGCTGATTCTTCTCTGGACCGCCACAAAGGGGACAGGCACCTTTGTGGTGGTTCTTGGTTTGTCTCGATTTGTAACATCTTGGCCGCTAAAAGTGGGCCTGGTGTTACAGATTTAGATTTTCGATTCGGGTGTCTTCTGTTTGTCTCGATCTGTAACAGTTAGACCCTAATTTACCGAGTAGATGTTACAGATTGAGACAAACGGGCGCCGCTGAACAATTCGTCTCGATCTGTAACATCTGGAGCCATAAATAGTCACTAGATGTTACAGATTGAGATAGTAAGGGGACGAGGCCGCAGCGGGTGAGCGTGCCTGTCCCTATCTCTCAATCACTCAGAAAATCTTATATATAGAGACTTAGATTTGTGTATAAGATCGTACAAAGCTGGCAACAATACTTCTCGAACAACGTGAAGCCGCCCCGTAGGGCGGCCACCCCAAGAGAGGTGATTCCATGAGAATCGATAAGCTAGCAATGACATCGCGCGAGGCGCTGCAGACCGCCATGAGCACGGCTGCCGATGCGCAGGCCGGCGCGGTGGAGCCGATTCACCTGCTGTCTGCCCTGCTCGGTGCCGGTGAGCGCAATATCTCCGTGATCATTGAGCGCATCGGTGCCGACCCGGCTCAGCTTGCACGCTCCACACAGGATGCCATCGACCACGCGCCCAAGGTTTCGGGCGAGGGCCAGCAGATGGGCCTGTCCAATGAGCTCGTCCGCGTCATCGAGAAGGCCGAGAAGAAGGCCACCAAGATGGACGACAGCTTTGTGGTGACCGAGCATCTGCTGATGGCGCTTGCCGAGGACAAGGGCGAGGCGGGCCGCGTACTGCGCGACGCCGGCGTCACCAAGGAGCGCATCGAGCAGGTCTACGAGGAGCTGCGTGGCGATGACCGCGTGACATCTGCCGAGGACAAGACCCAGTTTGAGGCACTGGAGCAGTACGGTCGCAACATCTGCGATCTGGCCCGCGCCGGCAAGCTCGACCCGGTCATCGGCCGTACCGATGAGATTCGCCGCACCATCCAGGTCCTGTCCCGTCGCACCAAGAACAACCCCGTGCTCATCGGTGAGCCGGGCGTCGGCAAGACGGCCATCGTCGAGGGCATCGCCCAGCGTATCGTGGCCGGCGACGTGCCGAGCACCCTGCGCGACCGCGACCTTATCGAGCTCGACATGAGCGCGCTGGTCGCCGGCGCCAAGTACCGCGGCGAGTTCGAGGACCGCTTGAAGGCCGTGCTCAAGGAAGTCCAAAAGTCCGAAGGCAAGGTCATCCTGTTCATCGATGAGCTACACACCATCGTGGGCGCGGGCGCCACCGAGGGCTCCATGGACGCCGGCAACATCCTCAAGCCGGCGCTCGCCCGTGGCGACCTGCATGCGATCGGCGCGACTACGCTTGACGAATACCGCAAGTACATCGAGAAGGACGCGGCGCTCGCCCGTCGTTTCCAGACCGTGATGGTCTCCGAGCCCTCCGTCGAGGACACCATTTCGATTCTGCGTGGCCTGAAGGAGAAGTACGAGATCTTCCACGGCGTGCATATCACCGATAGCGCGCTCGTGGCGGCTGCCGACCTCTCCGATCGCTACATCGCCGACCGCTTCCTGCCAGACAAAGCCATCGACTTGGTCGATGAGGCGGCAAGCCGCCTGCGCATGGAGCTCGATAGCATGCCGGTCGAGATCGATGCCACCACGCGTCAGCTCACCCAGCTGCAGATCGAGGAGCAGGCGCTCATGAAGGAGACCGACGACGCCTCCAAGGAGCGCCTGGAAGCCCTGCGCCAGGAAATCGCCGAGGTCCAGGAAAAACTCAACGTGCAAAAGGCTGGCTGGCTCAACCAGAAGAACGCCATCGACCACGTGCAAGAGCTCAAGGGACAGCTCGACGAGGCCAAGAGCGAAGAGGAGCGCGCGACGCGCAATGGCGACCTGGGCCGTGCGTCCGAGCTGCGCTACTCCGTGATTCCGGGCTTGCAGCAGCAGATTCAGGATTCCGAGGCCGCGCTCGAGGCGCAAAAGCAGCAGGACGGCGAGGGTCTCAACGAACAGGTGACCTCCGATGAGATCGCAGAGGTCGTGAGCGCCTGGACCGGCGTGCCCGTGTCCAAGATGATGCAGGGCGAGCTCGACAAGCTGAAGGGCTTGGAGGGCGAGCTGCATAAGCGCGTCATCGGCCAGGACGAGGCCGTCTCCGCCGTCGCCGCAGCTGTGCGCCGCAGCCGTGCGGGCCTCTCCGATCCGGACAAGCCCATCGGAAGCTTCTTCTTCCTGGGTCCCACCGGCGTGGGCAAGACCGAGCTCGCCAAGGCGCTGGCCGAGTGCCTGTTCGACGACGAGCGCGCGCTCGTGCGTATCGACATGTCCGAGTACATGGAGAAGTTCAGCGTCCAACGTCTGATCGGTGCGCCCCCGGGATACGTGGGTTACGACGAGGGCGGCCAGCTCACCGAGGCAGTGCGCCGTCGTCCGTACTCAGTGATCTTGCTCGACGAGATGGAGAAGGCCCATCCGGATGTCTTCAACGTACTGCTGCAGGTGCTCGACGACGGTCGTCTGACCGATGGCCAGGGTCGCCAGGTGTCCTTCAAGAACACGATCATCATCATGACGTCTAACGTGGGCTCCAAGGCTATCGCCGACTTGTCGGGCAAGGACGAGGAGGAGATGCGTCACCAGGTCGACTCGGCCATGGCTCAGACCTTCCGTCCCGAGTTCCTCAACCGTATCGACGATATCGTGGTGTTCCATCCGCTTGGCATGGCGCAGATCGAAAAGATCGTCGATATTCAGCTCGCCGACGTCCGCGCGCGTCTGGCCAAGGAGCGCATGACGCTTGCCATCACCCCGGCGGCCAAGCAGATGCTTGCTGTGGGCGGCCTGGACCCGGTGTTTGGTGCCCGTCCGCTCAAACGTCTGGTTCAGCGCGAGGTCGTGGATGTCATCGCCGCCGCCATCATCGACGGCACGGTGCGCGAGGGCGATCAGGTGACGGTCGATGTCGACAAGGACGGTGGCTTTACCGTCGTGTGCGACAACACGCCGGCGGCCACCTACGAGGTCCCCGACGCAGAGTAAATTATGGGGCCGGCTTTAACCGCACCTCATCGCAAAACGCCAAGGGCGGCGGATCCAATTGGGTCCGCCGCCCTTTTTTCGTGCGACAATCGATGATGTTGAGCATGAGTACATGGCAAGGAGATATGCAGATGATAGACGAGAACAAGACAAACACGCCGGCGACCGATGTCGCACCCGCCGCACCCAAGCCTGTGCCTAAGCCGGCGCCCAAGCCGCGCGATCCCTACATCCGTGCCGAGAACGAGGACGATGACGGCTACGATCCCTACAGCGACCGACGACCCGAGCGCGAGCCAATGTTCGAAGCCGACCCCTGGCGCTAGTTGCATCAAGTAACTAATTTGGCGATGATTTTCTGGGACGGGGTAGTCAAAAAAGCCCCGTCCCAAATCGACTGTCCAGGGAGTCGCATTCGAGCTTGGTTGTCCTCTCAGCCACTCGGCATCCTTCGAGCAGTAATAGTGAAAAACTTGCTTAAGTGTTAATCAAGTCAGACATAATCTTGCTCTCTAATTAATCAAGAATCGCTATAATTTTGATTAGCTAGAGAGCAAGATTGGAGAATCATGGCATTCAACGACTTGATCGCCCAGAAAATAAAGGACTTTGAACAGCAGGGGGTTCCGCAGGTCTTTGAGCGAGACCTTGATCTAGGAAACCCACAGGAGCCAAAGCGCGACAACATCGTAAATGTGATTGTGGGGGCCCGCCGTTGTGGAAAGACGTATCGCCTGTATCAGGAGATGCGGCGGCTTCAGAGCCGGGGCGTCGAGCTTGACCGGATGCTTTACTTCAATTTTGAGGATGAGCGCTTGCGCCCGTATGAGCCATCGCTGCTGGCGGACGTGCTCGACACGTTCTATGCGCTGTATCCTGTTGCTCGAACCGAGGGCGCTTACATTTTCTTTGACGAGATCCAGGAAATTCCCGAATGGGGTGCGTTTCTGCGGCGTGTAGTCGATACGGAGAAAGCGACCGTCTATGTGACGGGATCTTCTTCTAAGATGCTGTCCTCAGAACTTAAGAGCGAGTTCAGGGGTCGTTCTCTTGTGCGAGAGCTTTTTCCGTTGAGTTTTTCGGAATACGTTCGATATAAGACGGGGAGCGTTCTCGAGTCAGATGCGACCTTTTCCCCGAGCGATGCAGCGCTGCTTCGACATCATCTGATCGGGTATCTTGAACGAGGTGGATTCATCGCGACACTTGAGCAGACGCCTGCAGACGCGATTCAGCTGCTACAGGAATATGCTTCGCGAACGGTCGCCATGGACGTCGTTGAACGTTACGACGTCAAGAACCCTCGCCTGGCATCGCTGTTCTTGACGCGGTGTATGGCATCTTCGGGACGAGAGCTGTCAGTGAACAAAGTGTACAACGAGTTCAAGAGCAGACAGATACCCGTCAGTCGTAATTCGCTCAGCGACTTACTTGAGTATTATGAGGACGCCTACCTGTTATTTTCTGTGCCGGAGTTCACGCGTTCACTGGCAAATAACATGCGGTCTGCGTCTAAGGTCTACGCTGTCGACCCTGCGATGTTTGGAGCATTCTCTCCCGCATCGGCATTGGACCAGGGCCAGAGGCTCGAGACCGCAGTGTTCAATGCGCTAAGAAGAAGGACTCCCGCGGTGAGGACCGGCTCGGTCTGCCGCCTGCTAATCAAAGAGAAGAGCAAAAGCCATGAGGTGGACTTTGTGGCTGGGGATGCGCTTCTCATGCGGGCTTATAGCCTGATTCAGGTGAGTGCGGATATGGCAAGTGAGAAAACGCGCGAGCGCGAAATCGCCGCGCTTGATGCCTCGATGGCCCAGTTTGATCTTGGCGAGTCGGCAATCGTTACCATGGATGAACAGACCGATATTCCATGCGAGCACGGTGTGATACACGTTATGCCCGCATGGAAGTGGCTCCTTGCCTAATCATCTATGGGCCTGTGGGGTCAGGACCTCCTGGCTCCTTCATCACGGTTGGGGAGCACCTTGCTGCGCCAGGCTAGTCCTGGGCTTTGATACTCGGCAGCAGGATCTGCGCGAGGTAGTCGGTTTCGAGCTTAGTGGCACCATCGGCCTTGCCGTCTTTACCCACCAGGTCGTTCTTGATCTGGCTATACGTATAGCGGTTGCCGGTCGTAAGCTCGACAAGCTCAATGGCCGTGTCCATGGGGTAGGTTGACACGGGGTTCTGCGTCCGTCCGTTGATGGTCTGGGGCACCACGTACGGATAGACGGGGCCGCTGGCGTAGACGGTATAACCGTTGCCTAGATTGGCCGCACCCAAAACCGTATCGCCTTCATCGGGCGTAAAGCTCTCGCCCTCGCGCACCGCGACGAGCGTCACGAGCGGCGTATTGGCGTCGTCGCCCAGATAGATGCATAGCGTGCTGCCGTTTTGCCAAGTCTCGACCTTGCCGTACCACTCGACGGGGATATCGAGCTGGTAAAGGTCGGTTGCCTTGTGACGGGCGTCGGCATCACGGGCCACCTGTGCCTTTTGCGCGCTCACGGCATTGACGGCGGCGTCGCGCCGCGCGGTTGCCGCCTGCTGGAGCACCTTGGCGGTGGCGGCGGAGCTCGCACCGCCCTCCTCGGCATATTTGGCGGCGGCATCGATCTGGTCGTCGGTTACCGTGTCGGCCGAAGGCACCTTGAGCTTAAAGGTAGCCTGGGCACTCAAATCCTGTCCATCGCTCTTAACGGTGACCTGCGTCTTGGTGGTCGGGACGGTATAGATGGTGCCGTCGGCCGCGATGGGGGAGGCAGCGATGGAGAGCGTGTAATCGCCGGGCAGCAGTTTGATGCCGCGGCCGTGCTCGTCAACATAGAGCGTTTCGCTCACGGAGGAGCCGTCAGAATCCTGACCGCTCGCCTGTACGGGAATCTTGGAGCCAGTGGAACAGTCGAGGCCCGCGGCATGCACGCCAATCTGCACTGACATCATCGTGTGGGCATTGGCGGCGACAGCGGCAGCCTGCTCTTGCTGATATCCGTTCCAGGCAGCATAGCCTGCACCGCCGACGACGAGCGCGACGGCCACGACACCGGCGACCATCAGATTGCGGCGCTTGGGCGACATCTTGCGATGGCGAACCTCGGCCTCGCGTGCCGAGGGAACGGACGGCAGGGGAATATCGCCCATGGCGATGGTCTCGTCCACGGCTGGTGCGGAACCCAGGCCAGGAAGCTCGCGGGTCAGCGAATCCTCGGCCGGTAAGCTGTCGAGCAGGACGGTTTCCTCGCCTGTGTCGGATTCGGGCTGGTTGCCGGCCTCGCTTTCGGTGTCTTCGTGATCTGCCTCATCTTCGGCAGGCTCGACGTCGTCTGCATCCTGATCATCGGACTGCGCCTCGGCTTCCGGCTCATCCTGCACATCAACGCCCGAATCGTCAAACGCAATCTCATCGAGTGAAATCCGGTCTAAGCTCTCCAAGGCCTCAGCGCAAGCTTCTGCATCTTGGGCCGCATCCTCTTGACCCATCGTCTCATCTTTCATATATCCCCCAAGCTCAATATCGGGACAACACTGTACCCAAAAACGGGACCCCATAGAGCCGCCGTATGATTTGAAATCCGATTTTATATATGCGCATGTTTTTGAATAGATGAATAAGACGCAACGACAAAAGCCCCCGGAAAGCGAGTGATGAAACGCTTTCCGGGGGCTCTGCGAGACATTGGATTGAAAATCCTGGCGGGCGGGCCTATGCCCAAGCGCCAACAGCGACCAACATGTTACTCGGCGTGAGCGTAATCAACCTTGGCGCGGCGAGCGGTGGCCTTCTCCCAATCGCTGGTGCCCTCAAAGACATCCTGCTTGTAGGGATTGCGGCCGAGCTTCTTGGCGCGGTAGGCGATGTAGATGATCGCGGCGACGTTGGCGACCAGTGCGGCGATTGAGACCGCGGTAGCGGCGCCGGGGTCGAGCGTGGAGTGGGTCACAAAGACGGACTCCTCCTGGAAGTACGGGAACACCTGGGCAAACATGCACCAAATGGCCAGCGTAAAGGCGCGGTTCTGGATCCAGCCGCCCTTGTTCCAGATAAAGGCGGCGACGGTGGGCGCCAACAGCAGCGCAAAGCCGCAGAACCAGGAATGGGTGGGCAGGCAGTTGTAGGTGTAGCAGAAGTTCCAGATGTCGTAGGCGATGATGTAGACCCAGGTCATGTCGGGCCACAGCATGTCGGTTTGATCCTCGGAGGCGTAGACGCTCCACCAACCGGTCATGCAGAAGATGTTGATGATACCGGCGATGCCGTTGAACACGTTGTTCCAGCCGGCCAGCTGCGTGGCGCCCTCGGAGGTGACCCAAGTGGACTGGCCCAGGACAAAGAAGTGGTAGGCGCTCTCAAAGTCGGACACGACGGCGATCATGATGTTGATGGCGACGATCACAAACGGCCACGCACGGAACCAATGCGCCTTGCCGATCTTTCCCCACTGGTACTTAATGGCAATGAAGCCCCAGCAACCGGCCAGCGCAGCGTATACCTTGGCGTAGTGGAACCAGCTGTTCTGGTACACATGGGTGGGGTTGGTGAGCGCCCACTCGGCACCCTGCGAAACGCCCACGGCGATGGCGACGCAGTAGATGGTCATGGCCAGCGGAGCCACGCCAAAGATGATTGCCGCGCCCAGCTTAGTGCGGCGGCCGACCTCGTTGAGCACGATGAGGCCAATAAAGACCATGGCCCAGCCGGCCCAGTGGATAAGGGTATCGCTACCCCAAACATCGAACAGCATGCTGCTCTCCTTTCACACGCCCGCGGCCCCTCTTCTGATCGCGGGCAGTTTGGCCAAATGTCGTCAGTTCTGGGGCTTGCGCTCCGGATACTTGGCGGTATAGCCCTCGATGTGGAGTGTCGAGGCGATGATTTCCTTGACCGTTTCGTCGGGCACATCGGGGTGCGTGCGGATATACATCAAAAGACCCATGATGAGGGTGTAGAACGTCTCGTAGACATGGTCGATGCGTAGCTCATGATGGGCGACAAAATCCACTACGGTGGTGTCGCAGATATACTGCGCCACGCGCTGGACCACGTTGTGCAAAAAGCCGCCGTAGAGCGCGCCGCTGCTCGAGGTGAGCGTGCTCGGCAGCTCGTGGCCGCTGGCGACCAGGCGCTTAAAGAGCGGGGCGATGGTGTCGAGCGCGCCCTCGATGTCGCCAACCGTGCGGCTGGCGTTCCACTGCTCGAGCTCGGAGATAAAGCCGTCGATCGCCTCGTCCATGACGGCGGTGACGGCGGCGTCCATATCGGCAAAGTAGTGGTAGAACAATGAACGCGTGCAGCCGGCTCGCTTGGTCACGGCCGATACCGATAGGTGGGACACGCCCAGCTCGGAGCTTACGGTACGTACGGCATCGAGGATCTCGCGACGGCGTTCGTCGCCCGTCAGGCGCTTTGCCGCGCTATCGGATGCGGGAACGGCATCGACCACAGAGGTATCTGCTGTGTTGTTGCCCATGTTTTTGCCGCCTTTCATCCTCTTTTGCCTGACCGTTCGCCTAACAGTCTTGAATATTGTTGACGGTTCGTCAATACTATTTTTGACACAATGTCAACTAATGGCGGGTGAACGGCATGGGGCATGCCCGGCCTGCAAAAAAAGAGGGGCGCCGCGGTCTCGCCGGGCTGTGGCAAGAGAAGGGACAACCATGATTCTCAACGGACCGGGGATTAGCTATACCGAGCCCGATATCGGCGCGGAGTTCGTGCCGCCGATACCGGAGCATCCGCGCGAGGCCATCGTCAAACTGTGCGAGCACTGCGCCAACCGTCTGCTGCATCGCGATGAGCTGCTGGGCTACGAGTACTGGTCGTTTGCCGAGGCCGCAACCGACGAGCAGGCCGAAGTGCTCTGCAAGATGAAGATGCGCCGTCCCTATACGCTGCCCGAGATGGTCAAGCTCACCGGCATGCCCGAAGCCGATATCGAGAAGATGCTCGACGACATGAGCTACACGGGTCTGCTCGAGTACAACTGGGAAAACCCCGAGCGCGCCAAGCAGTGGGTGCTGCCCATGCTGGTGCCGGGTTCCGCCGAGTTCCTCAACATGCGCGTGAGCCAGCTCGAGGAGCACCCGGTCTATGCCAAGTTCTTTGAGCAGGCGTCCAAGGGACCGCTGTCGAAGGCCACGCCGATGGTGCCGCCCGGAGGCGCCGGTATCGGCATGCATGTCATTCCGGTCGAGAAGGCTATCGACGCCGCGAGCACCTCGGTACCGATTGAGCATATCGAGCATTGGCTCGACAAATACGATGGCAAATATGCCGCTAGCACCTGCAGCTGCCGCGCGAGCCGTCGCGTGATGGGTGAGGGCTGCGCCGACGACCCGGCCGATTGGTGCATCGCCGTGGGCGATATGGCCGACTACGTGGTTGAGACCGATCGTGGCCATTACGTGACCCGCGACGAGGTTTACGACATCCTGCGCCAGGCCGAGGACAACGGCTTTGTGCACCAGATCACCAATATCGACGGCGAGAACAAGATCTTCGCCATCTGCAACTGCAACGTCAACGTGTGCTACGCCCTGCGCACCTCGCAGCTGTTCAACACGCCCAACCTGTCGCGCTCGGCCTATGTCGCCAAGGTCGAGAAGGACAAGTGCGTTGCCTGCGGTCGCTGCGTTGAGGTGTGCCCGGCCGGCGCCGCCAAGCTCGGCCAGAAGCTCTGCAGCAAAAAGGCCGGCGGACAGGTGCCCGAGTATCCGCGCCAGGAGCTGCCCGACGCCACCAAATGGGATCACACCAAGTGGTCGCCCAACTACCGCAACGACAACCGTATCGAGACGCATGAGTCCGGCACCGCTCCCTGCAAGACGGCCTGCCCCGCGCACGTTGCCGTTCAGGGCTATTTGAAGCTCGCGGCTCAGGGTCGCTATGACGAGGCCCTAGCACTCATTAAGCGCGAGAACCCGCTGCCCGCTATCTGCGGCCGTGTGTGCAACCGCCGCTGTGAGGATGCCTGCACCCGCGGCCGTGTGGATGCCGCCGTGGCTATCGACGAGGTCAAGAAGTTCATCGCCCAGCGCGATCTGGATGCCGCGACCCGCTACGTCCCGCCCGTGGTTACGCCGACGCGCGCTGGCGGCTTTGATCAGAAGATCGCCATCATCGGTGCCGGTCCGGCCGGCCTGTCCTGCGCCTTCTATCTGGCCGAGAAGGGCTACAAGCCCGTCGTGTTCGAGAAGAACGAGCGCCCGGGTGGCATGCTCACCTATGGCATTCCCAGCTTTAAGCTGCAGAAGGATGTTATCGAGGCCGAGGTCGAGATCATTCGCCTGATGGGTGCCGAGTTCCGCTATGGCGTGGAGGTCGGTCGCGACGTGACGCTCGACGAGCTGCGCGAGCAGGGCTTTAAGGCCTTCTACGTTGCTATTGGCTGCCAGGGCGGCCGCCTTGCCGGTATTCCGGGTGAGGATGCCGTGGACGTGACCGTGGCCGTCGACTTTTTGCGCGAGGTCAACAGTGGCAAGATCGACGCGTTGCCCGGCCGCACCATTGTGGTGGGCGGCGGCAACGTGGCTATCGATGTCGCGCGCAACGCCTGCCGTCTGGGTTCCGAGCACGTTGAGATGTTCTGCCTGGAGAGCGAGGCCCAGATGCCCGCCAGCGAGGAGGAACGTCGCGAGGCCGTTGAGGACGGCGCTCACATCAGCTGCGGCTGGGGCCCCAAGGAGATTCACCTGGACGAGGCCGGTCGTGTATGCGGTATCACCTTCAAGCGCTGCACGCGTGTCTTTGACGACGAGGGCCGTTTTGCGCCCGAGTACGACGAGAACGACCTGCGCCGTGTCGATGCCGACCGTGTCGTCATGTCGATTGGCCAGTCCATTGTGTGGGGCGACCTGCTGGCTGGCTCCAAAGTGGAGCTCGGCCGCGGCCAGGGTGCCCTTGCCGATCCCCAGACCTATCAGACCGCCGAGCCCGACATCTTTGTGGGCGGCGACGTTTATACCGGTCCGAGCTTTGCCATCGATGCCATCGCCGCCGGTCACGAGGCCGCCGTGTCCATCCATCGCTTTGTGCAGCCGGGCTCTACGCTCACCATCGGCCGCAATCAGCGCCGCTACACCGCGCTCGACCGCGACGACGTTGTGCTCGAGAGTTACGACAACGCGAGCCGCGAGGTTGCGCATGTGGACCGCGAGCGCGAGAAGGCCGCGCCGTTTAGCGAGTACGTCGAGACCTTTACCGAGGAACAGGTGCGCGCCGAGACCGCTCGCTGCCTGGGCTGCGGCGCCTCGATCGTCGACCCCAACAAGTGCATCGGCTGCGGCCTGTGCACCACCAAGTGCGCGTTCGACGCCATCCATCTGGATCGCGATCGCCCCGAGTGCTCAACGATGGTCAAATACGAGCAAAAGCTCCCGAGCCTCGGCAAGTATGCCCTCAAGCGTGCTATCAAGATTAAGTTTGGTCATTAGGTTCCGCCGTTCTAACGAACGGCGGCACTGCCGACGCTGCGCGGCGCCCAGGCACCCCATCTTGCCCCTCAACTTCGGCGCCGCGGGCAAAAGCCCAGCGGACGCCTTGTTTCGGGGCAACCTGGGGCACCTGGATCGCCGCTCGCTGACGTTTGGCTGACATCGCATCAACCATTGTTGAAAGGTATTCGCCTTGCATGAATTGGGAATCGTCTATCACATCATTCGCGATGTCGAGAATGTGGCGCGCGCTCATGGCGTGCGTCACGTTTCGAGCGTGACGTTGCTACTGGGCGAGGTCTCGGGCGTCGTTCCCGACTTGCTGCTCGACGCTTGGCGCTGGGCAGCAGTAAAAAAGCCTATCACTGAGGGCGCGGAGCTTATCGTGGAGCCCGTCGAGGCCGTGACACATTGCGAGGCGTGCGGCTGCGACTACGCGACGGTCGAGCACGGCAAGACCTGTCCCCAGTGCGGTAGCGGCGAGACCTATTTGCTGCAGGGTCAAGAGGTAATGATCAAACAGATCGAGACCCCCGACGAGGACCCGGCAGACGCTGCTCCTGACGGCCTCTCCGACGCCCCCGATGCCGTCGACGCCGCCAACCCTCTCCATATCGCCTAACATCCAATGACTACATGGGCTAGAGTTCTAAACATATTTGCTTCGGTTAGTCAAGTCATGTCTGTTTAAACAAAATGGTGGCACGCAGACGCATTGGGATCCACCTAAAAGAGGTCTTAACGAACAGCGCACCTTTATATGTCTTTGAAAGCAATCAGCAAATCACGTTTTAGCAGGCAATAAGCTGTAAACCGGCAACGTAATCAATTTGTAACAAACTTAGACGTTTAAACAAATAATCCAACCTTTTGCGAATTTAGCTATAATTCCACAAACCAAACAGGTATACTTCCTTCATGTCGTGTAGGAAATACGTAGACAAAAAGGAGGTTATGTGATGGTAAGTATTGTTCTTGCTAGCCACGGGGACTTGGCAGCTGGAATCAAGCAGACGGGCTCGATGGTCTTTGGCGATCAGCCGTCTGTTGCCGTGGTCTCGCTCGAGCCGAGCATGGGCCCCGACGACTTCCGTGCCAAGGTCGAGGAAGCAATCGCTTCCTTCGAGGACCAGGAGCAGGTGCTCTTCCTCGTTGATCTGTGGGGCGGCACGCCGTTCAACCAGATCAGCGGGCTCATCGAGGGCCATGATTCCTGGGCTATCGTCACCGGTGTCAACCTGCCGATGCTCATCGAGGCATATTCGCAGCGCTTTGACGCAAAGAACACTGCACATGCGATCGCAAAACATCTCGTGACTGAGGCTAAGGCTGGCGTGCGTGTCAAGCCCGAGTCTCTGGAGCCCGAGGAGAAGAAGCCGGCTGCGGCCGCCGCTGCTCCTGCAGGCGCCATCCCTCCGGGAACGGTCATCGGCGATGGGCACATCAAGATCGCCCACGTCCGTATCGACACCCGTCTGCTTCATGGTCAGGTGGCCACCACGTGGACCAAGCAGATCAACCCCAACCGCATCATCGTGGTTTCCGACGGCGTTGCTCACGACGAGCTCCGCAAGACCATGATCGAGCAGGCTGCCCCTCCGGGAGTCCATGCCAACGTCGTGCCCATCAAGAAGATGGCCGAGGTCGTCAAGGACACGCGCTTTGGTGACACCAAGGCCATGCTGCTCTTTGAGAACCCGCAGGATCTGCTCAAGGCCATCGAGGCCGGTGTCGACATCAAGGAAGTCAACATCGGTTCCATGGCTCACTCCAAGGGCAAGGTCGTCGTCACCAACGCCGTCGCTATGGGCGATGATGACGTTAAGACTCTCGAGGCCCTCAAGGCCAAGGGCGTCAAGTTCGAGGTCCGCAAGGTTCCTTCGGATTCCTCCGAGGATCTCGACGCCATGTTGAAGAAAGCTAAGGCCGAACTGGCCGCTCAAGCATAGTAAAGGAGGGTCCGATACATGTCTGCAATCACTATTCTGCTTGTTGCGATTGTCGCGTTGCTTGCCGGTATGGAAGGCATTCTGGATGAGTTCCAGTTCCATCAGCCGCTCGTGGCATGCACGCTTATCGGTCTCGTAACCGGTCATCTTCAGGAGGGCATCCTCCTGGGCGGTTCGCTCCAGATGATGGCCCTTGGCTGGGCTAACGTCGGCGCCGCCGTCGCGCCTGACGCCGCTCTGGCCTCGGTCGCCTCTTCGATCATCATGGTGCTCGCCCTCAACGGCGGCGCCACTGATTCGGCCAAGGCCGTTACCGCCGCTATCGCCGTCGCCGTCCCGCTGTCGGTCGCTGGTCTGTTCCTGACCATGATCTGCCGTACCCTGGCTACCGCTATCGCTCACGCCATGGACGGTTGCGCCGAGAAGGGCGACTTCGCCGGCATCGAGCGTTGGCAGTACATTGCCATCCTTATGCAGGGCCTTCGTATCGCCATCCCGGCAGTGCTTCTGTGCATCATCCCGGCCGAGGCAGTTACCAACGCGCTTAACGCTATGCCCGACTGGCTGTCCGGCGGCATGGCTGTCGGCGGCGGCATGGTCGCTTCCGTCGGTTACGCCATGGTCATTAACATGATGGCCACCAAGGAGACCTGGCCGTTCTTCATCCTCGGCTTTGTCCTTGCTGCCATCCCTCAGCTCACGCTGATCGCCCTTGGCCTCATCGGCATCTCCCTTGCCCTCATCTACCTTGGCCTTAAGGATCTGGCCAAGCAGGGTGGCGGCATGGGCGGTGGCTCCGGCGACCCGCTCGGCGATATTCTGAACGATTACGAGTAGGAGGGGAGTGATACATATGGCAGAGAACAAGATTCAGCTCACCAAGGCTGACCGCAAGAAGGTTTGCTTCCGTCATCAGTTCCTTCAGGGCTCGTGGAACTACGAGCGTATGCAGAACGGCGGCTGGTGCTTCGCAATGATCCCTGCGATCAAGAAGCTCTACACCAGCAAGGATGACCAGATTGCCGCTCTTAAGCGCCACCTGGAGTTCTATAACACCCACCCCTATGTTTCCGCCCCCGTCATTGGCGTTACCCTCGCCCTCGAGGAGGAGCGCGCCAACGGTGCTCCGATCGACGACGTCGCCATCCAGGGCGTCAAGGTCGGTATGATGGGCCCGCTCGCCGGCGTCGGCGACCCTGCCTTCTGGTTCACCCTTCGCCCGATTCTGGGCGCTCTGGGCGCTTCCATGGCCCTGTCCGGCAGCATCGCCGGTCCGCTGCTGTTCTTCTTCGCGTGGAACATCATCCGTTACGCCTTCCTGTGGTACACGCAGGAGTTTGGCTACAAGGTCGGCTCCTCCATCGCCAAGGACCTCTCCGGCGGTCTGATGGGCAAGGTCACCGAGGGTGCTTCCATCCTGGGTATGTTCATCATCGGCGCCCTGGTCGAGCGCTGGGTGTCCATCTCCTTCACCCCGGTCGTCTCCAAGGTCACGCAGTCTGCTGGCGCCTTTATCGACTGGGCTAGCCTGCCCTCCGGCTCCGAGGGCGTCAAGGAAGCGCTGACGATGTACAACTCCATCGGTGCTACCGCCCTTGATCAGATGAAGGTCACCACGCTTCAGGCTAACCTCGATCAGCTCATCCCCGGCCTTGCCGCTGTGTGCCTGACCCTGCTGGTCTGCAAGCTCCTCAAGAAGAAGGTCAGCCCGATCGTCATCATCCTGGCTCTCTTCGCCGTCGGCATCATCGGTCGCGTCTGCGGCTTCATGTAAGCACGCTTCGGCTTAAGACCGAGAGTTGCTAGGCAAGGGCTTTTGAGCCATTGAAACGGACCGCACCCGGTGGGTACACTGGATGCGGTCCGATTGTTTTTTATTGGAGGGCGAGGCGCGTATGGCGCAATCTCAGAACAGCACGGTCGATCTGGCAACGCCGGCAACCTGCCTGATGGGGCTTACTAGTCACGGTAACGTAATGGTGGGCAATAAGGCGTTTGAGTACTATAACGAGCGCAATCCCGAGGATTATATTCAAATCCCGTGGGACGAGGTCGACTATATTGCCGCCGAGGTCTTGCGCGGCACCAAGAAGATTACGCGTTTTGCCATCTTCACCAAGGACAACGGTCACTTTACGTTTTCGACGCGCGACGACAAAGAGACGCTGCGCGCTGTGCGCAAGTACGTGGACGAGGATAGACTCGTGCGTTCGCCCGACTTTATCGACGTAACGACCAAGGGCGCCAAGAGCATCCCCTCCGTTATCAAAAACCTCTTCCACAAAGGCAACTAGTCGTCTGCGATAGATGGCGGAAAATGCATCCCGGAATTCGTTCTCATTCCGGGATGCATTTTCCTTTTGAGCGCCAGTTGGGAAAGCTTGTCCCATTTTTTAGCCGAATACCGGGATGGAATTTCCCTTACATGTGGTTAGAGGAAACCCCATCCCATTATTTTGCGTTATTCTGGGTTATAATTTTCCGTTATTGAGAAGGCTCTACGGCGATAATTCGCTGCAGAGCCTTCTTGATGAGTGGCCATGCGCTACATGGCCAAGGGGCAAATCTGCTACACTAGTACAACATGCCTCCGTAGCTCAGGGGATAGAGCACCGCTCTCCTAAAGCGGGTGTCGACGGTTCGAATCCGCCCGGGGGCACCAGGAAAATCGCAGGTCAGGAGTTATTTTTGCTTCTGACCTGTTCTGGTTTTTGGGCTAAGAACTGCTTATGTTTGTAAATCTGGTAAGTAAATTATTTAACTTACCGAGTTTTCCACTGAAAACAGGAAATCACCATTTTGGGGATAAAAAGTTTTCAACAGCCGTTAGTCGGTTCCATTTTGGTGAAGCGCTTCCTCATTTTGGGTAAAAAATATCACCATTTTGATGATTCGACTGCTTTGAGTTTTTGATAAAAACGCCTGTTCAGAAGCTTGTGCTGTACCCATTTTGGTGAGACCAATTAATAGAGAAATATACTATAAAGAAATAGGGACGGCGATGCCGTCCCCTTCGCTCGCAAAGCTCGCTGCGCGGTCACGTGCCGTGACCTTGCCGCCGGCTACGCCGTCGATTGATATGCTCACTGCGTTCGCTGATGATGATGGACTAATTCGTTTTATCGCTGACACCAGTCATAAGTGCAGCAATTGATATGTTGAATCCATTGGCAATTTTAGAGAGGTTAGAAAGACTGACATTTCTTCTCCCGACTTCTATCGAGGCATAGTAAGACCTGTCCATGTCAATGCGGTTCGCAAATTGCTCTTGTGAGTAACCAGACTCTGATCTGAGTTCTTTGCACCGTAGACCAAAGGATTGTTGTAGCGGCGAGATATACATGACAAAAAGAGTCATGGATTGTTGTATTTATGCCAACGGACTATATACAACAATCCCAGTTAAGGCGCATAATCATCTCTATTGGAAAGCACTCTGATGCCCAGTCGGATAGGGCACGGAAAAGGAATGGAACCGCACAATGACTCAGGGAAAGCACTTCGCTGCCGGTGGCGATCACTTCGCCGCACTGCCAAGCAAAAAGATTCACGCCCCGAAGGGGATCGCGCGTCTGACCGTCACCGCGGCGACCATGGCCGCCATGACCGGATCGAGCCTCATCTCACCGTTCGCGGCATTCGCCCAGACCGGTGACGGGGGCACGCAGCACCCCGCCGTGATGTCGCCGATCGCCGCCCACGCCGGCGCGGCATCCGGTACCGGCGCGAAATCCGCCGCACAGATCATCGCGGACCTGCAGAAGGAGGTCGACGAGGCGAAGGCGAAGGAGGACGCCGCCAAGGCATCCTACGATGAGGCCGCCGGTCCCTACAACGAGGCGGCTTCCGCCCGCGACCAGGCCAAGGCATCCTACGATTCGGCAGTCAGCGCCGGCACGGCAGCCGACCGAGCGGCAATGGACGAGTACGCCCGTCAGGTCGCGGAGGGCAAGGACGCCGCCGATGCCGCCGGCAAGGACCTCGAGCAGGCGAAGGCAGGTCTCGCAGACGCCAAGGCCGATGCGTCCGAGAAGGACGAGGCGTACCAGTCCGCCCTCAAGGCGGCCCAGGATGCCAAGGACGCCCTCGATAAAGCCAAGGCCGATGCCGTAGGCGCCACCCCGGAGGCAATCAGTGCCGCCGAGCAGGCCGTGCGCGACGCGCAGGCTGCCGTGGACAGGGCACAGGCCGAACTCGACAACGCCAACGCGACGCTTGCCGATGCCCAGTCCAAGCTGGTTGCGGCCCAGTCTGCAAAGGATTCCGCCGATGCCGTCCTCGCCGCAGCCCAGCAGAACAAGGACGCGGCGGATGCGAAGGCCGCAGCCGCCAGCGCCGCCTACGAGAAGGCGAAAGCAGACCTCGCCGCAGCGGAGGCAGGCGCGAGCGGCCCGGAGTACGATGCGGCAAAACAGAAGGTCGCGGACGCGGAGGCAGCCCTCGCTGCCGCACAAGCGGCACAGTCCCAGTGCGAGTCCGAGCTCGAGCAGGTACAGTCCGCTGCGGCAACGGCGCAGGCCGACCTGAATGATGCCCAGGCGTCCCTCTCCGTAAAGCAGCAGGCCGCGGCCGATGCCGAATCCGGTGTGAACGCCGCCCAGTCCGCACTCGATGCCGCGAACGCCGACCTCGATGCCGCCAAGCAGGCGAACGTCGACGCCATCTCCAAGCTGGATGCCGCGAAGCAGGCTGTCAAGGACGCAGAGTCCGCCAAGGCAACCGCAGACGTAGAGCTCGCGAACGCCAAGGCCGCAAAGGATACCGCAGACGCCGCCGTGACCGCCGCGCAGCAGAAGGTCGACGAGGCCCAGGCGAAACTCGATTCCGCCGACGCGCAGCTCAAGCAGGGAGCCATCGGCTTCTTCCGCGCCATGGGTGCCGAAGATGCAGCCAACATCATCCTGAACGCCAAATATGCCGGAAAGACCGAAGTCGGCAACTCCAAGGACGCCACGTCTCTTGACAATATGCTCAATGCGATCAGGTGGATGAAGTCCGTCAACGACTATCGCAAGTCGGTCGGCCTGTCCGAGCTCCATGTCACCTACAAGCTCATCGCCGGTGCGATCGCAGATGCCAACTACAGCGACACCGTGCTCGATCATGCCCGTCAATATGATTTTGCCGAAAACCTGGCATGGAATTACGGAATCGATCCGAGTGGGCAGTGGATCGAGCAGGAGAAGGGCTTTTTCGACAAGGCAACGGAGGCCCTTTATGGAGTCACCGGTCTTGTCGGCAAGGATGCCTATGATTTCTATGCAAAGAACGGTGTCGCAATCAACCATTGGATTGCAGACAACTGCCACTGGGAGAACGGCAGTAGCGGCACCGTCGGCCATTACATGAACATCATCAATCCCGAACTCGCCGTTATGGGAATGGCAACCTGCACCAAGGGCACCATGTCCGGGCTTCAGACGCAGTGCTACACCGCAGAGATCTCCGGCTGGTCCGGCTCCGGTTGGAACACGAACCCCATCTCCGTCGACGAGTACGAGCAAAAGCTGACCTCCTATATCAACGGCCTCAAGAACGCCAAGAGCGCACTCGACGTAGCCAAGGCCGATCTCGCATCCAAGCAGCAGGCAGCCGCCGGCGCCGCCGCAACCGTCCAGCAGAAGCAGGACGCAGCGGATTTCGCACAGGCAGACGTCGATGCCGCGAAGCAGGACGTCACCGATGCCCAGCGTGCCGTCGATGCCGCCAAGGCTGATGTCGCCGCCAAGCAGCAGGGCGTCACCGATGCCCAGACCGAGCTTGATGCGGCGAAATCGGACCTCGATGCCGCCAACGCGGCAGTCGATACGGCAAAGTCGACCGTCCAGCAGAAGCAGGTCGCCTTTGATGCCGCCAATGCGGTCGTAACGGCCGCGCAGACCAAGCTGGATTCCGCCAAGGCGGACACCGAGGCCAAGCAGCAGGACGTCATGGATGCGAACGCCGATCTCGCGAAGTTCTTCCAGGACGTCGCCGACGCCAAGAAGGCGCTCGATACAGCAAAGAGCGTCCATGACGCGGCGGCAGCCGATCAGGTCGAGAAGGCGACCGTCCTCGCCGCCGCCGAGCAAAAGGCGGACGCCACCGCACGCGCCCTCGCGGATGCCCAGCGTGCCGTCGATGCCGCCAAGGCCGACACCGGCGTTGCCGCCGACAGGCTTACCGGCTCCCAGACCGATCTCGAGGACGCACAGTCGAACCTCGACATCCTCACCGGCCTTGCCGCGAAGCTCGCAGAGGCACAGCAGCGCGAGCAGGATGCAGTAAAGGCCGTCAATGACACCAAGGCCGCCCTCGATGCCGCGAAGGCGGATACCATCGCCGCCGAGTCCCTGGTCTCCGCCGCCGAGCAGGCGAAGGCGCAGGCAGACGCCAAGCTGTCGAAGCTGAACTCCATCGACGCCGGCGCGGCGATCGCTTCCGGCCATGACGCGAACGCGGATGACGCCCTCAACGCGCTTTTCGCCGCAGCAGTCGAGGCACGTGCCAAGGTCGCGCCCGCCAAGGCCATCTTGGACGAGAAGCAGGCCGCGGTGGACGAGCTTCAGCCCGGCTACGATGCGGCACTCGCCGCCTACGAGTCGGCGAAGTCCGACCGCATCGCAGCGGAGCAGAAGCTTTCCGATGAGATTGCACGACAGGAGGCAGAGGAGGCGGCAAAGCAGCAGGCGGCATACACCCCGAAGCACCTCGCCGGCACGGATACCGCCCAGCCCGGCAACCTCGCCCAGACCGGTGACCGCGCGGGACTCATCGGCGAGACGTTCGTCATCGGCGGTACCGTCCTCGTGGCAGCCGGCGTCTTCCTCGACCGGAAGAAGCGCCGCGGGCAGATGTAAAAGCGAGCCGGGCGTTGGATATCGGCTGGTGTCCAACGCCCGGTTTCATGGGAAGGGAGATCGGTGTGAGAACAAAGGCTATTATCGTTGCGCTTCTGGTGTGCCTTTCGGCACCTCAACTCGGATGTGCCAGCGTTGCAAAGCAAGGAAGTGGCTCTACGGAAAGGGCCGCCACAGCGGTAAAGAATAAAGACAAAAAGAAGCCAAGCGAAGAAAAGGCGACGCAAACCTCTGGAACCAAGACCGAGGAGAAGAAAGAATCCGACGACAAGGACCAGAAGTCCGATGACTCCAAGAAGGAGGACAACAAAGCTTCCGACTCGTCGAAGTCTGACAGCAAGGGAAACTCCTCCGACTCCAAGCAGAATTCCAGCAATTCGCAGAGTTCCGGCAGCAACAATTCCTCTTCCAACGGCGGTAGCCAGAAGAAGTGGGTTGCCGAGCAGGGACACTGGGAGACAGATTACAGCCAGGTCTGGGTGCCGAATGTAGTGTATACGCGCCATCCTCGTTTCTGGGTCAACCATGGTGGTACTATGGTAGGACCCTTCGATTCCGAAGATGCCGCCTATTCATGGGCTCATAATGATATGGACAACGGCGGCATCGGAGGATCTGTCGTAAACGATTCGTATACCACCTCTGAGGACCAGGGTCATTATGAACAGCAGGCTACGGGACAGCATTGGGTTGTCGACGTCGCCGGTCACTGGGAGTAATGTACATTTGTTCCCCTTCTCTTACGTTCGGTGAATAA
Source organism: uncultured Collinsella sp. (assembly GCA_902493515.1). Classification (GTDB taxonomy): domain Bacteria; phylum Actinomycetota; class Coriobacteriia; order Coriobacteriales; family Coriobacteriaceae; genus Collinsella. Next base: position 45,223 of record CABUPE010000018.1, read on the forward strand.
ATATTTATTTGCGGGCGGCCGGTTTCGGCCGCCTTTTTTAGACGCCCAGTCTGGGAGCAAACGATAGGAAAGCAATCAAACGAGAGGCCGTTCCAAAAGAATCCGGCGGTGCCAGATGCTTCGGGCAAAACCTTCCGCAAATCGGTAAGGTCTTCCATCAACTTGCTCCAGCCCTCGCCCGGAGTCCGCTGCGCGGTAATGCAAAAACTCGGCATCCCTCGCATTCGCAGTACCGCTCCGCTCTCGCTACAGCGAATTTCTAACACTCAGCATCCTTCGCGTTAAAAATTCGCTTCCGCTCACGGTCTCCGCTGACACTACGACACCGCGAAGCCTTTCGCTCGAAACGAGGCCTCTCGTTTCGTGTCTACGCTACGCTCCGCCCAATCACCGTTCCGGAGATTGCAAGATTGGTGTTGGGCTAGATAAATGGGGCCATACTCGCCCCCTTTATCTGCCAACACATCTTGTTTATCACCTCTCACGGCGATAAAGTTAGAAATGAAGTTCGCCTTCATTTCTAAGGGAAGCGACGGCGTCACTTCAAAAAAACGGCGCGACGTCAGTCGCTCCTAAAAAGGAAAGCAATCTCATATCGGTTTTTGAATCGGTGGCCTCACCGATTCGCTCTGCTTTCCTGGGGGGCATATGAGTTGCAAGCGTCCACACACCGTTAAGGCGACACTCACTTCTGAAGAATATGAAACGCTTTCCGCTCTGGCGGAAAAGGCGGGCATGACTAAAGCCGAACTCATTCGCTATGCATTGGTTCATCGGAGTGATGACCTAGTCATTTCCAAAAATGATGACGGTGGCCGCAGCAAAAAGCTGCAACCCGTTTCAGGTGATTCGGACGAAAAGCGCTCGAAGGTCATTTACGTTAAGGTCACCGATGGCGAGCACGAGGCGATCCGCAAACGGGCGGATATACTCGGTGCGACCGTCAGTGCGTATGCCCGCCGCGTGATGCTTGCCGGTAAAATCGAGAAGATCGATTTCGATAAAAGCCAAGTCGCGAAAATCTATCACGAGCTGTATCGCGAGGGAACGAACCTCAATCAGCTGATGTATTTTGTGAACGCCCAAGGGCTTCCCGCGTACAACGAGAAAGCTGTTTTTCGTACGCTTGAAAAGGTTTACCAGAACGCCCGCAAAGTCACTCTCTTCATAAGAGAGCTCGAGCGGCGCTATTTCACCGACGGCGGTGATCTCAATGACCGTTATTAAGCAGAAAGGTATTTCATCCGAACGCTACGCGAAGAACGTGCGCAAGTACATCAACGGAAAGCGTGCTTTGGCCCGCGGCGGCTGGAACCTCGCGAACGGAAAGTACTGGTTTTCCGAGATGGCTATGACGCGGAAGATGTTTCATCACGACAGGCCCGCGCGTGCCGGCGCGAAGAACATAACGATGCTTCATCAGATTCTCGCGTTTCTGCCCGAGGAGTGCAGCTGCAACGGAGGCAAGATGACCCCAGATGCGTGTATGGCCTACGCGGAGCAATGGCTTGCGAAGCACTATCCGCATCAACAAGTGATTGTCGCGTTGCATGAGGAAAGTGATAAGGCGGGAAAACGCTACGCAGTGCACATGGCGATTAACCGTACCGATTTGTTAACCGGCAAACGTTGTGAGACGGGTGGGCGACGCGGAAAGTACGAACGCGCTGCGTGGGTCCGCGAAATGGACGAGGCTTGGAATCTTACTCAACTTGAAAAGGGAAAGAAAAATTCGAAGATTCGTGATCGCCAGCCGCGCGACACAGAAAAGGAGATTATCGGTCGCGGTGAGTACAGTTATAAAAACAATCTGCGCGAGCTGATCCATCTTGCAATCAATGAAGGTCACCAAAAGAATATGGAGCAGTTCAAAAAACTACTTGCCTCATGGGGCGTAGACATTTTCATCAAGAACAATCGAGTCTATGCGACAGATCTCGATATCAAGGAGGCCGGCAATCCGAAGTGCACTTTCAATCTGACTCGACTCGACGGACGTTTCGCGGTCAAACAACTTGAAGCGGCGTTCGAAAAGAACATGTTGGAAGCCGAGCGAGCGTTGCCGTACGAGAAGCGCTGTGAGATTTACATTCAACGTCTTAAGAAGGCGTACTCGGCGTGGGTCGAACAAGCGAAGGCGAGCAAGGGCGTCGCCTACAATTCATTCCCCAAATTCATCGCACCGAAGTGCGATGAGGACCTGCTCGAAGATCCGGCGGTTCGCGATGAGCTTCTTGCGCGTCGCGGTTACGCAAGGGAGATTCGCAACCGCTATGCCGGCGCCGTTCCCGATGCCGGCGATGATCGCGTTCGCGCCGCAGGTCGAGCCCATGGTGGTAACGTTGACATCTCGCCGCAGGTCGATCGCGCGGTCGACCGAGGCGATTACGCTCGCGGAGACACGCATCGCTAGTTTTGGAAAGCCTATCGTCGGTGCCCTAGCGCACTGCCATCCAGTGCCGATTCTGCCATACTCGCAATTCGGCAAGGATGAGGAGTATGAATTAATCGGGGCTTATAGGACAACACCAAAACCGGCATCGACGGCTCCATGGATGATTCGGATTCCAAATAGGCCCTGTTAGTTGAGCTACTTCTTTGCCGGTGTCGTATACGAAACCGCTATACCCGCGGCAATTGCCATGAGACAGCTCACGATGAATCCGAACTCATACTTCAAAACGTTTGTTGCGGTCAGGGCGATAATCAACACAGTCGCAATTTGCAGAATTATCATTATTACGAAGAGATTGATTCCTTGTTTGGCCGAAGTCGCTGAGTGAGTTTGGCTTTGTTGATTCAGGTTGTAGCTGACAACAAAAGCGATCAGTTCGCTTGATACGGGGCCGACTACATAGAAAAAGATTGCGTCAATGAAGCCTATAGTGTTGTAAGTGTTGTAAGTTGTTTCGCCGGAAAAAACAGCGTATAAAGCATATCCAAATCTTGGCTGATTCATGTATGAGTAGGAGAAGACCAAGAGCGTCAATATTGCTACTACCAGAAGTGCATTCAGGATAAATCGTTTGCTTTTCATCGATCACTCCTTCCGGGTGACTCTTATATGTAATTCTACAACAGCCATTATTTTCAAAGAATATGACTGTCCTAAATAACGTGCACTTTCGCTGGAGGGTCGCCGTTTGGCGGCCCTCTTTTTTGCACAGGCGCGGTGGGATGGTAATATCGGGCGGGAGTCAGCCGCTCTGATAGAATCGTCCTTGCTGTCGGCAGCCCTCGTGCCGGGCAGAGCCCTCCATTTGATGGGAGGTGATGCCCATGACCGATTTCACCGAGCTCGTGAAGCTCCTGACCGCTATGGTCTCGCTCCTCACGGCCCTTGTCGGCCTTTCCAAGGCACTCAAGCAGGGCTCGAAGCCCAAAAAGAAAGGTCACCGTCGCTAAGACGATGACCCAACTTCATTAAGCAACGGCTCTGCCCAGCTCTCTACAACTTGGGCTGCCGTCGGCACCATTTTACCCTCCTGACGAGGAATTCGTCCATATTTCAAAAATCAAATCCTGTTCGCGCGTGGGCGTAAACTTTCCTTGATTCTCATTTTCATTGCAACAGCCTCAGGACTCAGCGCAACGCGTTGCGC
>CABUPE010000019.1 GCA_902493515.1 uncultured Collinsella sp.
GCCAGGTATTTGTCGAGCGCGTCGACGATGCGGAGCTGCTCGGCGAGGGGCGGGATCGCAACGAACATTTCTCGCGATTGATTTACAGAAATATTGACCTGACCGGCGCTTCCACGAGTTGAGACGTTGTTGATCTCCGACATCTCGGAGAGATAGTAAAAGAGCCACGCAATCGGTACTTCAGGCGAATACGAATGAATGACAACAGCAGCTTGATTTGTGTTTGCCTCCGGAAAGGAATTGGGAACAATAGCAAGTTTCCCGAGTGGCGGCCCAACGATATTCATAATTAGATCGCCAGGATGAATTCGAGACTTGTCCAACTGTCCATAGTGGATTTCTGGCTTAATAAACTGAGGGTGGAAGGCAAAATCAATCGCTTGATTACGCAGGTTGTACATTTTGAAATAGGGAATGCCCTCGTCGACAAAGGCGTCTTTACTCGGCGTCTTGCCAGCCTCAACCCTTGCGACCATCCTCATTCGCGTCCATGCCCAACCTGACGGGAGCTTGCGAATAGCTCGCTCGATGGGAGTCGACTCACCCTTGTCGTCTGCTCGCTTCTCATAGGGCAGCCCATCGGAACTGGACGGGCGTCCAATTGCGTGTAATCGCGTTCCAATGCCTTGCTCAAATTCATATAAAACGCGTCCGCAACAAGCGTTGTAAAATCTAGTGATATGAGCATCCCGGTTGCTTCTGTGCTTCGATGCTCTCGTCTTTAGCGCCCTCCGTTCAGTGGAGGACTGACGGTAAGTGACGCATAACAAGAAAAGGGGGCAACCGCAAATGAAAGCAACCGAGGCAAATCTACTCGACCTTATGGGCGTGGCGAAGATGCAGTTCGTCATTCCCGTGTACCAGCGAGTTTACTCGTGGAGCGTAAAAGAGTGCGAGGTGCTTTGGGATGACGTTATGCGAGCGGGGCGTGATGGCGTATCGCACTTCGTGGGGTCGATGCTCTACATCCCCGAGTCCGAGAGCTCGGCCACGAGTATTTCGCGCGTGCTGCTGATCGACGGACAGCAGCGCATGACGACGTTTTCGTTGATGATTGCTGCCTTGGCTGACTATTTGGAGAGCAACCCCGACAAGGCCGGCTTCCTTGGAGACCTCAAGATCTCAGCGCTGCGGAAGAACTACCTCTTTAACGATGATGACTACAACGGTCTGGCGCGCTACAAGCTGGTGCTCTCGCAGGACGATAAAGAGACGCTGTTCTCCATCGTGTCTGGGTCTCCCGTGCCAGATGAAAAATCGGATCGGATCGTCGAGAACCATGCGTTCTTCCGTGAAAAGATGCACGGGAAATCATTCGACCCTGCAAGGCTTTGGGCGGGGCTAAACCGCGTACAGGTCATCGACACTAAGCTCACCGCTGGCGTTGATAATGCTCAGCTCATATTTGAGTCCATGAATTCCAAGGGCAAGCCGCTCACGCCTATTGACCTCATTCGTAACTACGTTCTTATGTCGCTCCCTAACGACGAGCAGACCAAGCTTTACGAGGGTTACTGGCATCCGCTCGAGCGTTTGTTCGGAAAAGGCGGCGAAGAAGAGTTCAATGCATTTATCTGGTACTGGCTGTGGCTTAAAGTTCCCAATAGGATGCCGAAGGAGAACGAGGCTTACTACGAGTTTAAGCGCTATTTCGCCGACGACTACGATGGTGACACCGAGGGCCTGCTTAAGGAGCTGCGCGGGTATGCACATAGATACGCCAGTCTGTTCCTTGGTAAGGAGAAGGACGACGGATTGCGCCGAGTGTTCGGCAGAATCGTAAGCCTCGACGTGAAGCAGATAAGGCCCCTCTTAATGTTGCTTTATTCGGTTTACGAGGGGAATGGACTAGACCGCAATGCGTTTTTACGTATCTGCGAGACTATCGAGTCGTTTCTGTTCAGGCGAGCGGTTTGCGGCAGACTTACCACGGGCCTAAATAATTTCTTTGCCGGCATGTATCGCAATCTCGAGCAGCAGGACGATATCGAGGAGTACGTTACGGCGATGCTCCTTATCCACAGCAGCGGTATGACCGCATACTTTCCGACAGACGAGCATTTTGTCGAGGAGTTTAAGACGCGTGACTGCTACAACCGCTTCTCTAAAAAGCGCTATTACCTGGAACGCATAGAGAACTGGCACCACCCGAAGGAGCCCATCTCAGCCGACGATTACCAGATCGAGCACATCATGCCCCAGACGATCGATGATGAGCACGGCTGGAAGGAATCGCTTGGTGAGAACTGGGAAGACGTCCACGACAGACTGTGCAACAACTTGGGAAATCTTACGCTGACGGGCTACAACCAGGAGTACTCAAACCGGTCGTTCTCGGACAAGCTCAATCTGCCTGACGTCGGATTTAAGTGCAGCCCGCTCTACCTAAACAAATCGATTGTCTCGCATGAAAAATGGGGTGAGGAAGAGATTGGGCAGCGCGCGGACGAGCTGGCGAAAGAAGCGTGCGAGATATGGAAGTATCCAGACCTTCCGGCAGACGTCGTCGACAAGTACCGTCCTTCTCGTGGGGAGTCTGACGAGGCTCCTGTCTGGACTCTGCAGGAGAACCACCCCACCTTTGCCGAAGGTGGGCTCAACCAGAAGCTTTTCGATGAGGTGTGCGAGTCCGTTCTGAGTGGTAACCCTTCGTGGGAGTCCTACATAGCCAAGTACTATGTAGGCTTTAGGTCGGGCAAGCGAAAACTGCATGCCGTGCTGGAAGGCAGGACTAGCAACGGTGGCTGGATTGCCGTTGGCTTGGCAAAGAGCGTGGATGATCTAACGGATCCAGAGGACATGTGCCAGGACAAACGTACACAGGGTGGATTTGGCCCGGGCCTACCAACCTATGTTGCTCTTCGGAATGCCGATGACATTCCCGCGGTACTCGATCTTATAAAGCAGTGCTAGGCAAGGGCCGGGAATCTAATTCTCGGCCCTTGCCATCTCGGAATTGCCGATGGCTTATCTGCCCACCTACACCCTCGCAATCCCGCGCGCGGCACTCAGCAGCTCGTACTCCCTCTGGCTCCACTGGTACAGCTCGGTCACGCGTACGGCGTCGCGGCACAGGTCCAGAAACACCTCGGCGCCCTCGCAGAAGCACTCGCGGGCAAAGGCGCCGGATCCGTCCGCAACGCACGCGCCGTCGGCAAAGAGCTTCCAGCTGGACGGCTCGCGCGAGTCGTCTCCGAGCAGCTTGATCTGCAGAACATGTGGGCCGCCAGCGGCACATGGCCCTTCTTCCAACGCCTGCACCGTAAAGCGCATCTGGAGGGACAGAGTATAAAATCCGGAAAAGTGTCAAATTCGATGGGCAAATTATCCGGAAAAGTGTAGTTGGATGACAAAACAGCACTTAGAAGCCGATGCTGGATGCGGGATCCTGCGGCTGCCTTCAGCCCTCGCTACTCGTCGTCTCCGTCGTTGGGGTCGCCCTTGAGGGTGTTGATGTCCAGGTACTGGTTATCGTCCTCTTTTTGCTGGGTTTCCGACTCCGCTTGGGTGGGGCCGCGGAACAGCTGGAATCCTTCAAACGCAATGACACCGAGCAGGGCAATGATAATGGCGATAAAGGCAACCTTGACTGCCTGCGGAAATTCCGAGAAACGCAGTGCCTTTTCCTCGGCGTAATAATCGGCGAAGCGCTCTTCGCCCGTGCTTTTGGTATACGCCGGCGCGGACGCGGCCTCTGGGTTATATTCCGGTGCGGGCGTGGCAGCGTACGGATCGTTGAGATAATCGCTCGATGCGGTGCCATAATCCTCGGTCTCGATGCGACCGTTGCCAGCATAGCCATCGGAATAATCGGAATATGCCGCACCGCCCTCATAGTCCGCGGCGCTCGTGTTGGCGGCAAAAAGCGGGTTAACTGGAACGTCGAGCGCCGGCATGTCGGTAGAGGTCTCATCCAGATCGGCTGCAGCCCAGGAATCGTGGACAACCTGATGGACAACGGGCTCATCGAGCCTTGCGACCGGAGGCTTGCGTGCCGCAGGAACAGGCAACTGCTGGGCGCTGTACATAACGGTGCTGTCGGCCGATTTGCCCTGCGTCGCTGCAGCGAGAAATGCCGCCGTCTCGGACGGGTCGCTTGCGGGGCGGGGAGCGGGCGTGGGCGCCGAAGTGGGTGCGGGCGTAGGCGCGGGCGTCGAAACAGGCGACTGTGCAAGAGTCGGCGCAGATGCGGGCTTAGGCGCAAGTGCGGGATCGGGGCTTGACGGGCGAGCCCCGCCGCTCATGAGTTCGTCGGCGGTCCACGGGCGATCATTCATCACGTCGTCAAGGCTCAGCGAAAACAGGTCGTCTTCACTCTCATCGAACATGTGGTGCACATGTCCACCAATTGCCGGAATCAATCCGCGACCGGTGCATGATGCCTTGCTTAACGCCATTCTGTCCCATCCTTTCGAAATACCAATGACATCGATTATATGGAACTTCCCAAGCGGCCCGGTCTTGGATTCGTGCTTTCCAGAACTCGCGCCCAAAAGGGGAGGGGTGCAGGCGCGCTGACTATTTGTCGCCGGCGGCAGCCTTTGCCTCGTTGAGGTAGCTGTAGAAGCTGTATTTGGAGATGCCAAAGAACTCGCAGGCGCGTTCGCTCGACTTGGAGATGAGGAAGGCGCCGCGACGGTCGAGGTAGCCAATGGCGCGGATTCGCTCGTCTTTGGTCATGAGCGCCGCGGGCTTGCCCACAAACTGTTCGCACTCGCGCAGCAGGTCTTCGAGCAGGTCGCCGATGTTTTTGGTAATGGGCTCGGGCTCGGTGTAGCCCGTGCCGCCGGTGCCGGTAAAGGCATCGAGCGAGCGCTCAAAAGCCTTCATGAGCGTAATGTCAAAGTTAATGCCCAAAATGCCGACGGGCTTGCCCTCGTCGTTGCGGATAAAGATGGTCGAGGACTTGAGCAGCTTGCCATCAGCGGTTTTGGTGAGGTATGGCTCGCGGTCGTGCACGTCGGCGGTGCCATCGTGCATGGACTCAAGCACAATATGGCTGGGGCCGTCACCCAGTTTGCGCCCGCTGACGTGGCCGTTTTCGATCACTACGATGGAGTGGTCCACGTCTTCGGTCTCCAGATCGTGGACGACGATTTCGCAGTTGGGGCCAAATTGGAGCGCCAGGCCGTGTGCAAGGCGCTTGTAGAACTCAATCTGTGCGGGGGTCATGGGTGCCTTCCTAAAAATTAGTTTGGGCACACTTTGCCATAAACCATACCTGTTCGCAAATAACGAAAGCGTCGCTGCGTTATGTAACCGTTCGGCGGCGAAAAAGTACCGATTACGGCAACAAACAATTTGTTAGGTTTGCCAATCAAAAAGTGTGATAGAACAGTGCTAACAAACTTTTTGTTTGGCATCCACATAAAAGTTCAGTCGCATGAATGGGAATGGGCTGAAACGCGTATGCGGGGGCCGGCAAGAGAGGACTTAAGGAGTTCACCGTATGGCCGATAAGATCCAGTGGGCGGGCAACACGATGCCCAAGAGCGATGACAAGCACTTGGGAATCATGAGCCTCGACCACGTGAAGAAGGCCCGTGCCTTCCACCAGTCGTTCCCCCAGTACACCGTCACTCCGCTTGCCCGCCTGGATGGCCAGGCTGCACGCCTGGGCCTGTCCAACCTGTGCGTTAAGGACGAGAGCTATCGCTTTGGCCTCAACGCCTTTAAGGTCCTGGGCGGCTCGTTTGCCATGGCCAACTATATTGCCGACGAGACCGGCAAGGACGTTGCCGACTGCACCTTCGATTACCTGACCTCCGATCAGCTTGCCAAGGACTTTGGCCAGGCCACCTTCTTTACCGCCACCGACGGCAACCATGGCCGTGGCGTGGCATGGGCTGCCAACAAGCTGGGCCAGAAGGCCGTCGTGCACATGCCCAAGGGTTCCACCAAGCCCCGCTTCGATAACATCGCTGCCGAGGGCGCCACGGTGACCATCGAAGAGGTCAACTACGACGAGTGCGTGCGCATGGCCGCCGCCGAGGCCGATGCCTGCGAGCGCGGCGTCATCGTTCAGGACACCGCCTGGGAGGGCTACGAGAAGATTCCGTCCTGGATCATGGAGGGCTACGGCACCATGGCTTCCGAGGCTGCCGAGCAGCTGCGCGAGATGGCCATCAACCGCCCGACGCACGTCTTTGTCCAGGCTGGCGTAGGCTCGCTCGCTGGCGCCGTGGTGGGCTACTTCACCAACCTGTATCCCGATAACCCGCCCACCTTTGTCGTGGTTGAGTGCGCTCCTGCCGCCTGCCTGTACAAGGGCGCTGCCGCCGGCGACGGCGACCCGCGCATCGTGGACGGCGACATGCCCTCCATCATGGCCGGCCTGTGCTGCGGCGAGCCCAACATCCTGGGCTGGGATATCCTGCGCAACCACACCACCGCCTTCGTGTCCTGCCCCGACTGGGTTACCGCTCGCGGCATGCGCACCCTGGGTGCTCCCGAGAAGGGCGACCCGCGCGTCATCTCCGGCGAGTCCGGCGCTGTGACCACCGGCCTGGTCGAGACCCTCATGCTCGATCCCGAGTACGCCGAGCTCAAGGAGCTCATCGGCCTGGACAAGACGAGCTCCGTGCTCTGCTTCTCCACGGAAGGTGACACGGATCCGGATCAGTACCGTCGCATCGTCTGGGAGGGCGAATACCCCACTTGCTAGTAGGTCTGACCTGTCCGGAGGCTGCCGGAGGACTTTACTCCCTGCTCGGACAGTCCTGCTCGCACGGAGAGCACATTAAGTGCTCTCCGGCTCGTGCGGAACTCGCGACGGAGCAAAGTCCTCCGTCCGCCTCCTATGGTTACTTGCTTGTGGGGTGCTCGACCTCACGCTGCTCGGCACAAGTGATCTATCTGAAATATCTACCTGTAGGTAAACCCTTGTAGAAAGGTTAACTGTTATGACTAAAGAACTCGATTTCGAGGCAATTAAAAACGCTGCCGAGTCTCACCGTGCTGATATGACTCGCTTCCTGCGCGCTATGATCTCGCATCCCTCTGAGTCTTGCGAGGAGGGCGAGGTTGTCGCCTGCATCAAGGCCGAGATGGAGAACCTTGGCTATGACGAGGTCAAGGTCGACGGCCTGGGCAACGTTATGGGCTTTATGGGCGAAGGCGACAAGATTATCGCCATCGACTCTCACATCGACACCGTCGGCATCGGCAACATCGAGAACTGGGACGCCGACCCCTATGAGGGCTACGAGACCGACGAGATCATCTACGGCCGCGGCGGCTCCGACCAGGAGGGTGGCATGGCTTCTGCTACCTACGCTGCCAAGATGATGAAGGACATGGGCCTCATCCCCGAGGGCTACAAGATCATGGTCGTCGGTACCGTCCAGGAAGAAGACTGCGACGGCATGTGCTGGCAGTACATCTACAACAAGGACGGCATTAAGCCCGAGTTCGTCATTTCCACCGAGCCCACCGACGGCGGCATCTATCGCGGTCACCGCGGCCGTATGGAGATCCGCGTCGACGTTCACGGCACCTCCTGCCACGGCTCCGCTCCCGACCGCGGCGACAACGCCATCTACAAGATGGCCGACATCATCGCCGACGTCCGCGCCCTCAACAACAACGGCTGCGACGAGTCGACCGACATCAAGGGCCTCGTCAAGATGCTCGACCCCAAGTACAACCCCGAGCACTTCGAGGACGCCCGCTTCCTGGGCCGCGGCACCTGCACCGTCAGCCAGATCTTCTACACCAGCCCCAGCCGCTGCGCTGTCGCTGACTCCTGCGCCATCTCCATCGACCGTCGCATGACCGCCGGCGAGACCTGGGAGTCCTGCTTGGACGAGATCCGCAACCTGCCGGCAGCCAAGAAGTACGGCGACGACGTGAAGGTCTCCATGTACATGTACGACCGTCCGTCCTGGACCGGCGAGGTCTACGAGACCGAGGCTTACTTCCCCACGTGGATCAACAAGGAGACCGCTCCGCACGTCAAGGCCCTCGTCGACGCCCATAAGGCTATGTTCGGTGACGAGCGCATCGGCTGCGAGCCCAGCATGGACAAGCGCACCGGTCGTCCGCTGTGCGACAAGTGGACCTTCTCCACGAACTGCGTTTCCATCCAGGGCCGCTATGGCATCCCCTGCGTCGGCTTTGGCCCGGGTGCCGAGTCTCAGGCTCACGCTCCCAACGAGGTCACCTACAAGGACGACCTGGTCACCGCTGCCGCCATGTATGTGGCTGCCCTGAACCTCTACGATCCGAGCCAGGCCGATGGCGATGCCACCGTGTTCCGCGCCGGTCTGACCAACAACAAGATCGACTAGTCCCATTCCTCGATCTTGTTGAGCCGGGGGCAGTTTATGCCCCCGGCGCCTCCTGTTGACTTGGGGCCCGCGGTCGTTATCTCCCATGCTTCCTCGACGGTGGCGGGTCCTCGTCATGGCGCTCTGCATGTTCTAGCCACACGCGCATGCCGGAGCGCATCTACTCATTGCGATCGTTTCACCTTTAGAAAGGACATTTACATGGACGCCAAGTTTACCGAGCTCGTCGAGCAGCTGAACGGCCTCGATTTTAAGGGTATGTACGGCAGCGACTTCCTGCACACCTGGGATAAGACCACCGATGAGCTCAAGGCGCTCTACATCGTCGCCGACGCTCTGCGCGAGCTGCGCGAGAACAACGTTTCGTCCAAGATCTTCGACTCCGGTCTTGCCGTCTCCCTGTTCCGCGACAACTCCACTCGTACGCGCTTCTCCTTCTCTAAGGCCGCCAACCTGCTCGGCCTTGAGCTGCAGGACCTGGACGAGAAGAAGTCCCAGATCGCTCACGGCGAGACCGTCCGCGAGACCGCTACCATGATCTCCTTCATGGCCGACGTCATCGGCATCCGCGACGACATGTACATCGGCAAGGGCGACGCCTACATGGCCGAGGTCTCCGAGTCTGTCCAGCAGGCTTACGAGGATGGCGTTCTGGATCACCGTCCCACGCTCATCTCCCTGCAGTCCGACTCCGATCACCCCACGCAGTCTTCTGCCGACATGCTCTACCTTATCAACGAGTTTGGCGGCCTCGAGAACCTCAAGGGCAAGAAGGTTGCCGTCACCTGGGCCTATTCGCCCTCTTACGGCAAGCCGCTGTCCTGCCCGCAGTCGCTGATCAGCCTGCTGCCCCGCTTTGGCATGGACGTCACCCTGGCTCACCCCGAGGGCTACGACCTCATGCCCGAGGTCGTCGAGCGCGCCAAGGGCTATGCCGCCGAGTCCGGCACCACCTTTAAGCAGGTCAACACCATGGCCGAGGCCTTCGAGGGCGCCGACATCGTGATCCCCAAGAGCTGGGCTCCGTTTGCCGCCATGGAGAAGCGCACCAACCTGTACGCCGAGGGCGACGACGCCGGCATCGCTGCGCTCGAGAAGGAGCTGCTCGCCCAGAACGCCACCCATCAGGACTGGTACTCCACGACCAAGCTCATGGAGAAGACTGCCAACGGCCAGGACACCATCTTTATGCACCCGCTGCCCGCCGACATCTCCGGTGTCTCCTGCGAGCACGGCGAGGTCAACGCCGACGTCTTCGACATGCACCGCGTGGGCATGTACAAGGAGGCCAGCTACAAGCCGTACGCCATCGCAGCCATGATGTTCCTGCAGAAGGTTGCCGATCCCGCCGCTACCCTCAAGGCCCTCGACGAGCGCAACACCGCCCGTTGGTTCCAGGCCTAAAGCTGGGCTGAGAAATGGCTAAGCGTATCGTTGTCGCCCTGGGCGGAAACGCCCTCGGCGCCAACCTTCCCGAGCAGATGGAGGCCGTCAAGACGACTTCCAAGGCTATCGTCGACCTGATCGAGGAGGGCAACGAGGTCGTCGTCGTGCATGGCAACGGTCCCCAGGTGGGCATGATCGCCAACGCGATGGCTGAGCTCACGCGCTCTAATCCTCAGAAGTACGTTCCCTGCCCCTTGTCCGTTTGCGGCGCCATGAGCCAGGGCTACATTGGCTATGACCTGCAAAATGCGCTGCGCGAGGAAATGCTCGACCGCAATATCGACAAGGGTGTCGCCACCGTGCTCACCCAGGTCGAGGTTGCGGCAGACGACCCGGCCTTTGCCGACCCGGTCAAGCCGATTGGTCCGTGGATGAGCGAGGCCGAGGCCAAGGAGCTGGAGGCCGACCGCGGCTACCAGTTCATCCACGACGAGAAGCAGGGCTTCCGTCGCGTGGTTGCCTCGCCCAAGCCCGTGAACATCGTCGAGCTCGACACCATCAAGTCGCTCGTCGAGTCCAACCACGTGGTGATCTCCTGCGGCGGTGGCGGTATTCCCGTCACCAAGGCCCAGGGCAACCACCTTAAGGGCGCTGCCGCCGTCATCGATAAGGACTTTGCGGCCGAGAAGCTCGCCGAGCAGCTCGACGCCGATGCCCTGATTATCCTGACGGCCGTGGAGAAGGTTGCCATTGGCTTTGGCACCGACCACGAGCAGTGGCTCGACACGCTGACCGCGGCTGACGTAAAGCGTCTGTCCGAGGCCAACGAGTTCGGTCGTGGCTCCATGCTGCCCAAGGTTCAGGCCGCCTCGACGTTTGCCGAGAGCAAGCCGGGCCGCACGGCGCTCATCACGCTGCTCGAGAAGGCGCGTGACGGTCTTGCCGGCAAGACCGGTACCACGTTTACCGGCGACGCTGAGTAGGCATATCTGCACCATTGAGGAGGGTGCCCTGCGTCGCGGGGCGCCCTCCTTTGTGCTATGGAGAGCCAAGGGGCGTTCGCTGGAAAAACGAGCGCATGCCTGTTCCGACGGAGTGTGAGCTTGGTATGGTGGGTATAGCAACTATGGCGTCCAAGGCAGCCAGGGGAGGTTTGCGGAGATGAAACTTGGTTGCGTGATTATGGCCTCGGGCGAGGGCAAGCGGTTTGGCTCTAACAAGATGCTCGCCGATATCTATGGCGAGCCGCTGATTGCCCGGACCATCGATTCGGTTCCCCGGGGCTTTGACGTCGTGGTTTCGACGCGTTGGCCCGAGGTCGCTCAGATTTGCGAGGACAAGCATTGCCCGTGTGTGCTGCACGATGGCGAGCTGCGCAGCGAAAGCGTCCGTGCGGGCCTTTCGTGGGGAGCCGAACGCAACTGGAAAGGTTGCCTCTTTTTGCCGGGCGACCAGCCGCTCGTGAGTTCGGATTCTTTTGAGGCTATGGTTCGTGCATTTGACGAGTGTGGCCGCAAGCATCCGGTGCGTCTTGCGTGCAACGGTGAGCCTTCGAGCCCGGTGCTCTTTCCGGCGGAACTGTTCGATGCACTTATGTGTCTTGAGGGCAAGGACGGCGGCGGTTCGATCCTCAAGGGCCGTACCGACGTGGTGCTGGTCGAGGCGCGTGCCTACGAGCTGTGGGACGTCGATACCGCCAAGGGACAGCGACGCATAGCGGAGCATATCGCCGCCTGCTCGTATTTTGATCGCGTGGCCAACTGCATCAATCAATAAGGAGCAATTATGATCATCATCAAAAACGGCGCGCTCGTGACGCCACAGGGGCTTCGCCGTGCCGATCTTGCCATGGATGGCGATAAGATCGTGCGGATCGCCGCGGCGATTGAGCCGGCCGAGAGCGATACCGTCGAGGATGCCACGGGCTGCTGGGTGTTTCCCGGCTTTATCGACGGCCACACGCACATGCAGTGCTGGACCGGCATGGATTGGACGGCCGATAGCTTTGAGACCGGCACGTGCGCGGCTGCCTGCGGCGGTACGACGACCATCGTGGACTACGCGACGGCCGATCGTGGCGTGACCATGCCCGATGCCTTGGCCGAGTGGCATCGCCGCGCCGACGGCACCTGCACGGCAAACTACGCCTTTCATATGGCACTCGCCGAGTGGAACGAGCGCAACCGCGCCGATCTTTCGGCCATACGCGAGGCGGGCGTATCGTCGTTTAAGACCTACTTTGCCTACGACCACCTGCGCCTGGACGATGCCGAGACACTTGAGGTGCTCGAGGAGCTCAAGCATATTGGCGGTATCCTGTGTGTGCATTGCGAGAACGGTACGCTGGTGAATGAGCTGCAGAAGCGCGTGTTTGAGCAGGGTATCCACGGGCCCGAGGGCCATGCGCTCAGCCGTCCGGATGTGTGCGAGGCCGAGGCAGTGAGCCGTCTGCTATACCTGGCGCACCTGGCCGGCGACGCACCGGTCAACGTGGTGCACCTTTCGACCAAGCTGGGGCTCGAGGCCATCCGTACCGCCAAGGCGCGCGGGCAGAAGAATATCTATGTCGAGACCTGCCCTCAGTATCTGATGCTCGACGATACGTGCTATTTGGAGCAGGGCGAGGACGGCTTTGCGGGCGCCAAATATGTGATGAGCCCGCCGCTGCGCCATGCGAGCGACCGTGCGGCACTGCGCGAGGCGCTTGTGGCCGGCGAGATCGATACGATCGCGACCGACCACTGCAGCTTTAACCTGCACGGGCAAAAGGACCGCGGGCGCGACGACTTCCGCGCGATTCCCAACGGCGGACCCGGTGTGGAGCATCGCCCCGTCGCGATCGCTACGAGCTTTGAGGGGCAGCTGGGTCCTGAGGATCTGTGCCGCTTGATGAGCGAGAATCCGGCGCGCGTCTTTGGCATGTATCCGCGCAAGGGATGTCTTGCTGAGGGCTCCGATGCCGACGTGTGCGTGTGGGATCCCAAGGCGCGCTGGACGATCAGCGCCGCGACGCAGCATCAGGCCGTGGACTACACGCTGCTCGAGGGCTTTGAGGCGCACGGCCGCGCCAAGGCTGTGTTTGTGAACGGCGTGCTGGCCGCGCGCGACGGCGAGCCCACCGGAGCCCAGCCCGGCCGCTACGTGCCCCGCTAACAGGAAGGCCGCCAGGGTAGCTAATTTGGGACGGGGCTCTTTTAGCTACCCTTGCCTGCCTGATGATTTTTCTCTCAACATGGGGTAGCTAAAAGAGCCCCGTCCCAAATTAGCTACCCCTGGAGGCTGGTGGCGACGATGGGGCTGCCGAGGGCTGCCTCGAAGCAATCTGCCATCGTTGGGTCGGCAAGCGTGTCGACTTGGTTGAGCATGATGCGGGCATTGTTGAGGTTCAGCATTCGCAGCTCGGCATTGAGCACCATGGCGACGCGCTCTGGGGTGGCAGCGTCGGTGGGCTCGCAGCCGCAGCGCTCGCAGAAGAGCTCGGGGCGGTGGGCAACCTCGGCGACGGGCTTGCCCAGCCCCGAAGCGCCGACGACCCAGACAACGTTTGCCGTGGCGTCGGGAATTACCGGCTCCCAGGCGGCATGCGCCTTGAGCGGGAGTCGCTTGCTGCCATCTGCCTCGGCCAACACATAGTCAAAGCGCTGCGCCAGTTTGCTGAGCGGCTCGGCGGGGGCGGAGAGCTTGCCTGTCTCCGGGTCCAAAACACCCGCCTGGCAGATACTTCCGCGGCTCATGCCAGCGCATGCCTCGCAGGTGCAGCCGGGAACATGCAGGGCCCCCGGCTTCCAAGGCACGGCGTCCAGGCGACGGCTCGACCCGTCCCATGGCACACCGGCGACGGGAAACATGTGCGTGGTGGTACAGAGAAGCACCCTGCCGCCGGCGCGCATGAGCTCGAGACCCAGCGTCTTCAGCAATGTCGACTTGCCGCCGCTGCCGATAATCGCGGTAATGCCTGGCTCGATCATGAGCGCCGAGGCAAGATTGCCGCTAACCGTTTCCATCTGTTCACCGCCGTATAATACTGTGATAATAAATAATCATCAGAGTAGCGGTCGAACCGCTTTTGCTCTGCTCAAACCGTAGCACAGGGAGGTGCCCCGGGAATGCTCGTTTATGTTCGCGGCGCCGGCGATATCGCCACGGGCGTCGCCGCTCGCTTGGTGCGCGCCGGCGTGTCGGTCGTTATGGCCGATATCGCGGTTCCCACGTGCATCCGCCGCACAATCAGTTTTTGCGAGGCCATTCGCCTGGGCGAGGTCGAGGTCGAAGGCATTCGCGCTCGCTTGGCACAGACGCCGGCTGAGGCGCTTGCGATTACCGAGGCTGGAGACGTCGCCGTTGTGGTGGACCCCCAGGCCAAGATGCTCGGCGAGCTGAAACCCGCGGCTGTGGTCGACGCGATTTTGGCCAAGCGCAACCTGGGCACCACGCGCGACATGGCGCCTGCCGTCATCGCCGTGGGGCCGGGCTTTACCGCGCCGGTCGATTGCGACGCCGTGGTCGAGACCATGCGTGGGCATTTTCTGGGCCGTGTCATTACCCAAGGTTCGCCCCAGCCCAACACGGGCGTGCCGGGCATTATCGCCGGCTTTGGCAAGGAGCGCGTTATCCACAGCCCCGCCGCCGGCGTGTTTCGGTCCGACCGCGCAATCGGCGACATCGTGAGCGCCGGAGACGTGATTGGCTACGCGGGCGATACGCCCATGTGCACGCAGATCGATGGCTGCCTGCGCGGGCTTTTGGCGAACGGTGTGCAGGTGACTGAGGACTTTAAATGCGCCGACGTCGACCCGCGCGGCGATGCCAGCTATATCAACTACATTTCGGACAAGGCGACGTCGGTCGGCGGCGGCGTACTCGAGGCGCTCGCCATGCTCATCGGTGTATTCCAGGGATAGGAAATTGCAATGGAAAAGCTCGATGTGGTGAATGCGGCGCTTGGCGCTCTGAAGGCTGGTAAGACGTGCGAGCTGGTGGTCGTGGCCGGCACGGCAGGGTCATCGCCGCGCGGCGTGGGCGCCTGGATAGCCGTCTTTGCCGATGACAGCCAAGCGGGTACCATCGGCGGCGGCAAGATCGAGCTCTTTGCGCTGGACGAGGCGCGCGAGCTCCTGAGCGCGGGACAGTCGCGTCTGGTCCGCTACACCATGGGCGGCGAGAACTCCGATACCGGCATGATCTGCGGCGGAGCCATCTGCCTGTGCTACCTGCATCTGGATGCGACTCAGGCATCGTTGTTCCAAGAAATTGCCGACGTCTTGGCCTATCGGCGCATCGGCGACTTCGTCATCGACTTTGAGCCGTTTATCGCGAGCGCACTCGAGGGCGATGTGGCCGAGTACCATGGCGAGGAATCGCGCCGCACCATTGCGGGCTGCCCCGGGCTTTCGCTGGTGGAGGAGGGGAGTAAGGTCACCTACACCAACGCCGCCTCCGAGATTCCCCCGGCGCACATCGAGACGCTCTGCCCCGAGGGCCTGACCTATATCTTTGGCTGCGGCCACGTGGGCGCCGCGACGGCGCGGGTGCTCACGGCGGCGGGCTTTGCCGTTGTAGCGTGCGACGATCGCCCCGGCACGTTGACACCCGAATGGGTGCCCGGTGTCTACGACCGTCGTCTGGTCGACTACAAGAACCTGAGCGAGCTGTGTCCCATCGGTCCGCGCGATCTGGTGGTGGTCGCTACAGCAGGTCACAAGTCCGATATCGACGTGGTGATTCAGGCCATGCGCGCCAAGCCTGCCTACCTGGGCTGCCTGGGCTCGCGGCGCAAGACGGCCTTTGTGCGCGCCCGCCTGGAGCAGGAGGGCTTTACACAGGACCAGATCGACGAGCTGCACCTGCCGATCGGTGTCGCCATCGAGGCCGAGGATCCCGAGGAGATCGCCATCTCCATCGCCGCCGAGATGATTCACCTGCGCCGCACCAAACTCGTCCCCCGCAAGCGCTAATCGCATCCCCATCAATAAGTTGCGGTGGAATAGATCCTGAATATGCCCAATAAGCGGCAAAACAGGAGCTATTTCACCGCAACTGCTGTTTGACCCCGGGGGATTCAGGATTGCGGGTCAAAATGCTACCTGTGCCATATGCCCTATAATGTCCGCCCGTTGGGCGGCATAGGGCCGCTGCCTAGAGTATGGGAGGCGCAAATGGCAGAGTCGGCAGCAGGGAACGCCCTGTTCGAGCGTACGGGAAAAGTATCGTTTGTGCAGGTATTGCCCCATGCATTGCAACATGTGCTGGCGGCGTTTGCGGGCATCGTCACGCCCGCCATCATTATCGCGTCGGTCTGCGGCTTTACCCCTCAAGAGGAGGCCGCCGTAATCCAGGCATCGCTCGTCCTCTCGGCGCTCGACATTTTCCTTCAACAGTTCCCCATAAAAGGTGTCGTCGGTTCGGGCCTGCCCATCGTGATGGGCGCGAGCTTTACTTTCGTGCCGGCGCTCAAGGCGGTCGGTCTCGAGCTTGGCTTTGAGGCCGTGCTGGGTGCCCAAGTAATCGGCGGCGCGCTCGTCGTGCTCTTCGGCCTGCTGTTTAGGCGCGTGAGTTTTCTGTTCCCGGCCCCGGTGCTCGGCACCGTCATCTTTGTCATTGGCTTGTCGCTGTGCCCGGTGGCAGTTGCCTCCATGGCGGGCGGGGAGGGCGCTGCCGATTTTGGCAGTGTCACCAACTGGGCCGTCGCACTCGTAACGTTTGTCGTCACGTTTGTTGCGGGCAACTACGGCAAGGGCGCGCTTAGGCTGGGTAGCATCCTGGCCGGTATCTGCGCGGGCTTTGTTTTGGCCGCGGTGTTGGGCATGGTCGATTTCTCGGCCATCGCGACTGCCAGCTGGTTCGCCCCGCCGGCTCTGGGCGCCCATCGCCTGGTGTTCGACCCGGCCGCGTGCGCCGTCGTGGGCGTCGTCGCCATTGTCAATGCCGTGCAGGTTATGGGTGAGTTTGCCGCCGTGTCGTCCGCCGCACTCGATGCCCCCGCGACCGATAGCCAGATCTCGGGTGGCCTGATCGCCAACGGCCTGGTCGGTATGCTGTCGGGCTTCTTGGGCGGCGTCCCCACGGCAACCTTTGGCCAGAATGTGGGCATTATCGCCGAGAACAAGGTCGTCAACCGCATGGTCTTTACGCTTGCCGCCGCCATCTTGCTCATCGCGGGCCTGCTGCCCAAGTGCGCGGCGGTACTCACGTCTATTCCGCAGCCGGTAATCGGCGGCGCCACGATCGGAGTGTTCGCGACCATCGGCATGAACGGTGTGGTCATGTTTGCCCGCCACGGCCTGTCTCAGCGCGATACCACGCTCATGGGCCTCTCTATCGCCTTTGGCACGGGCATCGAGCGCACGGCCGGCGCGCTTGCCGGCGCTGGATTTCCCGCATGGGTCGGCACCGTCTTTGGTGGATCCTCCATTGCCGTTGCCGCGCTTGTCGCCGTCGTCCTCAACCTGGTCCTGCCTCGCCAAAAATAACGTCTCATATATGAGTTGCGGTGAAATACGGACTGTTTAAGCCTGTTAGGCCGCCAAACAGTCCCTATTTCACCGCAACTGCTTTTTGGGATCCATTTGTGCGGGGGAGTTGTGGAGTTGTGCAGGCAGACGAGGTTTTTCTGGAAATACGCTCCCGATGCGCGTATAGTACCGATTGTTTTGTCGGCTCCTGCTGCGTCGAGTCCAAACCGCAAAATGCCATGAGCGGCGCGGATGCAGCCAGGAGGCACGAGGACAACCCATCGTGGCCACGCCCCGTGCTTAAAACCCCAAGAAGGAGTGAACAATGGCAGAAGAGAAGTATGTGCCGCGTCTGAAGACCAAGTACAACAACGAGGTCAAGCAGCAGCTTCAGGACAAGTTCCAGTACGAGAACGTCATGATGATCCCCAAGTTTGAGAAGATCGTCGTGAACATGGGTGTCGGCGAGGCCGCTACCGATTCCAAGGCCATCGACGGTGCCGTGCGCGACCTGCGCGCCATCACCGGCCAGCAGCCGATGATCACCCGTGCCCGCAAGTCCATCGCTACCTTCCGCCTGCGCGCTGGTATGCCGATCGGCTGCAAGGTTACCCTGCGTGGCGACCGTATGTGGGAGTTCTTCGATCGTCTGACCTCCGTCGCGATCCCCCGTATCCGCGACTTCCGCGGCATCTCCGCCAAGAGCTTCGACGGCCGTGGTAACTTCTCCATGGGCGTCACCGAGCAGCTCATCTTCCCCGAGATCGACTTCGACTCCGTCGATCACCAGCGCGGTATGGACATCACTTTCGTGACCACCGCCAACACCGATGAGGAGGCCAAGGCCCTTCTGGACGCCTTCGGTTTCCCGTTCAAGAAATAGGTTCACCTGCCCTATAAGCGCCGTTCCCACAAGGGGGCGGCGCTTGGGGCGAACAATACTCTATGTGAGGAGGATATAAGTGGCTAAAACATCGATGATCGTCAAGTGCAATCGCAAGCAGAAGTTCTCTACTCGTGAGTACACGCGCTGCCAGCGCTGCGGCCGTCCGCACTCTGTGTACCGCAAGTTCGGCCTGTGCCGTGTCTGCTTCCGCGAGCTTGCACTCAAGGGCGAGCTTCCCGGCGTTAAGAAGGCCAGCTGGTAAGTCACTACCAGCGTTTCAAGCATCAGTTTGGAACAGGGAAAACGCGCTAAAAAGGCTTTGCCGTTAAGGGCGGCGAAGAACCAAGAGCACGTGTTCATCAAGAACGAAGGAGAATCTGTATGAACCTTACAGACCCGATCGCAGATATGCTTACGCGCATCCGTAACGCTAACTCTGTGAACAAGGCCACGGTCTCCATGCCGAGCAGCAAGAAGCTCGTCGAGATCGCTCGTGTTCTGCACGAGGAGGGCTACATCGAGGGCTACGATGTCGAGGACACCGTTCCCCAGAAGACTCTGCACATCACGCTTAAGTATGGTCCCAAGAAGGCTAAGGTCATCAACGGCATCCGCCGCATTTCCAAGCCGGGCCTGCGTAAGTACACCGGCGTTGCCGACATGCCCCGCGTCCGCGGTGGCCTTGGTACCGCCATTATTTCCACCAGCCATGGCGTCATGACCGACCGCGATGCTCGCAAGCACAACGTCGGCGGCGAGATCATCGCTTACGTCTGGTAATTCGCTCGGTAGGTAGAAGGAAAGGAGATCACCGTGTCTCGTATCGGTAATAAGCCTGTCCAGATTCCCGCCGGAGTCGAAGTGGCAGTCAACGGCAACAACGTTGTCGTCAAGGGCCCCAAGGGCCAGCTCGAGCTCGATGTCTTTGAGAAGCTCGCTATCAACGTCGAGGACAACGTCCTCACCGTTTCCCGTCCCGACGACGAGCGTGAGACCCGTGCCCGCCACGGCCTCACCCGCGCCCTCATCCACAACATGGTTGTTGGCGTTTCCGAGGGCTTCGAGAAGAAGCTCGAGCTCGCCGGCGTCGGTTACCGCGTGCAGCAGAAGGGCAAGAACCTCGAGTTCTCCCTGGGCTTCTCGCACCCCGTGATCGTCGAGGCTCCCGAGGGCATCACCTTCGAGGTTCCCGACAACACCCACGTGAACGTCAAGGGTATCAACAAGCAGCAGGTCGGTCAGATCGCCGCTGAGATCCGCGGCCATCGTCCTCCCGAGCCTTACAAGGGCAAGGGTATCCACTACGTTGGCGAGCACATCCGCCGCAAGCTGGGTAAGGCCGCCAAGTAGTCGTAACCGACTCACTCGCATAAGACCAGCACCCCGTCAGGTGCTGGCAAGATCAACCTTTTTAGGAGTTTACGTATGAACAAGCATAAGGCGAAGCTGGAAGGCCTCAAGCGTCGTCAGCGTCGTGTTCGCGGCAAGGTCTCGGGTACCTCCGAGCGTCCGCGTCTTCGAGTGACCCGTACTAACGCCAACATCTATGCCCAGATCATCGACGACAGCAAGGGCTCCAGCCTGACGCTCGTCTCCGCCTCGACCCTCGAGGCCGAGTTCAAGGGCACCCACACCTCGAACAAGGAGGCTGCGGAGAAGGTCGGTCAGCTCGTTGGCAAGCGCGCCATCGAGGCCGGCATCACCAAGGTCGCCTTCGATCGCGGTGGCCGTATCTACCATGGCCGCGTCAAGGCCCTCGCCGACGGTGCTCGTGCCGCCGGTCTCGAGTTCTAGGAGGTATGTAGCACATGGCTCGTAATCAGAAGCAGCAGCGCGAGGCCTCCGAGTTCGAGGAGCGCGTCGTTTACATCAACCGCGTGTCGAAGACCGTCAAGGGTGGTCGTCGCATGAGCCTCGTCGCTCTCGTCGTCGTTGGCGACGGCAAGGGCAACGTCGGCGTTGGCATGGGCAAGTCCGCTGAGGTGCCCATGGCCATCTCCAAGGCATCTCTCGATGCCAAGAAGAACATGTTCCACGTGCCGGTGACCGATCAGGGCACCATTCCGCATGAGGTTCTCGGTCACTTTGGTGCCGGCCGCATCATCATCAAGCCCGCTGTCGAGGGTACCGGCGTTATCGCCGGCGGCGCTGTGCGTCCCCTCTTCGAGCTTGCTGGCATCAAGAACGTCCTGTCCAAGTCCCTCGGTACCGACAACGGCCTCAACATCATCAAGGCTGCCGTCGAGGGCCTCAAGGAGCTCTCCAGCCCTGAGGACGTCGCGGCTCGCCGTGGCCTGACGGTCTCCGAGATGTTCGTCGGTAAGGAGAACTAAGCATGGCTGACACCATCAAGATCAAGCAGGTCCGCAGCACCAACGGTTGCAAGCAGGACCAGGTCCGTACTGTCCGTGCCCTCGGTCTCCACAGGATCCGCGAGGTTCGCGAGATTGCTGACAACGAGTCCGTCCGCGGCATGATCTTCAAGGTCAAGCACCTTGTCGAGATTGTAGAGGAGTAGCAAATGCAGCTTCACGATCTTACTCCCGCGCCCGGTTCCACCAAGAACCGCAAGCGCGTCGGCCGTGGCAATTCTTCGGGTCACGGCACCACTTCTGGCCGCGGCCAGAAGGGCCAGGGTTCCCGCTCTGGCGGCACCAAGGGTGCCGGCTTCGAGGGTGGCCAGACTCCGTTGGCTATGCGCCTGCCCAAGCTTCCGGGCTTCCGCAACCCCCGTCGTATCGAGTACACCGCTGTTAACGTTGAGCGTCTCGAGCGTAAGTTCGAGGACGGCGCTGTGATTGACGGTGCCGCTCTTAAGGCCGCTCGCATCACCAAGAGCGAGTTCGAGCCCGTCAAGGTGCTCGGCAATGGTGAGCTCACCAAGAAGTTCACGGTCAAGGTCGATAAGGTCAGCGCTTCTGCGCAGGCCAAGATCGAGGCCGCCGGCGGAAAGGTCGAGCTGCCGTGCTAAATGGTCTTAAGAATGCTTTCCGCATCAAAGAATTGCGCGAAAAGATTCTTTTTACCATAGCTATGCTCGTCGTGTACCGCATTGGTGCGCACGTTCCTGTGCCCGGCATTCCCTTCCAGGGGATGCTGGGCCTTTTCTCGACCGATAACAATTCGGTCGCCGCAGGTGCTATGGCCCTCCTGAATCTTTTCTCTGGCGGCGCGTTGAGCTATGTTTCGGTGTTTTCGCTGGGCATCATGCCTTACATCACCAGCTCGATCATCCTCCAGATGCTCCAGGCCGTCGTGCCTTCCCTGCATGAGCTTGCCCGCGAGGGCGAGGTCGGTCAGACCAAGATTACGCAGTATTCGCGTTACCTCACCCTGGCTCTGGCAATCCTCAACTCCGTGGGTTACCTCTTCCTCTTTAAGAGCTTCGGCATCAGCTTTAATGGCGCCGGCGCTCCCGAGATCATCTTCGACCTCATGATCGTCGGTACGCTCACCGCGGGCGCCATGCTGATCATGTGGATTGGTGAGCTCATCACCCAGCGCGGTATCGGCAATGGCATGTCGCTGATCATCTTCGCGAACATCATGGCCGGTCTGCCGCAGGCTATCTTCTCCAGCACCGAGGGCAATGCCGGTGGCATCATCACCATGGTGATCATCTGTGCCATCATCCTGCTGGTTATCCCGCTGATTGTTTTCCTTGAGCGCGGCCAGCGCCGCATCCCGGTCTCCTACGCTAAGCGCGTCGTGGGCCGTCGCATGATGGGTGGTCAGACCACCTACCTGCCCATCAAGGTCAACACCGCGGGTGTCGTGCCAATCATCTTCGCTTCGGCGCTGCTGTACTTCCCGGCTCAGATTGCCGTGTTCTTCCCCGGCATCGGCTGGATTCAGGCAGTTGCCTCTGCGCTTTCGCGCGGCTGGCTCAACTGGGTGCTTAACGTTGTCCTCATCGTGTTTTTCGCGTACTTCTACACCTCCATGGTGTTCAACCCCGATGACACGGCCGACAACCTTAAGAAGCAGGGCGGCTTTATTCCGGGCGTGCGTCCGGGTAGGGCTACCGCGGCCTACATCAAGAACGCGCTCAACAAGATTACGCTTCCCAGCGCTGTTTTTTTGGCGCTCATCGCCATCGTGCCTTCGATCATCTTCTCCTTTACGGGTAACCAGCTGATCCAGGCATTTGGCGGCACGTCCATCCTCATCATGGTCGGCGTCGTGCTCGACACGGTCGATAAGCTCGAAGGCCAGATCAAGATGTATGATTACGATGGATTCTTTAAATAGGCTAGAGGAGGATTGCTCATGAACCTCGTATTGCTCGGAGCTCCGGGTGCCGGTAAGGGTACCGTCGCACAGGAGCTCGTCGCCGAGTTTGGCGTCGCTCACATTTCCACGGGCGACCTGCTGCGTGCTGCCGTCAAGGGTGGCACCGAGCTTGGTATTCAGGCTAAGAAGTACATGGACGCTGGCGAGCTCGTTCCCGATCAGCTCGTGATCGACCTTGTCAAGGAGCGCCTTGCCGCCGATGACGCCCAGCAGGGCTTCATCCTCGACGGCTTCCCGCGCAACACCGCCCAGGCCGTGACGCTCGATTCCGAGCTCTCCGCCATGGGTCGCGAGATCGACTGCGCCCTTCTGGTCGATGTGGCCCCCGAGGTCATTATCGATCGTCTGTCTTCGCGTCGCACCTGCCGCGCCTGCGGTTACACCGGCACCGCTGCCGATGCTACCTGCCCCAAGTGTGGCGGCGAGATGTATCAGCGCGACGACGACAAGCCCGAGACCATCAAGAACCGTCTCGACGTCTACGAGAAGTCCACGAGCCCGCTCGTCGACTACTATCGTGGCCAGGGTCTGCTCAAGTCGGTCAACGGTGACCAGGCTCGCGAGACCGTGTACGGGGATGTCAAAGAGGCTCTCGGTCTATGATCAAGATTAAGTCTGCAACGCAAATCGTGCAGATGAAGAAGGCAGGAGCGCTATCTAAGATGGCGCTCCGCCACGTTGGAGCCATGTTGCGCCCCGGCGTTTCGACTTTTGAGCTCGATCAGCTCGCGGAGCAGATTATCCGCATGCATGGTGGCATCCCAGCCTTTAAGGGTTACGGCGGGTTTCCCGGAACCATTTGCGCATCGATTAACGATGCCGTGGTACACGGTATTCCCAACCCCGACATGATCCTGCGCGATGGCGATACCATCTCCATCGATACGGGAGCCGTTGTCGACGGTTGGGTCGGCGATAACGCTTGGACGTTTTTCGTCGGCACCCCCACGCCCGAAGCCAAGGCTTTGTGCGAGATCACGCGCGATTGCCTTAAGGCTGCCATCGAGCAGGCTGTTCCCGGTAACCATATCGGGGACGTCGGTTATGCCGTTCAGTCCCTCGCCGAGTCTCACGGTTACGGCGTGCTTCGTGATTATGTTGGCCATGGCATTGGCCGCGTGATGCACGAGGACCCCAACGTTCCTAACTATGGAAAGAAGGGGAGGGGCGTTCGCCTCCAGGCCGGCATGGTCATTGCCATCGAGCCGATGGTTACGATGGGTTCCAACCATGTAAGCACGGGCTCCGACGGTTGGATTGTTACGACCAACGACCACCTGCCCGCCGCGCACTATG
The DNA here is from genome assembly GCA_902493515.1 of uncultured Collinsella sp. GTDB lineage: Bacteria > Actinomycetota > Coriobacteriia > Coriobacteriales > Coriobacteriaceae > Collinsella. The sequence goes on from CABUPE010000019.1 coordinate 23,601, forward strand.
AGAACACCGTCGCCATTACCAATGACGGTCCGGTGATTCTCACCACGGATGCCCAAGGTGCTTGGTGTTCGCTCCAAGGCGGAGAAATGTAAAAGTCGCCGCCCCCTGATGCCCAACCTCGCCTTTCAATTCCGAAGGCATGACCCCAAGGTCTATGCCTTCTCATTTCAAGGCGATCTTGGACATCAGGGAACGGCTTTGTTTTACATTTCAAATGTAACAAGTTCCACTTAGTTGTGGAGCCATTACGAAGTTATTACGATGCGTGCATACGTGTTGTAGAATACTCAATCGCTGTCGTTTTCTAGAGAAAGATGATTGCTTGTGAAGAAGGAAGACGCAATTGAGCTCGAGGGTACGGTAAAAGAGCCGCTGCCCAACGCCATGTTTAAGGTTGAGCTCGAGAACGGTCATTCGGTTCTGTGCAACATTTCTGGCAAGATCCGAATGAATTACATCCGCATTCTCCCCGGTGACAGGGTTGTCGTGGAGCTTTCCCCGTACGACCTGACCCGCGGCCGCATCACCTATCGCTATAAATAGCGGCACGCATACACGCACTCCATTTCCGGCTGCAGGCTTAGCTCAACCTACGGTCGGATTGTGTGTGAAGACCAGCCATAGTTTTAAACGCCTGCGGCTGGGCGAGTAGATAGTAGGGAAGTAGTTTGAGCGCTACCGAAAGGAAGAACGATGAAGGTACGTCCTTCGGTCAAGAAGATGTGCGATAAGTGCAAAATCATTAGGCGCCATGGCAAGGTCCTCGTCATTTGCGAGAACCCCCGTCATAAGCAGCGTCAGGGTTAAGAGAGGAGACTACGTTGGCCCGTATTAATGGTGTCGACCTCCCGCGTGAGAAGCGCGTTGAGATCGGTCTGACCTACATTTACGGCATCGGCCGCACCACTGCGACGAAGATCTGCGTCGAGTGCAACGTTAACGTGGATACGCGCGTTAAGGACCTCACCGAGGATGAGGTTAACGCCATCCGCGATTATATCGATAAGAACCAGATCATGGTTGAGGGCGACCTCCGCCGTGAGCGCAACCAGAACGTCAAGCGCCTTATGGACATCGGCTGCAACCGCGGCCTTCGTCACCGCAAGGGCCTCCCGGTCCGCGGCCAGCGCACCCACACTAACGCTCGTACCCGCAAGGGCCCGAAGCGTCAGATCGGTGCTAAGAAGAAGAAATAAGGAGCGCTAGATAGATGGCTACTGCTAAGAAGAACGTTCGCGCTGCCCGTCTGAAGCGCGCGGACCGTAAGAACATTTCCGTGGGCCAGGCTCACATTCGTTCTACGTTCAACAACACGATCGTTTCGATCACCGATCCCCAGGGCAACGTCATTTCCTGGAAGTCGGCTGGCCAGGTGGGCTTCAAGGGCTCCCGTAAGTCCACGCCGTTCGCTGCCCAGATGGCTGCCGAGGCTGCTGCCAAGCAGGCCATGGAGCACGGTATGAAGAAGGTTTCCGTCTTCGTCAAGGGCCCCGGCTCCGGTCGTGAGACCGCCATCCGCTCCCTCCAGGCTGCTGGCCTCGAGGTCTCGAGCATCCAGGACAAGACCCCCATTCCGCACAACGGCTGCCGCCCCAAGAAGCGTCGCCGCGTGTAACTGAAAGGATCGTATCAATATGGCAATCGACAGGACTCCTGTTCTTAAGCGCTGCCGTCAGCTCGGGATCGATCCCGCTGAGCTCGGTTACAGCAGCAAGAAGGAATCTATCCGTCAGCCCAAGCGCCGTCGCAAGGAATCTGAGTACGGCATGCAGCTGCGCGAGAAGCAGAAGGTCAAGTTCATCTATGGCGTTCTGGAGAAGCAGTTCCACGGCTACTTCAACAAGGCCCGCAAGATGAACGGCGTCACCGGTGAGAACCTCATGATCATCCTTGAGTCTCGCCTCGACAACGTTGTCTTCCGTCTTGGCTTCGCCCGCACCCGCAAAGAGGCTCGTCAGTCCGTCCGTCATGGTCACTTCACCGTGAACGGCAAGCGCGTGGACATCCCGTCCTACCGCGTCAAGGCCGGCGACGTCGTCGCTGTCGGCGAGAAGTTCCGTGACCTCCTCCCCATCAAGGAGGCCCTGATTTCCTCCGAGCGCTTTGAGGTCCCTGGCTGGCTCGAGGTCGATATCGAGAAGCTGTCTGGTAACGTGCTCGCTCTGCCGACGCGTGAGCAGATCAGCGGTGATATCAACGAGCAGCTCATCGTCGAGCTCTACTCTAAGTAGTCCATCCGGGCTGCTGAGGCTGGAGGTAATACATGTCAGAATTCATTAGGCCTCAGGTTCAGGTCGAAGAGATCAACGAGACGTCTGCTCGTGTCTCCGTCGAGCCGCTCGAGCGTGGTTACGGCGATACGCTGGGTAACTCCCTTCGTCGCGTTCTTCTGTCCTCGCTCGAGGGTGCCGCCGTCGAGGCTATTCAGATCGATGGTGCGCAGCACGAGTTCATGACCATCCCTAACATGGTCGAGGATGTCACCGACATCGTCCTGAATGTCAAGGGTCTTGTCTTCAGGGCTCTCGGCACGACCGACGAGGCGACCGCCACCATCTCGGTTGACGGCCCCTGCGAGGTCACCGGTGCGGACTTCTTTATTCCGTCCGAGTTTGAGCTGGTCAACCCCGAGCAGCACATCGCTACGCTCACCGAGGGTGGCCATCTCACCATGAGCATGCGCATCGGCTATGGCCGCGGCTATGTTTCTGGCGAGGCCAACAAGCGCGACAACGATCCCATCGGTGTGATCCACGTCGACTCGCTGTACTCGCCGGTTTCCCGTTGCGCCAAGCTCGTTGAGGCTTGCCGTGTCGGTCAGCACACCGACTACGACCGCCTTGTCCTCGAGATCGAGACCAACGGCTCCATCGCCCCGCGCGACGCCGTGGTCCAGGCTGCCAATATCATCAACCAGCATATGGCCGCCTTTATGAACCTTGCCGAGACCCCCGAGGTCGAGGAGGAGGCTTCGATCTTCGCTCCCGAGGTCACCAACGACAACGCCGAGCTGGACAAGCAGATCGAGGATCTGGACCTTTCCGTCCGTTCCTACAACTGCCTTAAGCGCGCCAGCATTCACTCGGTCCGTCAGCTCGTTGAGTTCTCGGAGAACGATCTGCTCAACATCCGTAACTTCGGTGTTAAGTCGATCGAGGAAGTGAAGGACAAGCTTGAGTCCATGGGCCTGAGCCTGAAGGCTTAATGCTTCGCATATTTGAGGAGAAACTAGACCATGCGTCACAACGTTAAGAAGGGCCTGAAGCTCGGCACCGATGCGAGCCACACCAAGGCCATGAAGAAGAGCCTTGCTAAGGCCCTCTTCGAGAACGACCGCATCAAGACCACCGAGACCCGCGCTAAGGCGCTGCGTTCGGTCGTCGACCCGATCATCACTTGGGCCAAGAAGGGCGACCTGCACTCTCGTCGTCTGGCTATCGCCAAGCTCGGCGATAAGCAGCTCGTTGCCGAGATCTTCGACAAGGCTGCCCAGGGCATGTGGCAGGACCGCAACGGCGGTTACACCCGCATCATGAAGCTCGGTAACCGTAAGGGCGACAACGCTCCCATCGTTATCATGGAGCTCGTCACCGAGCCTTGTACGCCTAAGGCCAAGAAGGCTGCTCCGGCCCCCAAGAAGGCCGCTGCTCCCAAGAAGGTCGAGGCTGTCGAGGAGGCTCCTGCTGAGGAGACCGCTGAGTAGACATTCCGTCTGCATAGGCTATATTCGAGGGGTACGTTCGCGTACCCCTCTTTTTTTGCCGCGATACCGTTACTTGTTTGTTGGGAGCGCCCATGACTGCGCCGTCTGATTTCAATTCGATTTCCGAGCTTGACGCCACGCTCGTATTTCGCGTGGCCTATGATGGCTCGTCGTATAGCGGATTTGCCGAGCAGCCGGGACAGACGACGGTTGCGGGTGAGCTGCGTCGAGCCATCGAGACGCTGCTTCGCCGTCCGATCGATCTGACGTGCGCAGGTCGTACCGATGCCGGCGTGCATGCCGTGGCTCAGTACATCAGCGTGCCCGTAACGGACGCTGAGCTCGCCCTTACGCGCCGTAGGTGGCTGCGGGCTATGGATGCCCTGCTGCCTAAAGATATCGCCATAAACGAGGTCTACAGGGCCCGTAAGGGCTTTTCTGCACGCTTTGACGCGCGTTCCCGTACGTATACGTACCGTATTGCCGATCGCGATGCGCGCCCCGTGCTGTCCCGTGGTGCCGTGTGGTGGCATCGCTATCCCTTGGACGTCGAGGCCATGTCTGCGGCCTGTCCCGCGCTTTTGGGTGAGCAGGACTTTAAGAGCTTTTGCAAGGTCGCCTCTGCCGTGGGCAAGCCTACGCACCGCTGCGTGATGCGGGCCGAGTTTGGCCATGAGGTGGCCTTTGGCGAGGATATCCTGACGTTTACCATTGAGGGCAACGCATTTTTGCATTCGATGGTCCGCACGATCGTGGGCACGCTTGTCGAGATTGGCATGCATCGCCGCGAACCCGAGTGGATGCGCGAGGTCATCGACGCTTGCGACCGTACCGCTGCGGGCCCCACGGCTCCTGCCTGCGGCCTTACGTTTATGGGCGTGGATTACGATCCCGCCGAGCTTGTCGTGCTCGACTAGGGGAGGGCTCGACGCGCCGTGCGTCGACACCTGTCATCTGTGGGCTGCACGTGTGCAACATCTGTTCTTGGCGTGCAATACAACCGGTGTCTCATTGCTTTTATTTATGGGGTGTACCATGAACCACGATTTGATTCATTGCTGTCGAGAGGACGGATAACTTGGTTCGACGTGGCTCGCATCCGCGACTTTCGGTGATCCTTGTGGTAGAAGGTTCGCCCAGCTATGCGATGCGTGCGCTCGAGAGTATCCAGAACCAAGACCTCTACGATTTGCAGATTGTCGTTGTCTGCCGCGATGCTGCGCCCGGTGTGCGCCATTCGCTTCAAGTTGCTGCCGACAGGGACATCCATATTGATTTGATTGACGTCGAGGACGCGAAGCGCGGCGCTTGTCTTCGTGCCGGTTTTGATGCCTCGCGCGGCTCTCGAATCATCGCCATGAACGCCGATGAGTGGTTTGCTCCGCAGGCCCTTTCCAAGATGCTCGATATCGCGTGCGATACTGCGGCAGACATGGTGTTCCCCACGGTGTCGCTCGACCGCTATGATGCACATCGAGAGCGCCATTCGCGCGTCTTGGATGCTACTCATATTTCCATTGATAGCAAATCTTCGATGGTGACCGGGCTGTCCCAGTTGATTTTAGGCGGCCTAGTCGTTCAGACCTCTGGCGTGATGTATAGCCGTCCGCTGTTTGAGGCATGCCTTTTGTACGACAAGGCGTTTCGCACAGTTGGGTTTATGGCGTGCTCGCTCTCGCGGGCGCAGCGCGTCTCCGGATGCGGCGACGCTTGTTTCCACGCGGCGGCACCTAAGCTTACAGATGCCTTTGATCCCACCATGTATGCCAAGGTATCCGATGACACCCGGGCGCTCGACGAGCTTACGGACTCACTCTCGGAAGCAGATAGCGGTGGTCGGCTCAAGCTGGCAACCCAAAAGTTCTACTTTGCCGGACTGGTCGCCTGCATCGAGAATTTGTGTCTGAGCCCGCATGGGGTGTCGTCAATCGAGCGTTCCGCCCGTATGCGTGATATGCTCGAGGCGCCTCGAACCCGTCAGATGGTCGCCGCGCTCAAGGATAACCATCGGGGGCTCGGTCTGTTGTTTGGGCCGATCGCCAGCGCCAAGCCCGCGCGCTGCGTGATGTGTACGCATCTGGCAGCTTTTCTTAACCGGACGGGCGCAAAAACCGCCTAAACGGCTCATCTCGAAACAAATTTGCATAGAATTGTTTCGAAATGCGTTCTTATACACAAAAGCCTTCAAATAGCGTTAAACTATTCAATCACTGATTGATTGTCTCCGCCATCTTTTGGAGAGAGGGTTTGTATGGCTAAAAAACGCAATGGGCGCCAGGATGCCATTAGAGATATTGTGCGCAATAAGGACGTCCGCACGCAGCGCGTGCTGGTCGATGAGCTCCGCGCTATGGGCTTTGATTGCACGCAGGCGACTGTCTCTCGCGATATTGCCGATATGGGGCTGCGTAAGCTCCCTGAGGGCATCTATGTTCTGGCAGAGGACCTGCACCTGCAGCGTATGGTTTCCGAGCTCGTAACGGGCGTTCTGCGCACCGATAATCTGGTTATGATCAAGGCTCAGCCTGGCACGGCTTCCGGCATCGCCGCCGCCGTTGATGCGGCAGAGCTGCCCGATGTGCTTGGCTCGCTTGCCGGCAACGATACGATTTTGGTTATTGCCCAGACGGCCGAGGACGGCGAGCGTCTCGAGGCGCTGATCAATAAGCTGAGCAATTCTCGCAAGTAGGCGTGCGGGTCGTGCGCTCGGCACTGTGTGCGTGACATGGTGGCTTGTAAGGGGGTATCGACGTTGGTCGGTACCCCCTATATTGTTTGCCGGTATAAAGACCGTTCACCAGGTCGCTTTAAACTAAAAGGCCCCCGAGCAGTTTAATAAGCTGCTCGGGGGCCTTGTTGCTAATGGCCGGATGAATTTCTAGCCAACAGTATCGTCAGGCGTGAGCGAGGGGTCGGGAGTGGGCGTAGGCGTGGGCGTAGGCGTGCCGCCATCGCCGCCGGTCGAACCACCAGTGGAGCCGCCCGTCGAGCCACCGGTCGTTCCGGTGCCGCCGGTGGTGTCGCCGCCCGTGGTCTCGGTGGTCGTGGTCGTCGTGGTGGTCGTTGTGGTGGTTTCCTCTTCGTCCTCGTTCTCGTCCTTGTCGTCGTTCTCCGTCTTCTTGGTGTTGTTGGTGCCGTAGAACTTCCAGACGCTGTTGTTCTTGTAGGTGGGCGCCGTTCCGGTCGCAAACTCCTCGCGTTCGGTACCGGTCAGAACGGTGTTCATAAACCGCTTAAAGACAGGCAGGTTGGTGCTGTCGCCCAGCAGGTCCGTGCCGTATTTTTGGATGGGGATCTCGCCCGCGGAATAGCCGGTCCACAGGGCGCACGCCAGCTGCGGGGTATAGCCGCAGAACCACAGGTTGGTGGTGTTGTCGGTGGTGCCCGTTTTGCCGGCATAGGGCTGGTTGACGCTCAGGGCGCCAGCAGCACCCGTACCGCCGCCCTGCATGACGCCGGACAGAACATCGGTGACCGCGGCGGCCTCGCCCTCGGTAAGCACCTGTGAGGGATTGTCCGTGTGCTGGTACAGCACCGAACCGGTACGAGAGTCAATCTCGGTGATGGCGATCGGCTGGCGATAGTAGCCGCCGTTGGCAAACGTCGCGTAGGCGGCGGCCATCTCGAGCGGCGAGATCGAGCCGGTGCCGAGCGTCATGACGGGAACGTCCTCGATGTTGTCCTTGGCGGGATCGATGCCGAGCTTTTTGACGAGTGAGATGATCTTGCTGTTGCCGACGGCTTCCGCCACCTGGATGTAGCCGGTGTTGGAGGAGTATGCCGTTGCCTGCTTAAGCGTTATGTTGCCATAGCTATGGTTGGCGTAGTTTTGGACCTCGGTCGTGGTGCCCTTAGCCTTGAGCGGCGAATTGCAGTTGAGGGTGACGTTGGGGTTCATGCCGTTTTGGATGGCAGTTGCCAGCGTAAAGGCCTTAAAGGTGGAGCCGACGGGACGCTTGGCCGTGGCATGGTTTACGTGGTTCTCGTCGGCGTTGTAGTCGTAGCCGCCCACCATGCACTTGATGTAGCCGGTCTTAGGGTCGACGACGACCATGCCCATGTCCAGGCCGTCGAGCGAGAGCGTGTCGAGCTGCTCTCGGACGGCATTCTCTGCCACCTGCTGCATCGTGGGGTCGATGGTGGTCTTGACGGTCAGGCCGCCCTTAAAGAGCACGTCGGTCGAGAACTCCTGCTCCAGCAGCTGCTTAACATAGGCGACAAAGTAGGGCTGCGAGTATACGTCGACGCCGCTGCCCGAAATCTCGGTCACGTTGAGGGTGATGGGCTCGGCCTGTGCGGCATCGTGCTCCTCCTGCGTGATGTGGCCCAGGCGCAACATGTTGTCAAGGACCTTGTTGCGACGGGACAGCGCCAGGTCGGGGTTGACCGTGGGGTCGTACTGCGAGGGCGAGTTGGGAAGGCCGATGAGCAGTGCGGCCTCGCTCAGGGTGAGGTCGGCGGCGCTCTTGGACAGATAGGTTTCGGCTGCGGCCTCGATGCCGTAGGCGCCGTGACCGTAGTAGATGGTGTTGAGGTACATCATGAGGATCTCGTCTTTGGAGTACATGTCCTCCATCTTGACGGCGATGTAGGCCTCGCGCACCTTACGCTCGATGGTCGAGTCGAACTGCTCCTCCTGCAGGATGGTGTTGCGCACCAGCTGCTGGGTGATAGTCGAGGCACCTTCGTGCCCGCCGCCGAGGGTTGCCACCGCAGCACGCGCGATACCCCACAGGTCGATACCGCCGTGCTCGTAGAAGCGCTCGTCCTCGACGTCAACGGTGCCCTGCAGCACGTAGGGGGAGACCTCGTCCTTGGTGATGGACTTGCGGTTTTGCGTGTAGAAGCTCGCAATCTTGTTGCCGTTGCAGTCGACGATCTCGGTGGGCTCGCTCACCAGATACGCGTTGGCGTCGGTGTAGTCGGGCAGATCGGACAGCCAGCGGTTGACGTTGCCGACCATGCCGATGCCAAACGCCACGCCCGCGATAAGCAAAAAGCCCAAAAACGAGAGCAGGATTATGGGCAGAGCATGCGTCTTTGAACGGCTGCGTCCCTGTCGTTGGCGAGGACCCATATATTGACCTCCAGGTATGTCGTGCCGGACGGTGGATGTGCCGTCGGGGCAGGATGGACATAAGTTATTACACGATAAACCAAACGGGGCGCGCGAGGCCTCGTGTATGCTGGAAGACGGCATTTTTCAGAGTGAATGCATACCTTGGTAAGGAGTTTGTCGATGGCGATTCGGGCGATGGGGCCGAGCGGACAATACGAGACTGGATTGGATGCTGCCGGTGCGGCGCTGCCCGAGCTGCTGGCGCCGGCGGGCGGGCTCGACCAGATGCTTGCGGCCATCGCCGCGGGTACCGATGCCATCTATGCGGGGTTGGGCGGCCTTAACGCCCGCGTGAGCGCTCATGGCTTTACGGATGACGAGTTTGCGCGCGGTTGTGCCGTGGCGCATGCTCATGGCGTGCGTGTGTACGTGACGCTCAACGTGTTCGTGTTTGACGATGAGCTGTCCGACGCGGTGGTGTTGGGAGCTCATGCACTGGAGCTGGGCGCCGATGCTCTGATTGTGGCCGATGCCGGGTTGGCCTGCGCGCTGAGCGCGGCGATTCCAGGGGTCGAGATTCACCTGTCTACGCAGGCGGGCGTTCATAGCGAAGGCGCCGTGCGGCTTGCCGCCGATGAGCTGGGGGTCGAGCGTGTGACGACGGCGCGCGAGCTGACGGTCGACGAGATTGCGGCGCTATGTGCCACGGGCGTGCCCATCGAGGTATTCTGCCACGGTGCGATTTGCATCGGCTATTCGGGGGCGTGCGAGTTCTCGGCCCTGCGGCGTGGGCGCTCGGCGATGCGCGGCGACTGCACGCAGCCGTGCCGTCTGGCGTACGACCTGGTGGACGAGGCGGGGCAGAGCGTTGTCGCCGTCGAAGGGGATCGCCTGTTGTGCCCGCGCGACTATCTGGGTATTGCGCATCTGCCCGAGCTTGCAGATGTCGGCGTGGCGTCGCTCAAGATCGAGGGGCGCATGAAGAACCCAGATTACGTATTCAATGTGGTGCGGGTGTGGCGCCGGGCGCTCGATATGCTGCGCGACGACGCGTGGGACCCCGGTGCCGTGGAAGAGCTTGAACGCGAGCTGGGAAGGTCGTTTAACCGTGGGTTTACCGATGCGTACCTGCGAGTGCGTTCGGGTGCCGAGCTGATGAGCTTTGAGCGCGCAATTAACCAGGGCGTGCGCGTGGGACGCTTGGTCGCTGTGGGCCACGAAGAGGTGACCGTTGAGCTCGACGCCGCCGTGGCGGCGGGTGACACGCTCGAGATTCGGTTCTATCCGGGTGTCGACGCGCGTCCCGATGTGCCCAAGCGCTGGCCGCAGGTGCCCTGCCCGGTGGATGCCGCAGCGGGGGAGCGCGTCGTCGTGCATTGCAAGCGTAAGGTGGGCACGGGCTGCGAGGTATACCTGATTCGCAGCGCCGGCGTGTTGGATCAGACGGCGGCGGTGCTGGAGCGCATGCGGGCCGAGGCGGATGCGATTGCGCCCGTTGCGCATGCCGTTGAGGTGCGGCCCTTTGAGGGCGTTGCGGTGGATGGCGGTGCGTCGACGGAGTCGGTGGAGTGCGCGGTTCCCACTCGCATGGTTTTTGCTTGGCAGCTGATGGATGCCGACCCGCGCGGAGAACTCGATTTGTCCGACGCCGTTGTGGTGCTTGACGAGGTGTGCCGCACGGGTGACGCTGACCGGACTCGCTCATTGATACAGCGTGCCGGGCGCGTCGTCTGCCGCAACCTGGGACAGGTGGTGATCGCTCGCGAGCTGGGCGTGACGTTTGACGTGGCGGCGCCGGTGTTCTGCGCGAATCGGGCCACGCTTACCTGGCTGCGCGGACTCGGTGCGGGGCGGGTGTACTTGCCGGCCGAGTTGCTCGGCAATGATGCGGAGCGTATTGACGAACTGGCTGCTGAACCCGGCGTCTTGGGTCCGGTCGACGCCGACCGTCCCGAGCTTATGGTGTGCGAGCACTGCCTACTGACCGCCGAGGGCGTCTGCGCCACCGATGCGACGGGACAGGTCCGTTGCCGCGACTGCTTGCGTCGTCGGCAGGCACGCTATCTGGTCGAGCGTGACGGTACACGTCTGCCAGTTGCCATTGACGCATGCGGCAGGACGAGGATTTTCCTGTCGTAGGTGCCGCGTCGCGTCAGTTTGTTATCATATGAGAGTTTATGGACTTCCAGCACCGCCGTATCCGGTGAGGGTGCTATAGCAAAAGGAGGATACCCAATGCTGTCTGTCGACGAGCAAATGCGTATCATCACCTCGGGCGCAGCACAGATCGTTCCCGAGGCCGACCTTCGCAAGAAGCTTGAGAAGGGCGAGCCCCTCAACATCAAGCTCGGCGTCGATCCCACCAGCCCCGACCTGCACCTGGGCCACGCCGTGCCCCTGCGCAAGATGCGTCAGTTCCAGGACCTGGGCCACAACGTCACCCTCATCATCGGCAACGGTACCGCGCTGATCGGCGACCCCTCGGGCAAGAACTCCACCCGCCCGCAGCTTTCGCAGGAGCAAATCGAGGCCAACGCCGAGACCTACGTGAGCCAGGCCATGAAGATCCTGGATCCCGAGAAGACCACCATCGTGCACAACGGCGATTGGATCCTTTCGATGGACCTTGCCGGCCTGCTGCAGGTGTGCTCCAAGTTCACCGTCGCCCGCATCCTCGAGCGCGACGACTTTACCAAGCGCTACCAGTCCCAGACGCCGATCGCCCTGCACGAGTTCCTGTACCCCGTGATGCAGGCATTCGACTCCGTGCAGATCAAGGCCGACGTGGAGATGGGCGGCACCGACCAGCTCTTTAACCTGCTCGCCGGCCGCGAGCTTATGGAGAAGATGGGCATGGAGCCGCAGATCGCGCTCACCATGCCGCTGCTCGAGGGTACCGACGGCGTGCGCAAGATGTCCAAGTCCTATGGCAACTACATCGGCCTGACCGACGCCCCCAAGGATATGTTCGGCAAGACCATGTCTATCCCCGACGAGATGATTGGCAAGTACTATCGTCTGGCCAGTTCGCTCACCCCGGCCGAGGTCGACAAGATCGACGCCGCCCTGGCCGACGGTTCCGCCGACCCCTACGAGCTCAAGCGCGCTCTGGGTCGCGATCTGTGCGATACCTACCACGGCGCCGGCGCCGGCGACGAGGCCCAGGCCGAGTTCGACCGTGTGTTCAAGGAGGGCCAGCTTGCCGATTTCCCCGAGAAGCACGTTGAGCTGACTGTTAACGACGAGGGCCAGATCTACCTCGCCGGCCTGCTCAAGGACCTGGGTCTTTCGGCGAGCGCCGGCCAGGCCCGTCGCGACATCGACGGCGGCGGCGTCAAGATCAACGGCAAGGCTGTGGCTCCCAAGAGCTACAACATCGACCCGAGCGCCCTCAAGCTGGGCGACACCCTCTCCGTGGGCAAGCGCAAGGGCTTTAAGTTGGTCTAACGAGCGAGTTGACCTCACAAGTGCAATAAGGCCGCAGCCGGGAATCCTGACTGCGGCCTTTTTGGTTACGACGATCCCTTGGGGACGGAGGGATCATTTGGCGGTGCCGTTAAGCGGAAGGGGTGTTAGCGGGACTTTCTTTTGGGCATACAATGGCTATTGGCTTGCTGCGGTGAAGGTCTGTCCGCTCCGCAGCTGTTTTCTACGGTTAAAGGAGTATGTATGTCCGTTGAGGTCATGAGGTCTGTGATCGAGGCTGCCGAGGGTCGCGTGCCCGTCGACACGCTGTTTACCAATGCGCAGATTGTCGACGTGTACGGTCAGCGCGTGGCGCCCGGTAGCGTTGCCGTCAAGGACGGCGTAATCGTCGGCGTGCTCTACAACGGTCGCGACGATGCCTCCGGTACCTACGAGGCTGCCGAGGTTATCGACTGCCAGGGTCGCTATCTCGCTCCCGGTTTTATTGACGGGCATCTGCATATCGAGTCTTCGAACATCCGTCCCGCCGAGTATGCTCGCATGGCCGCGACGCGCGGTACTACCACCGCCATTGCCGACAGCCACGAGATTGCCAATGTTGCCGGCCTGGACGGCCTGCGCTTTATGATTGAGGACGGTCGTCGCGCTCCTATTTCCATCAAGTACATGATGCCCTCGTGCGTGCCCGCACTGCCCGACGAGCAGGCCGGTGCCGTCATCACCGCTGCCGATATGCAGGCGTTTTTTGCCGAACATCCGGGTGATGTTTTTGGTCTGGGCGAAATGATGAACCTACCGGGCGTCTTTATGGCTGATCCCGAGACCTGTGCTCGCATCGATGCTGCCGACCAGACGCCGTCCAAGCAGGTCGACGGCCATGCGCCGCTCGTTGCCGGCAAGGACCTCAATGCCTATGCCGCGGCAGGCATTATCGCCGACCACGAGTCGACGATTCCCGAGGAGGCACTCGACAAGCTATCTCGCGGCATGTATGTGATGCTGCGCGAGGGTACGTGCAGCCACGACCTGGCCAACTTGTCGCCGATGCTGCTGGAGAACCCCGCCCGCGCCCGTCGGTGCTGCTTTGCGACCGATGACCGCGCTCCCTCCGACGCGCTTTCGACCGGTATGATTGACAATGCCTGCCGCGTGGCTATCGAGGCCGGTATTGACCCCGTGGTTGCCATCTCTATGGCGTCCCTGTCCACGGCCGAGGCGTTTGGCCTGGACCACGGTTGCCGCGACCCGCACGAACTGCGTGGCGCCATCGCCCCGGGCAAGCGTGCCGACCTGCTGGTGCTCAACGACCTGACGTTTGCCACGGCTCCGCATCGCGTATATGCCGCCGGTGCTCTGGTGGCGCAGGACGGCACCTTTGTGGGCGAGATCGCACCCGAGATGGCCGAGGTTGCGGCCCTTGCCGATGAACTGCGTGCTTCCGTTAAACTGCCGAAGCTATCGCTCGACGTGTTCGACTATGCCTTTAAGCCGGGCGAGGCCGTGATCGACGTGGTGCCGGGTAAGGCCATCACGGGTATGGCTCGCCCCGAGAGTGCCGAGGGCCTGCGCCGCATTATGCTGATTGAGCGCCACGGCCGCGGCGTGTCACTGCAGGCCGAGGGCGCCGACGGCGATGGTCCTGCGGGCCTGGGTCTTGTTGGCAAGCACATTGGTCGCGGCTGGGTGCGCGGCTTTACCATCACGGGCGGCGCTATCGCCTCGACGATCGGCCACGACTCGCACAACGTGTGCGTGGTGGGCGACAACGCGGCCGATATGATGGCCGCCGTCGAGGCTGTTGGCCAGGGCGGCCACGTGCTGGTGCGCAACGGCGAGGTCGTGGCGCGCATTCCGCTGGCGCTCGGCGGCCTGATGAGCGAGGGCGCTGCCGAAGACGTTGCGGCGCAGCACGACGACTTTATGGTCAAGGCGCGCGCCATGGGTATTGAGCCGCCGCTCGACCCCATCATGGGCATCATCTTCCTGCCCCTGCCGGTCATCCCGACGCTCCGCATCCGCCCCGAGGGCATGTTCGACGTTACAACCTTCACCTACGCCGACTAGTCATCGGGGACGTTCTCAAACGACTAGTCGTTGGGGACACTCTTTGGCGGGCTGCCTGACGTCGCGACCGTGGGGCCTCTGGCGCGCGTGAGCTATTTGCTAGGTCCTTGTAACGTTTGCGCCCGCGGAGTCTTATTTGAGCTCCCTTTGGGTACGTTGGAATCGGATACGCGTTCGATTCCAACAAGCCCGAAGGGAGCTTTTCTATGTTTAAACTGATTGCATCCGATATGGACGGCACACTGCTTGACGAAAACGGCCAGGTGCCTCCCGAGACCTACGAACTGATTCTGGCGCTACACGAGCATGGCGTGCATTTCGCCGCATCGTCAGGTCGTCGCTACGATCGCCTGTGCGAGTTCTTTGCGCCCGTTCGCGACAAGATGGACTTTGTCGCCGCTAACGGCGCCCAGGTCTACGCCGACGGTAAGATGGTGGACCGTGAGGTGTATTCCCACCTGGCGATTCGAAGGCTCGCCCAAGCCGTCAGGACGTTTCCCAATCTGCATCTTGCGCTCTTTGACCGAACCAAGTCCTTCCTGCTCGATGACGAGTGCAAGTTCGTGCGTGAGGTCGATAAGGACCTTCCCAATGCCGAGCGCATCTGGGAGCTGCCCGATCCCAGCGTAAATATCATCAAAGCGAGTATCTTTTGCGACGACAGTGCGGTTATGGACAGTGCATATGTGCTACAGCGCGAACTTGGTCAGCTCTTTACTTTTGCGCCTTCGGGCAACGCGTGGATCGATGCCATGCAGCCTGGTGTGTCGAAGGCCTCGGGTATCGCGCAGCTCGCGGAGCATTACGGCATTGGACGCGACGAGGTCATGGCGTTTGGCGACTCGATGAACGACTACGAGATCATTCGCTTTGTCGGCACGGGCTGCGCGATGGAAAACGCGCGCCCCGCGCTCAAGGCGGTGGCCGATCGCGTCGTAGGCTGCAACCGCGACCACGCCGTTCAGCAGGAGCTCCGTCGCGTGCTGGAGAGTCTCTCCTAATCCGGCAGATGGGGACGTTCCTTTTCTGCCGGCAGTGGGGGACAGTCCTTGCAGCTTTTTCGCGAAGACTGTCCCCAACGACTAGTCATTCAAGAACGCCCCAATGACTAGGCGAGGGCGGCCATGATGGTGCGGGCGACGCCGTCGTGGTCGTTGTCGAACTCGGTGATGGCGTCGGCGGCGTCGCGGTCCTCGGGCTCGGCGTTGATCATGGCCATGCCGTGGCCCGCTGCCTGCAGCATGGGAATGTCGTTGATGTTGTCGCCGAACGCCCAGGCGTCGGCGAGACGCTCGCCCAGATGCTCACATAGCCACGTGAGGGCCGTTCCCTTGGTGGCGCCCTTACCCATGACCTCGATATTCATGGTGTAAGAACGCGTGACCTCAATGCCTTCGAGCGTGTCGAGCGCCGCCGCGATGGCGTCGCGATCGGCCGGGTTGTGCCAGTACATGGCGATGCGTTCGAGCGTCTCGACCTCGTCGATCTTGCTGTCGATATCCATGTCGATCGGTGTTCGTGTGCGCTTAAGCGAAGCCGCGATGTGGGGGTCGCCGCCGCAGTATTCGTCCAGGCGCGCGTAGAGCGAGCGGGGGAGGAAGCACTGCCCGTCCGCGAAGATATCGAAGGTCACATCGTGGCCGGCTGCAATGCTATGGACGCGGTGGGCGATGGCGCGGTCGAGCGGTCGGCTCAAAATGCGCGTGGCACGCGAGGCATCGGTGGGCACAACGTCGTCGAGCTGCCAGACGCTGGCACCGTTGGCGCAGACCGCGTAGTGTACGGCGGGGTGGGCGAGAATGGGCTCAAAGATGCCCGACAGCGGACGCCCCGTGCAGGGAACAAACTCGATGCCACGACGTGCGAGCTCGTCGAGCATTGCCCAAGTGGCATCGCTCATCTGCTTATCACTCGTCAGCAGTGTTCCATCCATATCGGAAAACACAATCATTTGATGCAGCCCTTTCTACTGGCATAAAAAGCGTGGCCGAGGGCGGTGATGCCCTGGCCACGCTCGGGTTCTATAACGGTCCGCGTCCTAGCGATCGGCGAGTGGCTTGTACTTCAGCGGCTCGATAACCGGGCGATACGCGGGACGGATGATGCGGTGCGCGCAGAAGAGCTCTTCCATGCGGTGCGCCGACCAGCCTGCCATGCGGGCGACGGCGAACAGCGGCGTAAAGAGCGTCTCGGGCACGCCGAGCATCTTGTAGATAAAGCCCGTGTACAGGTCGATGTTGGCGCAGATGGGCTTGGTCATGCCGTGATCGCGCATCACTTGCGGGGCCAGGCGCTCGATGCGCTCGATGAGCGCGAACTCCTCGCCCAGGTCCTTCTTGGCGGCAAGCGTGCGCGCGTAACGACGGCACACCTCGGCACGCGGGTCGCTCAGCGTGTAGACGGCGTGGCCCATACCGTAGATGAGACCCGTGCCGTCGAAAGCCTGCTTGTCGAGGATCTTGCCCAGGTAGGCTGCGACCTCGTCCTCGTCCTCCCAGTTGGAGACATGCGCGCGGATGTCCTCGTGCATAGACACGACCTTGGCATTGGCGCCGCCGTGGCGCGGGCCCTTGAGCGAGCCGATAGCCGCGGCGTAGGCGGAATACGGGTCGGTGGCCGAAGACGACAGCACGCGGCAAGCGAAGGTGGAGTTGTTGCCGCCGCCGTGCTCGGCATGCAGCATGAGCATAACGTCGAGCAGCATCGCCTCATCGCGGGTGAACGCCATGCCGCCGCGCAGGACCTGTAGGATGGTCTCGGCGGTGGAGAGGCCGGGCGTGGGGTGCGGCACGTGAACCTCGGAGCCGCGAAGCTTGGCGACCGAGGCCATGTGTGCGAAGGCGGCGATGCGCGGGAGACGTGCGAGCATGGAAATGGCGACGTCGATTTCGTGCTCGGGCGTGATCACGTCTGGTTCGGCATCGAAGGCGTAGAGCAGCAGCACGGCGCGCTGAAGCACATTCATGATGCTCGACGACACCGTGGTCATGGGAAACTCTTTGACGTACTCGTCGCTCAGATGTCTAAAGGCACCTAGGCGCTCGCAGAAGCCGTCGAGCTCTTCCTTGTTGGGCAGCGAACCCGTGATAAGCAGATAGGCGACTTCTTCGTAGCCGTAGCGATTCTCGGCCTGGGCATTGTTGACCAGATCCTCGATGCTGTAGCCGCGAAGCGTGAGCTTGCCCTGATCGGGCACGACCTTTCCGTCGACCTTGTTGTAGCCGTGCACATCCGAGATGCGAGTGAGGCCCGCGACCACGCCCGAGCCGTCGGCATTGCGCAGGCCGCGCTTGACATTGTGCTCGACAAACAGGCCCTCGTCATAAGGGTCGGTCGGCAGGCCGTGGTAGAGGCTTTCGCTCTCGGGCGAAATCTGGCGGCTTGCTTCGTAATCCAGAACCAGGCGGCTCAAGTGGTCATCGAAGCGGTAATAGATTTTCTTGGCGTCGTAGGCCATGCGCGCTCCTCTCCGGGCCGCATCGGGGTGACTTGCATGGGCATGCGCGCGTCAGGCTATCCCCAGCGGCTTGCTCGCTACAGGCGGTACATAAAGTTGAAGACGTCCTCGCGCTGGATGGACACGTTGACGCCCGAAAGCTCGCCGGCCTCGGCCAGCGCCTTCTGCAGCTCGGCGAAGTCGAGCTTGGACTCGGCGGTATCGGCCAGCATGGTCATGGTGAAGATGTCCTCGATAATGGACTGCGTGATGTCGCGGATGTCGACGTTGGCCTCGCCCAGGACACGGGTGACGCCGGCGACGATGCCGGGGCGGTTCTTGCCAAGGACGGTGATGACGATACGGGAGGACGAGATCTCGGCCATGGGAAACCCTTTCGCGTGATTGCGGCGCGCGCGGGGCGCTCCGCTACGGTACAGTGTTCATCATTGTACCTGTCTGGCGCAAAAAAGGCGCGCTCGCTGCGGCGTTACATGCCTGCAACATGAGCGTAAGGGGGAAGGCCGTACGGGGAAGAGCCGTCTGGCGCGTGTCCGGCTCGTGTTGGGTTGATTTCCGATCTCAGCCGAACACATTGAGCGGACAGGCCGTTCCCGCAGTCAGCCGAACGCCTCCGACGGCTGATTCCGAACTGGAAGCGGAGGGCATCCCCGCCCTTCGGTAGGGGATACCGCTCCGCGGCGCATGCCGCGGGCGGCGCCCCTATCGGACCACCGTGACCTCAGTTGGGATGGGCCCAGCACTGCCGCGTACTCGGTGAGCTAGAGCCAACTGTTCGTCTTCACGTCGCGTATGGCGATATTTCGGTCGTCCGGCTCGGTGATGCCGTAGCCGAACGCCTGGAGCGTCTCGATGGACTCCTGGATCCTCTGTTGGAACATGGGACCCGGATCGACCCTCGGCCCGAGGTGCCCGCGCCAAAGGCACGGCGTGGCGCGCAGCATGTTATGGATTTTGGAGATGGGCTCGATGTCGGCGTAGACGTTGAGCGTCGCCATGGCGTCCTTGTGGCCGAGGATCGATTGGAGCGCCTTGATATCGCCGCCTTGGCGGATCCACTGCGTTGCGAACGTGTGGCGAAGGCCGTGGAACGTGATCAGCTCGTCGTTGGTGCCCATGAGGCCGTTGGTCTCCGAGAACGTCTTGAACGCCCTGCGGATATAGCTTGTCGTCGCGAAGGTCGCGCCCGGCTCCGACAGGATGTAGCAGTCCCCGATCTCGACCGCCCCGGTAAGGCCGCGCAAGCGCAGCTTTCCGCAGTCGATCTCGTGGGTCTCCTTCAGGAAGGGGAGTAGGCCGACCGGGTCGATGGGGATACCCCTGGCGTCATGGGTCTTGGTGTCCTTGATGAACGAACCCATTCCCTTCGCGTACGCCACCGAGTGTCTGATCGAGATCAGGCCCGTCTCGAAATCCACATCGCACCACCGAAGGCCGCAGACCTCGCCGATTCGCATCCCCGTGTGCAGGGCGAGTACGACCGCCCTCTAATCCTCGGCGGACCAATCGAGTCCGAACTCCTTTCGGGCATCCTCTTCGCTCATGACTTCGAGAAGGTCTCCGGGTTGGCAACGAAGGGCGAGGCATAGCTGCTCGAGCGTGTTGAAGCGAATGCCGCGAATATGCCCCTTTTTAATACGGGACAGGTTCACGGGCGTGGTTCCAATCCTTTCGGCAAGTTCGTTCGAGGAATTCTTTCGCTCGGCCATGATCTTGTCGAGGCGAACAATTACGGGCATGACGTGTCCTTACGCAATCTCGTCGGAGTCGAGGTACAGCTCTCGAGCGTACAAGAAGAGCTGGGAGAGCATGAACAAGACGATGCCGAGAACCAGAGAGGTCCAGTCGAATGATGAAGCGATCTCTTGGGCGCCGACGGCCCCCTCGCCGCCAAACATCAAGACGGAGGTTTCGAGTGAGCCGGCGTAGAGGCTGGTGGCAGCTTGAACAACGAAGAGAATGCCGAGCACCTTCAAGCATGTCGCAGAGCCTTTCTTGAAGGGGTCTCCGCTCTTGATCGTCCACACGAGAACGGCGCTGAGGACGGTCGTGGCGATACCGATGACGGCAGGGGCCAATGTCGAGATCGCAAGGGCTGGATACGCGGGGGAGTCTGCAATTACAGGGTTGTCGAGCACTTCGATTGCTGGCTTTAAGGAGAACGCCACTTGTGCGATGGCGGTGACGCAAAGGGCCGCAGAGGCTATCGCACACGCGATGCGGAAGGAATGAAGCCGGGGAGTGCGATTGTCGGAACTCATAATAACCTCCGAAGAATTAAAAAAACTCAGGTTACGGTTGATTTTCAATCTCAACGCAACAGCCTGAACGGACCCCGCGTTTCCGCAGCTAG
>CABUPE010000020.1 GCA_902493515.1 uncultured Collinsella sp.
GGCGGCGTCCATACTGGGCACCAGCGAGAAGTACATCTCGATGCTGGAGAGGGGCCAAAGGGAGCTCAAGCCCATAAGGAGGGCCTACGAGGCATGGGTCGAGGCGGGACATCCGCTCGATTGGGACAGGCAAGCCTTCGAGGCCGAGCGCAAAATGGATTCTAAAAAAGGCCTTGCCATATAGGAGCGTCAGGACGCAAGAAACCCCCGCCGCACGAAGTGCGCAGCGGGGGTTTCTTGCATGTCCGAGGACGTTCTGAAAAGTAACTTCAGGGCGGGCCCGGACGATAACAACCGGCTACAAGTCGATGTGCGATTCCTTGATCGGGAACGGCTCCGCGAAGTGGCACGCGCAGCAGTGACCAGGTGCAATCTCCTTAAACTCGGGAAGCTTCTCAGAGCAGATACCCTGAGCGATCGGGCAGCGAGTGTGGAAACGGCAACCGGTCGGCGGATCCAGCGGCGACGGCGGATCGCCAGCGAGGATGATGCGCTTGCGGGTCTTCTGGATATCAGGATCGGGAACCGGCACGGCAGACAGCAGCGACTGCGTGTACGGATGGTGAGGCTCGCTGTAGAGCGTCTTCCAGTCCGAAACCTCAACCATCTTACCCAGATACATAACGGCAACGCGATCGGAAATGTGCTGCACGACGGACAGGTCGTGAGCGATAAACAGATACGCGGTACCGAACTTGTCCTGGAGCTCCTTAAGAAGGTTCAGAACCTGGGCCTGAATGGATACGTCAAGTGCAGAGACAGGCTCGTCGCAGATAATCAGCTTGGGCTTCAGCGCAAATGCGCGGGCAATGCCGACACGCTGACGCTGACCGCCCGAGAACTCATGAGGATAGCGGTTAATGTGCTCGGGGTTCAGTCCGACAACGTCGAGAAGCTCACGGACACGCTCAATGCGCTCTTCCTTGGTGCCCACGCCGTGAATGGTCATGGGCTCGGAGACAATCTCGCCGATGGTCATACGGGGATTCAGCGAAGCATAAGGATCCTGGAAGATAAACTGCATCTCGCGACGCATGTCCTTGATCTCATGCTTGCTCATCTCGGCAACATCTTTACCCTGGAAGAACACCTTACCGGCGGTCGGCTTGGTCAGGCGCATGATGGTGCGGCCCGTCGTGGACTTACCGCAACCAGACTCACCGACCAGACCAAAGGTCTCGCCAGGATAAATCTCAAAAGAGATGTCGTTTACGGCAGAGACGACGCGCTTGGAAAAACGCTTGGCGAACATGCCGGACTCAGCGGGGAACTCCTTAGAGAGGTGCTCGACCTTCAGCAGCGGAGTACGCTCGTTGGTATCTGCCATTACGCCTCGCCTCCCTTCTTGGAATCCTTGCGCGTACGGGACGTCTCAGGAGCGTTCTTGAGGAACTCGGGGTCACCGGAGTAGTGGCACGCAGAGTAGTGACCAGACTCGGTGACAACGCGCTCGGGGCGCTGCTTGCGGCACTTATCGGTCGCATAGGGGCAACGAGGCGAGAACACGCAGCCCTCGGGCAGGTTCATGAGCGAAGGCGGGTTGCCATGAATCGGCGTAAGCGGCTTCTTCTCATCGATGGCCTGCTCCGGGATGGAGCGGATAAGGCCCCAGGTGTAGGGGTGGCGGCTCTCGTAGAAGATTTCCTCAGCAGTACCGAACTCGACGGGACGGCCGGCGTACATAACCATGATCTTGTCGGCCATATCAGCAACGACGCCCAGGTCATGGGTGATCATGATGATGGCGTTGCCGTTCTTCTCCTGCATTTCCTGCATAAGCTCAATAATCTGAGCCTGGATGGTAACGTCCAAGGCAGTCGTGGGCTCGTCGGCAATCAGAATATCGGGATCGCAGGCAAGAGCCATGGCAATCATGACGCGCTGACGCATACCGCCAGAGAACTGGTGGGGATACTCATTGACGCGCTTCTCGGGCTCGGGAATGCCAACGAGGTCCAAAAGCTCGGTGGCGCGCTTGAGTGCCTCCTGCTTGGAGTAGCCGCGGTGCAGACGAAGGCCCTCGCCCACCTGCTTGCCGATCTTATAGACCGGGTTCAAGGAGGTCATAGGATCCTGGAAGATCATCGCGATATCGTTACCGCGAATGTGCTGCATCTCTTCCTCGGTCATCTCGAGGATAGAACGACCGCGATAGCGAACGTCACCGCCCTCGATCTTTCCCGGAGGCATCGAGATAAGACCCATGATGGTCATGGCGGTCACGGACTTACCGGAGCCGGACTCACCGACGACGCCCAGGGTCTCGCCGCGATCGAGCGTGTAGGAGACACCGTCGACAGCGCGAACAACGCCATCCTCGGTGTGGAAATACATCTTAAGGTCATCGACCTCGAGCAGATGCTGGCCCTCGGGAACCGGCTGGTCCTTCAGGTCCACATAGTTCTTGTTCTTCTTCATCCTTATGCGTCCTTCATCTTGACGTCGAGGGCGTCGCGCAGACCGTCACCCAGCAGGGTGAAGGCGAGCACCGTCGAGAGAATTGCCAGACCGGGCATGATCATCATCCAGGGAGCAGTCAGAAGATACTGCTGACCGTCCTGAATCATGGAGCCCCACGAAGGCGTAGGCGGAATAACGCCCATGCCGAGGAAGGACAGAGCGGACTCGGTCAGAATGGCGCCACCAATGTTCATGGTCGCGTAGACCACGATGGAGGCGACGGAGTTCGGGAAGATGTGACGCACGACGATACGAGCATCAGATGCACCCATCGCGCGCGCAGCGTCAACATAATCGTTTTCCTTGACCGTCAAGATTGCAGAGCGGAAGACGCGCGCAATCGAAGGCCAGCCGAGAATGCCGATGGCAAAAAAGACGTTCTGAAGACCACGGCCGATAACGGCGATCATGGCGACAACGAACAGCACGTACGGGAATGCCAGGAAGATATCCGCGCAGCGCATGATGATCGTATCCCAGATGCCGCCGTAGAAACCGGCTAGGGCACCCATGACCAGACCAATCACCGTGGAGATCGCAGTGGCCATAATACCGACGGAAAGCGAAACACGTGCACCGTAGATAACGCGGACGAGAATGTCGCGACCAAGGGCGTCGGTGCCAAACGGGTGCTCTGCACACGGAGCCATCAGCGACGTCTGGGCCATGGTGGTTGAGTCGGAAGCCGTTGGCGAACCGAGCCAGGGCTTAGCCCACAGATCTGCGGTCAGGGCAACCACAACGACGATGATGATCCAGCAGACACCGATAACGGCGAGCTTGTTCTTACGAAGACGCTTAAAAGCGTCGCCCCACAGCGTGCGGGACTTGGCGGGAGCAGATGCGGCCTTGGTGGCGGTAGCCTGCTCCTGAGACTGAGGATCAGTTTCCTGCATGAGACGTACCTCCCTTAGGCCTTATCCGACGGACCGCCAAGGCGGATGCGCGGGTCGAGGAATGCATAGCTAATGTCGACGAGCAGGTTGATCACCATGACGACGACGACGATGAGCGTAACGCCGCCCATAACGATGGGCCAGTCACGCATGCTAATGGCGCGATAGACCTCATAGCCGATACCGGGCCAGTTGAAGACCGTCTCGGTCAGGATGGCGCCCGAAAGCATGCCGCCAAAGTCGACACCAATATAGGTAACGACGGGGATGAGTGCATTCTTAAGCGCATGCTTGATGATGATCGCGCGATTGGAGAGACCCTTGGCTTTTGCCGTACGAATGTAATCCTGGTTCATGACGTCAAGCAGCTGCGAGCGCATAATGCGGGCAGCATAAGCGGTCGAAACCGAAGCCAGCGTAATGGTCGGAAGCACATAGTGCATCCAATCCTGATACTGAGAGCTGGCACCGCCGGCACCCGAGATCGGCATGGAGAATGCACCGCCCGTGGCGTCCTTGAGAATGACGCCAAAGAACAGTTGCAGCAACATACCGAGCCAGAAGGCCGGGACGGCAACGAGGATCGACGTGGTGAGCGTTACCAAAATATCCCAGAAGGAATAACGCTTTACCGCCGAAATGATACCCGCACCGATACCCATGATTGCCTCGAGCACGATGGCGCACGCGGCAAGTTTGACCGTATACGGATACTTCTGGGCAAAGATTTCCGTAACCGGCAGCTTGCGCTGATACGAATTGCCCAGATCGCCATGAAGCAGGCCGTTCATGTAATACAAGTAACGGTCCACGAGCGACGTTTGAACGGGGTCGCCGTTCTCGTCAAGGATCGCGTTGCCGTCCTCGTCCGACTGGACCAGGTGATAGCGGACGCGAAGCTGAAGCTCCACCTCGGGGGACAGAGCCTTGTCTCCACCGATCAGCTTGATCGGATCTCCCGGCACGATATTCTGGAGGGCGAACAAAATCAGCGTAACGCCCAAAAACACCGGGATGAACTGAAGCACACGTTTAACGATGTACTTACCCATACCACTCCCCTATCTAGGGATTAACCTAAATGGGATGCCGATCGCCAGACCGGCATCCCAAAATTACCATCAGCCAGTTTACCCCAGGTTAGGGAGAACTGTATGTTTCCCATGAGGTCTACGTAAATACTTGACCCTCACGGAAGCTGCAAACTCTTAGGCGAGCTCAGCGGTACCCAGATCGGCGTGCTTCTGCGGATCGACATAGAGGTGCTTGATGCGATCAGAGCCGGCGATGGTGTGCGTGTAGAACATCACCGGGATGACCGGGCAGTCGGCAGCGACCATTGCATCGGCCTCCTGCATCTTAGCGACGCGCTCTTCGTCGTCAACCGTGGTACGGGCCTCGTCGACCTTGGCGTCGAACTCAGGGTTGTTGTAACCAGAGCGGTTGTCGCCACCGAGGGAGTCGGAGTGGAACAGCGGATACAGGAAGTTGTCCATGATCGGGTAGTCAGCAATCCAACCCAGACGACCGAACTGATAGTTAAAGTTCTGATACTGCTCGAGCAGGGCAGACCACTCGGGGGTATCGGAGACAGCGGTAACGCCAACCTTGGCGAGGTCGCCGATGATGGACTCCATGATCTCCTTGTGGCCACCGTCCTGGTTGTAGGACAGAGTCACGTTAATGCCACGATCGCCGTTAGCGCCAGCGGGAGCAACCTTGTCGAGGTACTCGTTAGCCTTGTCGACGTCGTAGGCGCAGAACTCCCATGCGCCCTCCTTGTAGCCATCGATGCCCGGAGGAACAATGCCGTCGGCAGGGGTACGGGTACCCTTGAAGATGGTCTTGCAGATGGCCTCACGGTTGATGGCCAGGGAGATACCCCTGCGCAGGTCGGCGTTGTTGAACGGCTCGGCCGTGTTGTTGCAGGTCAGGTAGTAGGTGGAAGGCTCGGCGCCGAGCAGCATGCGCTCGCCGTCACCCATGGTGTAGCCGTCCTTGGACACGCCGCGATCCTTCTTGGCAGCGTCGATCTGAGCAACGGGAACGTCGCAGACATCGAGGTTACCGGCCTGGAACTCCTTGTAAGCGGTCTCCATGTCCTTGATGACCTGGAAGTGGATGCCATCGATCTTGGCCTTGTCGCCATAGTAATCGTCGAACTTCTTGAGGTTGATCTCCTGACCATCCTCCCACTTGCCGTCCATCATAAACGGGCCGTTACCGACCGGTGCAAGGTAGAAGCTCTTAACATCGGACTCGGCGCACTCGGGAACCGGGGCCAGAGCCGGGTGAGAGGCGACGAAGGGGAAGTCGGCGTAAGCGGAAGACAGCTTGACGACAAGGGTCTCATCGTCGGGGCAAGTAACACCGCTGAGCTCGGTAGCGTTACCGGCAAGCAGGTCGTCATAGCCCTCGACCATAGAAAGGTGATAGGAGACCTCGGAAGGGCCGTACTCGGTAGCGATGGCCGACTTGGTGTTGACCAGACGCTCCCAACCGAGCTTGAAGGACTTGGAGGTAACGTCGTCACCGTTGTGGAACTTGGCCTTCTTGATCTTGAAGGTGAACTCGGTGGCGTCGTCGTTGGCCTTGAAGGACTCGCAAGCCAGCGGAACGATCTCGCCCTTCTCGGCGTCATAAGAGGTCAGAGCGTCAAAGAGCTGGTACTCGACCTGAGTGCCCTGGTCCTCCTGGACATTGTAGGGGTCGATGCAGACCGGGTTGTTGATGTAGAAGTTCAGCGTCGAACCGGACTCAGAACCGGAAGCGTCGCCGCCCTTCTTGCCGCATGCGGCAAGAAAAGCCATGGAGCTCGCAGCGAGGGTGCCGCCAACAAAGGCGCGACGACCCATAACGGGCTGGTGGAACATAGAATCAGCCATGCCATCCTCCTTATGAGATAGGACAAAGAAATGTTCAGTCGGACACATGTCGAGACAATCCGATCCGAACCATCAAAACGCCGCCCGCCGCTATGGCTGGTTATGCACAGCGGACCAACGTTTTGCAATACAGTAGCGCATTTTATGCACGATTTGGGGCTAATTCCGGTTAACGGTCGAGAATTTCTTTAGTTGGGCGCAGTATGTGGTGATATTTTTGACTCTGTTACGAATATGTAAACAAAAAAGGGTCCCGCACTTGCGGAACCCTTTACAAGTACTTATGCGGCTCGTGATTAGTAGCCCACGATGCCCTGCGGGAAGAAGAACATGCACAGCACGACGCACACGGCAAACACGACAGCCATAATTACCGTCAGGCGGTCAAGGTTCTGCTCCATAACGCCTGTGGCAGAGCTGGAGTTATATAGCGAGCTAGCAATCATATCCGAAACGCCGGTGCCCTTACCGGAATGCATCAGGACTAGAATCGTCAGCGCCACGGCAGAGACAGCCCAAACGACAAACAGAAGAATCTGGAACGGACCCATAGATAAACTCCTTAATAGAACAGTTCAATCTTTAGTACTGTACCACAATCCCCCGCTCTCCCCTACCTGCCACTCGGGGACGGGGTATAAATGGCAGAAATACCAAAAAGGGGGTTGTCCGGTTGTGGACAACCCCCTTACTAGAAAACGGTATTTGTTTTCTATTAGGCCTCGGTGGCGAGCACGCGGCCCGTCATCTCGGCGGAAGGCTCAATACCAGCCATGGTGAGCATGGTCGGAGCGATATCGGAAAGACGGCCGTCCTCGATACCGGTGAGCTTGGCCTTCTCATCAACGATGATGAACGGCACGCGGTTGGTGGTGTGAGCCGTAAACGGATGCTTGGAACCGTCGGAAGCAACGTCAAACATGTGATCGGCGTTACCGTGGTCGGCGGTAATCAGCGCAAAGCCGCCCTTGGCGAGAATCGCCGGGACAACCTTGGACAGGGCATCGTCAACAGCCTCGACGGCCTTAACGGCGGCGTCGAAGACACCGGTGTGACCAACCATGTCGCAGTTCGCGAAGTTCACGATGTAGAAATCAGCGCGATCCTCGTTGATGGCGGCGACGAGCTTCTCGGTCACCTCGGGAGCGCTCATCTCGGGCTGCAGATCGTAGGTAGCAACCTTGGGGGAAGCGACGAGCACGCGCTCCTCGCCCTCCTTGGGCTCCTCGATGCCACCGTTGAGGAAGAACGTCACGTGGGCGTACTTCTCGGTCTCGGCAGTGTGCAGCTGCTTCAGGCCATTGGCGGCGATAACGTCGGCCAGGACGTTCTCGGGGAACGTCTTGGGGAAGGCGACCTCGACGTCAAACGTCGGATCGTACTCGGTCATCGTCACAAAGTGCGAAAGCTTGATCTGCTCGCGCTCAAAGCCGTCGAACTCCTTGTCCGTGAACACGCGGGTCATCTGACGAGCGCGGTCGGGACGGAAGTTGAAGAAGATGGCCGCGTCGCCCTCGTGAATGCCCTCGTTGTGGGCAGCGAAGGGCTCGACGAACTCGTCGCCGCGCGGGTCCTTCTCGTAGTAGGCCTTGATACCGGCAACGGGGTCGGTATCAGCATCGGACGCGTTGACCATGACGTCGTAGGCGCGCTGGATGCGCTCCCAACGGTTGTCGCGGTCCATCGCCCAATAACGACCCGAGACGGTGGCAACGCGAGCGTCGCAACCGGTCTCCTCGGAAATCTTGGCCAGGAAGGCGCAGAACTCGCTCATGTAGCCAGCACCGGACTGCGGGTCGACGTCGCGGCCATCCATGAAGGCGTGGACGCGAACGGTCTTGACACCGTGCTCGGCAGCCATCTTGACCAGAGCCTCGACGTGGTTCATGTGAGAATGAACACCGCCAGGGCTCATAAGGCCCATGAGGTGGAGAGTCTTACCGTCAGCCTTGACGTCGTCCATAGCCTTGACAAAAACCTCGTTCTTGGCGATGGAGCCGTCCTTGATGGCGTTGTTGATGCGCGAAAGCTCCTGGAACACGATGCGTCCGGCACCGATGTTGAGGTGACCCACCTCGGAGTTACCCATCTGGCCATCGGGAAGACCCACGTCCTCGCCCGAAGCGCCGAGCGTGGTGTGGGGGTACTTCTCGTACAGGCTATCAAGGAAGGGCGTCTTGGCAGCGGCGACGGCGTTCTCGCCATCGGCCGGAGCAAGGCCGCAACCATCCATGATAATCAGGAGTGCAGGAAGATGACGCTGTGCCATATGTCCTACTCGCCTGCCTTGACGACCATAGAGGCGAAGTCGGCAGCCTTGAGCGAAGCGCCGCCCACGAGGGCGCCGTCAACGTCGGGCTTGGCGACGAGCTCGGCAATGTTGCCGGGCTTGGCGGAACCGCCGTAGAGAACGCGGATGCCGTCGGCGAGCTCCTCGCCGAACATCTCCTTGAGGGTCTCACGGATAGCGCCGCAGACCTCCTGAGCGTCCTCGGCGGTAGCGGTCTTGCCGGTGCCGATGGCCCAGATGGGCTCGTAGGCGACGACGACCTGCTTGGGGCAGGTGATCTCAAGGCCAGCAAGGCCAGCCTTGACCTGGTTAACGACGTGCTCGACATAGGTGCCAGCCTCGCGGACCTCAAGGGACTCGCCGCAGCAGAAGACGGGAACAAGACCGGCGGCAACGAGAGCCTTAGCCTTCTTGTTCTGGTCCTCGTCGGTCTCGTGGAAGTAGTCGCGACGCTCGGAGTGACCGATGATGCAGTAGGTGCAGCCAGCGGACTTGAGCATGTCGCAAGAAGACTCACCGGTGAAGGCACCCTTGGCCTCCCAGTACACGTTCTGTGCACCGAGGGCGATGGGGGCAGCCTGAATGCGGTCATGAACCGTGGTGATGTCGATGGTCGGAGGGCAGACGAGCACCTCGACGCCAGCCGGAACCTCGGGCAGAGCCTGAGCCAGCTCATCGGCGAGCTTGGCGGCCTCGGCGACATCGTTGTTCATCTTCCAGTTACCAGCGATAAGAAGAGTGCGATTAGGCATCGAGAAGCGCCTCCACTCCGGGCAGGGCCTTACCCTCGACGAGCTCCATGGAAGCGCCACCACCGGTGGAGATCCAACTCATCTTGTCGGCTAGGTTGAACTTGTTGACGGCTGCGACAGAGTCGCCACCGCCGATGATCGAGGTGCAGTCAGCCTCGGCGACAGCCTCGGCGATAGCCTGGGTGCCGTGAGCAAAGTTGTCAAACTCGAAGACGCCCATGGGGCCGTTCCAGAACACGGTCTTGGCGCCCTTGACAGCCTCGGCATAGAGCTCCTCGGTCTTGGGACCGATGTCCATACCCTCACGATCGTCGGGGATAGCGTCGGAAGCAACAACCTCGGGGACAGCGTCCTCGCCAAAGTGATCGGCAACACGGTTGTCGATGGGGAGCAGGATCTTGACACCCTTCTCCTCGGCCTTCTTGAGCATCTCGCCGGCGCGCTCGACCCAGTCCTCTTCCTTGAGGGACTGACCAACGGACAGGCCCTGAGCCAGGAAGAAGGTGTAGGCCATGCCGCCACCGATGATCAGGGTGTCAGCGGAGTCGATGAGGTGATCGAGAACGCCGATCTTGGAGGAAACCTTGGAACCGCCGACGATGGCGACGAAGGGGCGCTCGGGCTCGGCGAAGATGCCGGTCAGCGTGTCGACCTCCTTCTCGAGCAAGAAGCCGGCGACGGCAGGCAGGTAAGCGGCGGGGCCCACGACGGAACCCTGGGCGCGGTGAGCGGTGCCGAAGGCATCGAGAACGAAGACGTCACCATAGGAAGCGAGCTTCTTGGCGATCTCGGGATCGTTCTTCTTCTCACGCTTGTCAAAACGGACGTTCTCGAGAACGAGGACCTTGCCCGGCTCGACGGCGGCGACAGCCTCAGCAGCCTTCTCGCCGTAGGTGTCGGCGACAAAGGCAACGTCGAGACCAGAGAGCTCAGCGAGCTTCTTGGCGACGGGCTCGAGGGACAGCTCGGGCTGGAAGCCGGTGCCCTCGGGACGGCCGAGGTGGCTCATGAGGATGACGCGAGCGTTGTGCTCAACGAGGTAGTTGATGGTGGGCAGGGCAGCCTTGATACGGGTGGTGTCGCCAACGACGCCATCCTTGATAGGCACGTTAAAGTCAACGCGGACGAGAACGCGCTTTCCGTCGACATCGATGTCGCGGACGGTCTTCTTGGTAAAGGCCATGTTTGCTTCTACCTTTCGTACGTGTCTGCCTCCCATTACGGCAGACGATTTCTTATAAAAAGGGCGCGACCCTAGGGTGTAAGCCCTATAAGGCCGCGCCCTTCTTTAGACGCTCAACGAGCTATTCGCTAAAAGCTAAATTAAGCAACGAACTTCTCGAAGTACTTGATGGTGCGGACCATCTGAGAGGTGTAGGAGTTCTCGTTGTCGTACCAAGAGGTGACCTGAACGAGGGTCTGGCCGTTGCCGAGGTCAGAGCACATGGTCTGAGTGGCGTCGAAGATGGAGCCGTGGGTCTCGCCGACGATGTCGCGGGAGACGATCTGGTCCTCGTTGTAGGCGAAGGTCTCGGGGATGGTCTCGGCGTAGGCCTTCATGGCAGCGTTGACCTCGTCGACGGTGACCTTCTTGTCAACGACGGCGTAGAGGTTGGTCAGCGAGCCGGTCGGCGTCGGGACGCGCTGGGCGGCACCGATGAGCTTGCCGTTGAGCTCGGGGAGAACCAGGCCGATGGCCTTGGCAGCGCCCGTGGTGTTCGGGACGATGTTCTCGGAGCAGGCGCGGGAGCGACGGAAGTTGCCCTTGCGCTGCGGGCCGTCGAGCGGCATCTGGTCGCCGGTGAAGGCGTGGATGGTGGTCATGATGCCGGACACGATGGGAGCGAAGTCGTTCAGACCCTTGGCCATCGGGGCGAGGCAGTTGGTGGTGCAGGAAGCAGCGGAGATGATGTTGTCCTCAGCGGTCAGCGTCTCATGGTTGACGTTGTACACGATGGTGGGCAGATCACTGCCGGCCGGAGCGGAGATGACGACCTTCTTGGCGCCAGCGTTGATGTGGGCCTGAGCCTTAGCCTTGCTGGTGTAGAAGCCGGTGCACTCGAGAACGACGTCGACGTCGAGGTCGCCCCAAGGCAGGTTGTTGGCGTCGGCCTCCTTGTAGATCTTGATCTCCTTGCCGTCAACGGTGATGGAATCCTCGCCAGCAACGACCTCGTGATCGCGAGCGTAGTTGCCCTGCGTGGAGTCGTACTTCAGCAGGTAAGCGAGCATATCGGGAGAGGTGAGGTCGTTGATAGCGACGATCTCGGAGCCCTCATGACCGAACATCTGACGGAAAGCCAGACGACCGATGCGACCGAAGCCGTTAATAGCAACCTTTACTGCCATTGTGTCTCCTTTCGTAAGGCCCCCGCGAGCTACAGCGCCCGCCGTTGAGGCCCACAAACTAACCACTCGCCTAATATACCTTTTTTTTGACTTGAATTTCACGAGAATGCTCGAAATTGAAAATCAAATTTACGTTAAAACGTTTTAAAGAATAAAATAGCAGCTAAATCCGTATATACGTTGATACTTAAAACTTCTTGTTTGCTTCAATGAGCTTTTCAAGCCTCAAAACTCGATGGTAGAGGGCTGACTTCGACAAGGGAGGGTCAGCCATCTCCCCCAAATCACGCAGTGACAGATCGGGATAGCGCTCGCGCAGGTCGCAAAAGACCGCCAAGGCATCCGGAAGCGCATCGCGAAGACCACGCTGCTCGAGCTCATCGATAAGCGCAAGCTGATGCTGGGCGGCACCGGCGCTTCTGGTCTGGTTGGCGAGCTCGGCGTTCACGCGACGGTTCACATCGTTCTTAACCAACTTGACCGCGCGCGCCTCCTCAATCTCGGCAACGCTGCGCTTGGCACCAATCAGCTTTAAAAGATGCTCGATTTCCTCGGCGCTCTTAATGTACACGGCATATGACCCCCGCCGTGCATTAACACGAGCATGGACCCCAATCTGCTCCAACAGATCGCAAAGTCCCTTGGCATATTGCTCGCCCTGCACAGCGATCTCCAAATGAAAATCGCCGCGTGGATCGGCCACGAAGCCGCCCGCGATGAGCGCGCCGCGGATATAGGCAAGTCTACAGCAAGGACGGGCAACGATATGTCGGGGTACGCCGGCGACAAGTCCTCCCCTACGGTCGAGGATACCCAGCAGAACCAAGGCCTTATCCAGGTCTGGCTGATCAGGCAAGGTGATGAGGTAGTTTCGAACCTTATGCAAGACCGATTTGCGGACGGTGAACTCCGTTTTGAGCTTAAGGATACGATGCGTCAGCGTGATCATCGTGCGCGCGACGGCTCCCGTCTCAGTCGCAACCGTCAAACGATGCCGCCCAGAGCCGGCCAGCGAAAGCGTACCGCTCACGCGCGTGAGGGCGGCAAGCGTCGACAAGTCGCAGTATTCACATTCGGGTTCGCAGCGCGCAAGCTCGTCGCGCACCTCAGCGGTAAACGACATGCAGGCCTATGCCTTCGTGTTGGCGCGCGACAGGTCACGGTGGGAGATGCTCACATGATACTGAGCGCCTTCCAGGTAACGGGCCGTGGCCTCGGCAATGGCAACGCTGCGGTGCTGGCCGCCCGTGCAGCCGATGGCGATAGAAAGCTGCGGCTTACCCTCCGCGATATAGCCCGGCATCACCGTATCGAGCAGCTGTGTCCAAGCCTTCCAAAACTCCTGCGTCTTGGGATGGTCCAGAACAAAATCGGAGACCTTTTTATCGAGACCGGTCATCGTGCGCATCTCGGGATCGTAGAACGGATTGGGCAGGAAGCGGACGTCGATCATAATGTCCGCCTCGACGGGCATGCCGTGCTTAAAGCCAAACGAGAACACGTGGACGTCCATGAGCTGCTGGTCGGACAGCTCGGAAAATGCCATACGTAGCTTGTTGCGCAGCGCAGAGGTGCGCAGACGGCTCGTGTCGATAATCATATCGGCTCGGTCGCGCACGCCCTGCAGCTGAAGGCGCTCGCGCTGAATGGCATCGGCCGTAGTCTCCCCCGGCTTGGCAATAGGATGACGGCGGCGATTTTCGCTGTAGCGACGAATCAGCACCTCGTCAGAAGCCTCCAGGAACACGATGTCGCAGCTCATCTCGCGCTCTTCGAGCGCGGCGACCGCATCGAGCAGCTCGTCAAACAGTCCCTGGCTACGCAAATCGCAGGTGACGGCGAGATGCCTGCCCACGCCCGTATTGATGCCGACGAGCTCGGCAAGCTGGGCGATGAGACGTGGAGGCAGGTTATCGATGCAAAAATAGCCCATGTCCTCGAACACGTGCATGGCCTGTGTGCGGCCCGATCCGGACATTCCGGTGATGATGACGATATCGGGGATGCGCTCCGAGCGCTCCGCCGCATCCATGGCATCTCCCTTTTGCATGTGCTGCCTCCCGAAAACAAGCGCGGGACCCAGCAACCCGGATCCCGCGCGGTCAATTGCCTATATTGAGTATACCGCCCCGAGCGGATACGAGGCCTGTTTTACGCCTCAAGCGCAGCCTTGAACCAACTCGTAATACTCGTGGGGTGCGTGATGGCGGTGCCGACGACAACGGCCCAGGCGCCCGCATCGATCGCAGCGCGAGCCTCCTCGGGCGTGTGCACGCGGCCCTCGCAGATGATGGGAAGACCGGGGAATTCCTCGGTCGCCTGACGCAGGAGCGGCAGGTCGGGGCCATCGGCCATGGTGCAGTCGATGGCGGCGACACCGTGAGAAAGCGTGGTGGATACCAGGTCGAAGCCCATATCAACCGCACGGCGAATGTCCTCGATGGTGGCACAATCCGCCATCAGGAGCACACCCTCCTCGTGCAGTGGGCGGAAGGTATCCTCGACCGTCTTGCCATCGGGGCGCGGACGATCGGTGGCGTCGATCGCCACGATATCGGCACCGGCAGCAACGCAGGCGCGAGCGTGACGCAGCGTCGGCGTGATGTAAACGCCCTCGTGCCCATCCTTCCACAGGCCGATAACAGGAACCTCACAGCGACCCTTAATGGCGGCAATGTCGGCAAGGCCCTGGCAGCGAATGGCGGCGGCGCCACCGAGCTCGCAAGCGCGAGACATTTGAGCCATGGTCTCGGGCGTACGAAGCGGCTCGCCCATATACGCCTGAACGCTCACGACGAGCTTGCCCTTCAGGGACTGGATCAAAGGATCAACGGTCATGTTCGACTCAACCTTTCTCAAAACAGCCTTCTGAGACGCCGCACCTTGACGTTCAAACCGTCGCTCGCGTACCGAAGTACGCTTCGCTCCTCTTTCACGTCAATCTGCGGCACCTCAGAAGGCACACTTGGCAGTTATGTTTACTTCAACGAAGCAAGAAGATGCTCGGCGGCACCGATAAGCGGCGCGTCGCCCTCCAGAGAACCGATGAGGATCGGCGTGTCCTGAAGCGGATCGAGCGCCTGGCTGGCATAGCCCTCGTGCACCGAATCCTTCCACGTCTGCGAACGCCAATCGGGACCTTGGTGAATCACGCCGCCCGAAAGCACGATGACCTCAGGGTCCAGGATGTTAGCGAGCGAGCCCAAGCTGGCCCCCAGCGCAAAGCCGGCGTCATGGATGACCTCGGTCGCCTTTGCGTCGCCCGCACGGCACAGGTCGTTCACATCGCGACCGACCGAAGGACGGCTGGGGTCGACGCGACCAAAGCGCTCATCGTACATACGACCAATGGAAGTGCCCGAAGCAACCGACTCCAGATGGCCGGAACGCCCGCAGGCGCAGGGAATACCGGCGGCAGCCGAGCACTCGATGTGGCCCATATGGCCAGCAGCACCATGGAAGCCCTGCATCACGCGGCCGTTCTCGACATATGCGCCACCGATGCCCGTACCGATGCCAAGACACAAGACGGAGAACTTGCCCTTGCCGACGCCCCAGTGGGCCTCGCCCAGAGCATGAGCCTGCACGTCGCCTACAACGGCAACGGGAAGACCGAGGTCCTCGCGCAGGCGCGGCCCCAACTGAACACCGGACCAGCCGGGCATGATCTCGTTGGCATACGCGATGGCGCCCGTCTTGGGATCGACGACGCCGGCGGCACCGATACCGACGCCAAGGACCTCGACATCGGGATTCGCCTCGAGAGCAGCCTTGATGGACGCCTCGATACGTTGGAAGACGGCCTCGCCGCCCTCTTGGGCCTCGGTGGGAACCTCGGCCTCAAAAACAGGATGGGGCACACTACCGTCAGCCGGGTACTCCATGATGGCAGTCGCGATCTTAGTTCCGCCGATATCGACAGAGCAGACGTACTTGTTCTCCATGTCGCTCTCCTTAGGAGATAAAAAACAACTACAGGAAATGCGCCGTCAGGCTAGCCGTCACAGCGCGGAAAAGGTTTTCCAGGTGCCCGAGATCGCCAAGAAACCGTGTGACCATTGATCTAATGGGTCATGGCCGCACGGTTGAACGGCGAGGTCGGGTGCCCGGGGAAGCTTTACAGGAGACCGTTGTCCTGGAGGACCTTCTTAATCGCCTCGACGTTCTCGCCGGTCATGGCCTTCACCGGGCGCGGCATGGTCGGGCTGTCGAAGATACCCATGAGGTTCATAGCGGTCTTGAAGGCGCCGACGCCACCGGCATAACCCTGGACGCCCGAGGTGACATCCCAGATGTGCGAAATCTCATTGAGGCGATCCTGCTCGGCCTTGACGGTAGCCCAGTCACCAGCCTGAGCGGCCTTCCACTGACGCACGTAGCCCTCGGGCTCAACGTTGGCGAGACCCGGAACGGAACCGTCGGCGCCACCGAGGTAGGCGCCGTCGACAACAACCTCGTGACCGGTGAGGATGCTCATCGGATGGCCGTTCTTCTCGTTCTCCTGAACGAGGTAGCGGAACGAGATGTCATCACCCGAGGAATCCTTGACGCCGGCCAGAACGCCCTCGGCACCGAGCTTGGCAAGGAGCTTCCACGGGAGCTTGGTGTGGACACACACGGGGATGTCATAGGCGAAGATGGGCAGGTCGAGTTCCTCATGCAGGATGCGGAAGTGCTCCTCGACCTCGGTCATGCCCTGCAGGGCATAGAACGGGCAGGTGGCGACAAGCGCATCGGCGCCCAGCTCCTGAGCGACCTTGCCGTGCTCGATCATGCGCTCGGTCTCGGTGTCGATGATGCCGACCAGAACGGGAACGCGGTGGTCGACGATACGGACGGCCTCGGAGATGATCTGACGGCGACGCTCGTCGGTGGAGAAGACGACCTCGCCCGAGGAGCCCAGGAAGAACAAGCCATCGACGCCGGCATCGATCATGCGGTTGATGCTGCGCTCAAAGGAGGCAACATCGAGCTGGTGGTCTTCGGTATCGGGAACAACGACGGGAGGGATAACGCCGGTGAATTTCTGAGTTGCCACAAGAATCTCCTTAGTTGTCTGGTGGGCAGCCCTATGCCGCCCACTCTTGTTGGCAGTGTCCAGGCCGTCTAGGCCAAAGAACACGAGTAGAACGTTTGGTTAAAAAAGTCGACGACTTCGTTTTCGAACGCATTGATGCGCTCGTGAGCGTATTTGGCATAGATGATATGTCTCCGGTCACACTCAAGACCGTTGAATACGGCAAACTGATCCTTGGGATCGCTCACGGTATCCATGAGCGATGTGCCCATGAGCACCGATCCGCGCACCCGAGACGACAGCGCCTCGAGGCCGCCAGGAAGCGGATTGGCAACCGCCGTGCAGGCGAGACCCCGCTCGTCCAGAGCAGAAACCGCCAGCGCGACTCCGCCGCCTAGACCCTCGCCCCATGCAAAGATGCGGTCGGGGTCCATGCCATCAAGATTGCGCGCCACCTTCGCCAGCGCGCAACCCCAACGGACGCGCTCGACAAAAGCGGGCGAAGAAATCCCCCGCTGCAGGTCGTCCGCACCAGCAACATCGTCATCCAGCGCGAGGACGGCATACCCCATGGCGGCAAATCTCGTCATGTGATGCCAGCCGCGCACAGGCCGATCGATATCGTGGAACATCAGGCACAGCGGCACGCGCTCAGACACTCGGGCACGACCGACAGGCTCGATCAAACGAGCGTGAATCGCATCGTCACCGAGCTCAAAGGAGACCTCCGAGTAACGGGCGCAGGGGTTAACAAAGTCAATCGCCGTAATGGCCAGGCCTTGAATCTCAAGATTCGAAGCGCATGTCTCTAAATCAGAAACATCTGCTTGGACATCACCGCGCCAGTCCCGATATTCTGCGAGCCTTGACGAAACCGTTCCAGGAATTCCCACGAGCCCGGGGACAATCAGCTCATTAACATTGCTCTCGCACTTAGACATGAGCCTCCCCTCCCTTGCAGAAAAACGGAATGATCAGATCGTCAAAATCCTGAATCTCCTCGTGGCCAAAGCCTTCAAAGAACTCATGACGCTTTTCGCAGGTCAGGTTGTTATAGACCGCAAACTGCGTCGCTGGCGGGCAGACGATATCGGCTGTGCCGGTGCCAAACAGCACGGGGCATTTGACCATAGGGGCAAAGTTCTTGGAATCGAAGTACGCCAGCTTGGCATAGGCTTCGTCAATACGAGTCGAGTCCTCGTCAAACCAGCGAGACCAATAGCGCAGGCCCTCGTAGGCAATGTCGTCTGCATCCAAATCCCAGACTAGGCGGAAATCTGACAAGAAGGGATAGAGGATGGCGGCACGATTGATAAGCTCGCTGTTAAGCGCACAGGTCGCAATGCCCAAACCACCACCCTGCGACGCGCCGTTCACAAACACACGGGAAAGATCGATGCCCTCGAGCTCGCGAACAATACGGCACAGGATGCGAATATCTTGGTGCAAGCGGACATAGTAGAGGTTGGCCGGGTCGCCGTCGATGCCGGCGACGATATGCCCGGCAACCGTTGTGCCCTCAAAACCACCAATGTCCTCGGAGGGACCTCCTTGGCCGGGGCAGTCGAGGGCGATGAGTGCCATGCCCATGCCCGCAAACGACGCCTGCTCAAACCAGCTGCGGCTTGCACCCGGATACCCATGGAACTGAAGCACCAATGGCACGGGCTCGTCCGAGACGGGTTTAAGGTACTTGGCATGCAGGCGAGCGCCACACATGCCGGTATACCAGAGGTCGAAAAGTTGGCAGGTCGCGGCATCGGTGACCGATGCCGTGTCGATCGCATAGTCAAGCCCGACGGCGTCGGCCTCGGCCATGCGATCCTTCCAAAAGAGATCGAAATCTGATGGACGGGGCATGGCGCCTCGATATTCACCAAATTGATGTTGTAGCTCCTGAGCACTTGGCATGGCTCGTGAACCCAACCTTTCGAAATCGCAACGGAGGTGCGCCCGGCAAGGGAACCGGGCGCACGGGAGGGAAAGCGAGGCTATTCGCCGAGCTTGGGGTGCAGCAGCGACGGCGCAGCGCCGAGCAGCATCTTGGTGTAGGGGTCCTGGGGATGCTGGAAGACCTGCTTGGCCTCGCCCTGCTCGACGATCTTGCCGCCATTCATAACGATGATGTCGTCAGAGATATAGCGGACCGTCTGGATGTCATGG
The DNA here is from genome assembly GCA_902493515.1 of uncultured Collinsella sp. Lineage (GTDB taxonomy): Bacteria > Actinomycetota > Coriobacteriia > Coriobacteriales > Coriobacteriaceae > Collinsella. The sequence continues at coordinate 18,813 of CABUPE010000020.1, forward strand.
CTGATGAACACCATGGCCAGGCCGAGCTCCTTCTTAAGGTCGGTCAGCAGGTTCAGAATCTGCGCGCGGACCGAAACGTCCAGAGCCGAGGTGGGCTCGTCGGCGATGATGGCATCGGGGTTCAGCGACAGGGCACGGGCAATTGCGACGCGCTGGCGCTGGCCGCCCGAAAGCTGACCGGGAAGAACCTCGGCGGCGGAGCTGGGCAGACCGGTGAGCTCCAGGAGCTCTTTGACGCGCTTCTCCTGCTCGGCCTCGGTACCCAGGTTGTGGACGCGCATGGGGTCGAGCAGTTGCTCGCGAACGACCATGCGGGGGTTGAGCGCCGTGGCCGGGTTTTGAAACACGACCGAGATGACGCGACCCATGTGGCGACGGTCCTCGGCGGTACGTTTGGTAACGTCCTTGCCCTTAAAGTAGACCTTGCCGCTCGTGGGGGCCTGCAGGCCGCACATGACGTTGGCGGTGGTGGACTTACCGCAACCGGACTCGCCGACGATGCCGATCGTCTGACCGGGCATGAGCTTAATCGTTACACCCTGGACGGCGTGAACCAGGTTGGGGTGCAGAATCGAGCCGGTACGGGTCCTAAAGGTGACGTGGACGTCATCAAGGAAGATGATCGGCTCGACGCCGTTGACTGCGGTCTCGCTCATCTACATCACCTCCGCGTGAGGGGTCAAACCATTTGCCTTGAGCACCTCGTCGGGGAGCTCGGAATAGAAGTGCTCGGTGCCGGGCACGCGCTTGAAGACCGGACGGGTGTCCAGGCCAATACGCGGATGGCTCGAGCGGGGCGCGAAGCGATCGCCCTTGGGGAAATCGCGCGGACTCGGAACGGCGCCGGGCACCTGGTGCAGGCGGCCCGAACCGCTCTCGATGGACAGAACGGAACCCAGAAGACCGCGGGTGTACTCGTGGATCGGGTTAGTGAGCAGCTCCTTGGTGGGTGCCTGCTCGATAACCTGGCCAGCGTACATAACCGTGATGTTGTGGGCGACCTCGGCGACCAGCGCCAGGTCGTGCGAAACGAAGATCATGGCAAAGCCGAGCTTGGCCTGAAGATCGTTGAGCAGCTTGATGACCTGCTTCTGGACGGTAACGTCCAGAGCGGTCGTGGGTTCGTCGCAGATGACCAGCTTGGGGTCGCGGGTAAGGGCCATAGCGATCAGGACACGCTGACGCTGGCCGCCGGAAAGCTCGTGCGGATAGCTCTCGAGCGTGCGCTTGGGATCGAGGCCGACGAGCTCCAGGAGCTCCTCGGCGCTGCGGGTTCCGCCGCGCTTGGTGAGCTGCTTCATCTGGGCAGAGATGAGCATGGAGGGGTTGAGCGAGGACAGGGCGTCCTGATAGACCATAGCGATATCGGTACCGCGCAGGCCGAACCACTCCTTCTTGCTCATCTTGAGCAGGTCACGGCCCTCCCAGAGGACCTCGCCGGAAAGGTGCTCGTCATCGTCGGTCAGGCCCATGATGGCCAGCGTGGTGATGGACTTACCGCAACCGGACTCGCCCACCAGGCCCATGGTCTGACCAGGACGGACGTCAAAGTTGACATGGTCGACGACGTTGATATCACCGTGATGCTCAAACTGGATGCAGAAGTCACGGACCGAGAGAATCGGTTCAACAGACTCGTCGGGCACATGGCGATCGTCACGCTTGAGCTCGACATCGCGCAGGGCGCCAAGGCGAGCGGAGAGGGACTGGGCCTGCTCCTTGTAGGCTCGAACGGGGTCGGAGACCAGCAGGTCGGCCTCGCGACGCTTGGAGGAATCGGTGGGATCCAGGGCGGCGGAGGGAGCAGCGGCCATGGCGTCGGTAATGCCCTCGGAGAGGATGTTGAGCGCCAGGCAGGTGATCATGATGGCCAGGCCCGGGAACAGTGCCTGCCACCAACGGCCGGCGAGCACGCCGCCGCGGGCGTCGGCGAGGATGTTGCCCCAGGTAGCGGTGGGCTCCTGGATACCAGCGCCGATGAAGGTCAGCGAGGCCTCGAAGATGATGGCGTCGGCGACCAGGGTAACGGTGAAGACCATGATCGGGGCGATGCAGTTACGCAGAACATGCTTGATCAAAATCCACGGAGCCTTGGCGCCGGAAACGATGACCGCGCGGACATAGTCCTCGCCGTACTCGGACACGATGTTGGCGCGCACGATACGGGCAATCTGCGGAGTGTACATAAAGCCGATGGCGAAGATGATCGACGGCACGGAGTTGCCCAGGATGGAGACAAAGACGGCCGCGAGGGCGATGCCCGGGATGGACATGATGATGTCCAGGATACGCATGATCGTCTCGGAGACGGCCTTGCGCGAAACCGCTGCAAGGGCGCCCACGACCGAGCCGCAGACCAGAGCCATGGCGGTGGCGCCAAAGCCGATAATCAGCGAGTAACGACCACCGTAGAGCATACGCGACAGAATGTCGCGACCCTTATCGTCGGTACCGAAGATAAATCCGTTGCCGGGAGCCTGGCGAGCCGTAAAGATCTCGACCGGGCTATAAGGGGCAAGAAGGGGCGCCAGAATCGCAGTCAGGGCGACCAGCACCAGCACGACGGCGGCAATCTTAGAAGACAACGTCATCTTCTTCCAGCCACCGAGCTTGAGCCCCTTGGAGGCAGCCTTCTCGAGCTGCTCGGTTTGCTTCTCTCGAATCTTTACCATAATCTACACCGTCCTGATGCGCGGGTTGATGAGCAGGTAGAGCATGTCAACCACGATGTTGATGATGATGAAGGCAAGAGCAACGACGATAACGACGCCCTGAACCAGGTTCGCCTCGTTGCCCTGAACGCCCTGCAGAATCGCAGTGCCCATGCCGGGGAGGTTGAAGATAACCTCGATGACGACGGCGCCGCCCATGAGGTAACCGATCTTAAGACCGAGGGTGGTGACCGGGGTGATCAGCGCATTGCGAAGAACGTTGATGCCGACGACGACCTTCTCGGGAACGCCGGCGCCGCGAGCCATACGGACATAATCCTTGTCGAGCTCCTCGACCATGGCGGTACGCACGATACGAGTCATCTGGCCCGTCAGCGGAAATGCCAAGGCGATAGCGGGCATGATCATACGTCCCAGATAGCCAACCGGATTCGTGGTGAAGTGAGGCAGAGCACCCGATGCCGGGAGCACCTTAAGGTAGGAAGAGAACAGCAGGATCAACAGAACGGCAAGCCAGAACGACGGGGTTGCCAAGCCGGCGATGGAAAACACGCGGATCACTTGGTCCGGCCATTTGTCGCGATACAGTGCCGCGATGACGCCGAGCAAAAACGAAACGACCGCACCGATGGCAAGACCGATAAAGGTCAGCTGCATCGTGACGGGCAGGGCCGTGGAGATGCGCTTGGCAACGGAGTTGCGAGCAGCACCATAGGTGCCCATGTCGCCATGGATCAAATCGCCCATATAGCGCACGTAGCGCACGGGCCAGGGGTCGTCCAGACCATACTTCTCATGGTACTCGGCAACCGCCTCGGGCGAGGCACCGTCACCCAACGCCGTGTAGGCGGGGTCGGTCTTGGAGAACGACATAAGGAAGAACACCAGGACGGTGACGCCCAATGCCATGATCGGCAGCGCCACAAGACGCCTTCCAATCAAACGTAGCAAGTTGTTCACGTTCTCTCCCCTTTCTTTTGTCGGTAGGACCAACTGGTATATGAGTACGGGTACTCATTACAAGACCCGAGCGACATCGTTGCCGCCCGGGTCTTTGTTTCAACTATGAGGATACGGCCCCAATGACCGACATCCTGCATACAGACTCAAGCGAGTCTTACGCCTTGACGGTCGCAACGCCCCTGAAGGACATGCTCGTCGTGCCGATGCCCTTGAAGCCATCGAGGGCCTCGCCGTTGGGCGCAGTGGACGGATCGTCCCAGGAAGCGGAGACGGTCTTGACGTGGACAACGGGGTACAGAACGGCGTTGTCGGCAATGATGTCGAAGCACTCGTTCCACTTCTTCTGCTGCTCGTCGCCCTCGGCGGCAAGAGCCTCGTCCATGAGACTGTGGAGCTTCTGCCACTCAGCGGACTCCTTCCACGGGCAACGGGTCTGCATCCAGACGTTGTCGCCGTACCACCAGTTGAGCAGCAGGTCGGGGTCGGCGCCGAAGCAGGAAGGATCGCCAGGGGCAAGGAGGATATCGTAGGCCTCGCCGCCGTCGATGGCAGCGTAGGTGGCCGGCGAGGTATCGGTCTGGATGGTCACATCGAAGCCGAGAGCGTCGAGGTCGTTCTTGACCTGGGCGGCCATGCCCTTAATCTGCTCGTTGTCGGTGGTGCGCAGGGTGATGGCACCCGGGGTGATGCCAGACTCCTCGATGAGCTTCTTAGCCTTCTTGGCGTCGGTCTTGTACACCGTGGAAGCCTCATGATAGTTGGTGAAGCTCTTGGGCAGGTAGCAGCTGGCAGCGGTGGCAAGGCCGGCGAAGGTGTTGCTGACCATCTTCTCGGTGTCGAGCGCATACATGACAGCCTGACGGACCTTGACGTTGTTCCAAGGCTCCTTGGCGACGTTGAACATGATGAAGCGGGTGCCGAAACCCTGAACGTTATCGATCTTGCAGCCGGCGCTCTCAAGCTGGTCGACGGCGTCAGCGGTAACGAGCTCCATAACGAGCGTGGAGCCCTCCTGCTGAGCGGTAACGCGAGCGGTGGGGTCGGTCAGGATGCTGTACTGGATCTTCTTATCCTCGGCAGCATACTCACCGTTGTACTCAGGATTGGGAACCAGGGTAATCTCGGTATCGGAGATAGAGTCGTACATCCAGGGGCCGGAGCCGATCGGCTGCTTGGCGCGATCCTCCTCGGTCTGAGTGGCCGGGGTAACGCGGACGATGGCCAGACGATCCTTGAGCAGGGAGAAGTTGGGGACCTTGGTCTTGACCGTCACGGTGCTGGCGTCCTTGGCCTCGATGGACTCGAAGGGCTGGAAGAACGGAGCATAGGTAGCGGAAGCGGCGCAAGCGGTGTAGGAGGCAACGACATCGTCAGCGGTGACCTCGGTGCCATCGGAGAACTTGGCGCCCTTGCGGATGGTGACCTCGAAAGTGGTGTCGTCCACGGACTTAGGATCGTCGGTGGCGAGCTCGTTGAAGGTGCTGTAGTCGTGGTAATCGATGCCGTAGAGGCCCTCGACGACGTGCCAGTTAGCACCCAGGCCCACAGCGGAGCCGGTGCTGGCGGGATCGAAGCTGGACGGAGCGTAAGCGGAACCAGCGGTGATCACGCCGCCGCCACGGTTAGCGGAATCGGTGGAACCGGAAGCGGAACCCTCGTCGTTAGAGCTGCCACCGCAGCCGGTGAGACCAAGCCCTGCGACAGCAGCGACGCTGCCGGTGAGGCCGAGGAACGAACGCCTGGACATACCCTTGTTGATGATGGCCATGTCTTCTCCTATCTATAGAGAATCTTACTCGGGAGCATCTAGACTTGCCCCCGCGCAACTTGCGGACGATATATACCTTACCTACCGACGAACCCAACTGAGGTGCCGCGCTCGGCGACCGATACATACATACGCTTGAACGGTATTTACTACCGTTCACCGAATTCGTTGACAAACGATTCGCCAGACAGTATGTATCGGCGAGGTGAGATATCAGTCTTCGTCAACCCGCAGGATAGCAGGGTTTTCGCTTGGGTTAGTCAAACGTTTTAGCGTTAATAAAACCCGAAACCAGCAGGCAATCATGGCGAAATAAATGGTTGAAAATCGCGCAATCATGTATATCAGTTGTTTAGGCTCGTGTTTAGCTATCGGAATGGCCAGCCGCCGCCTCGGCGCGCTCGGCATTCCACGCAACGAGCGCCTCGTGGACCGCCTTGGCAACATCGGCAGGTATGCCGCGAACTTCCGCGATCTCTTGCTCGCTCGCCGCGCGCAAACGCTTCATCGAGCCAAAATGGCGCATAAGGGCACGTTTTCTGGTGGGTCCCACGCCTGGAACGTCATCGAGTACCGAAACTGTCATGGCTTTATCACGCAACTCACGATGGAATGTGATTGCAAAACGGTGCGATTCATCGCGCACCTGTTTAATTAGATAGAGCGAAGCAGACCCGGTCGGCAGCACGACGGGAGTCTCGTCCCAAGGCACGAAAACCTCCTCATCGGCCTTTGCCAAGCCACAAACTGGTATATCGAGCCCAAGAGCCTCAAGTTGCTTGATCGCAGCGGTCAATTGCGGCTTACCGCCATCGACAACGAGCAAATCGGGGCGCGAGCCAAAGCGCTCGTCGGCCATGCGCTCGGGAGCATAGCGTCGTCCCAAAACCTCGGACATCGACACGAAGTCGTTTGCCTCGTCCAATTCGGCCTGAATTTTAAAACGACGGTACTGGCTCTTGTCGGCGCGTCCGTTGGTAAACACCACCATCGAGGCGACGGTAAAGGTTCCATGCAGCGTCGAGATATCGAAGCACTCGATACGCATCGGCGGCGCCGGCAGCGCCAGCGCGCTTTCGAGCTCCAGGAGCGCTTGATTGGTGCGGTCATCAGCGTACCCCGTTCGCATCATGTAGCGCATGAGGGCATGGCGCGCATTTTTGGATGCCATATCGAGCAAACGGTGCTTTTCGCCACGCTGCGGCCTATGGAGATGGCAGGAACGCTCGCGCTTGCCTGCAAGCCACTCCCCCAGCGCCTCCGCATCCTCAAGCTCGACAGAGAGGTTTATCTCAGCTGGAATATCAGCCGTCTCGTCGTAATAGCGCTTAAGAAAGCCCGACTGGAGCTCTTCCTCGTCAACATCCAAACCCTTATCGAGAATAAACTCGCAGGTTCGAACCGTTCGACCCTCACGCACGACAAAGACGCAAGCGGCGGAGATGGTCTCCTCGCGATAGAAACCGATGACATCGATATCGACACTGGAGGGAAAAACGACTTGCTGACGGTCGTCCAGACCCCTGATGACCTCCAAACGACGTTTGACGCGTGCCGCGCGCTCAAAGTCGAGCGCCTCGGCGGCATCCGTCATCTCGGAGGTCAGCTCATCGACGACATCCTTGCGATGGCCCGACAAAAAGCGCTCGACACGCTTGACGTTCTTGGCATAGTCCGTAGGAGAAATCGCGCCGACACACGCACCTGGGCCGCGCCCGACATGGTAGTCGAAGCAGGGACGCCCGTTTTGCGCGCAAATCATATTGACGATGTCTTCCTCGCCCTTGTGGGACTCGACGATACGACGACAACGACGCCACTCCGCACAAGAAGCCGAGCAGATCGGGATCACCTTGCGCAGCGTGTCAATGGTCTCACGCGCCGCGCGGCTATCGGTATAGGGACCAAAATAACGCGTTCCCGGCTTATGACGCTCGCGCGTGTATTTGATAGCAGGATACAGGTCGCCCTTTGTAATGGCGATAAAGGGGTAGCTCTTGTCATCCTTGAGGTCGACGTTAAAGTACGGATGGTACTGGCCGATCAGGTTGCGCTCGAGTACAAGCGCCTCATGCTCGGTTTCGACAACGATGTAGTCAAAGCTCGCAACCAATTGCATCATGAGCGGTATTTTTTGGCGCTCATCCTGCAGCGTCACGTACTGGCGCATACGGGAACGCAGGTTTTTCGCCTTGCCAACGTAGATGACATCGCCCTTGGCATCTTTCCAAAGGTAACATCCGGGCTGCGTGGGAACGCGCGAAACCTGCTCGGCGAGTGTTGGAATGTTGTCGTGACCGGCCACACGCACCTACTTGCGACGAAGCAGCGCCGAGACCTCGGGCATCTTAAGAACGACGGCAAGGCCAAAGGTAACAGCAAGCGAGACGACACCCGCAACGCAAACATAGCCAAGAGTAATCAGAATCGAGCCGCCAAGTACCCCGACAAAGTGTTCAAGCGCCCACATGACGCCGGCGCCTGCGGCAGCCCCTAGGCCGCCGAGCAAAAGGCCAAAGAAACCGCCATGCAGGATAGATTTGACCTGAAGGCCACGCAGGCGACGACGCAGCCACCACAGCGAACAGCCGACCAAGATCACGTAGTCGACAACATACGAAAGCGCGATTGCCGGCATACCGAAGCCCAGCACAACGCCAAACAGCAGAACCGAGCCAGCCTGGCCGATGGCGGAATACAGGCAATAGCGGCTATAGGGCTTCATGTCGAGCAAGGCAGAGAAGCTCTTCTGCATCAACACGACCACGCCGTAGAGCGGCAGCGAGAGCGCCAGGTAGACAAGGTACTCGGACACCAGCGCCACGCCGGATTCATCGAACTTGCCGGCACAGTAAATCATGTTGAGCGGACGTGCGAAGACAATCAGGTACAGTGCGAACGGAATCAGGAAGAACAGCATCTGGGCGACGCCACGCGAAATGCCCGTGCGAACGCTGTCGTAATCCTTCTCCTGTGCGTCATGAGAGAGCTCGGTATAGAGCGCCGTCGAAAGCGAGGCGGCAATCAGCGCGTAGGGCAGCGTGTACCACAGGCGCGCATAGGCGATGACGGAAGGACCCGTCTCGGGCTGGACCACCAGCGCGGCAGCGTTGGTGATAGAAGTCGAGACAAACATGCACACCGTGGCGAGCAGCGTCGGGATACCGAGCGCAATCGTCTGGCGCAGCGCGGGGTCCTTAAAGTCGATATGGATATGGGGATGCACGCCGTGCTTGCCAAGCGCGGGAATCTGACATGCCATCTGAACAAAGACACCGAGGGTCGTACCGGCCGCAATCAAGATGATGCCGGCACGTTCGCCAAACTGTGCGGACACGGGCGCAAAACCCATAAAGCTCGCAATGACGATCACATTGTTGAGGACCGGGGCAAACGTCGACCAGAAGTAGTCGCGGTGTGCGTTGAGAACGCCCGAGAACACCGAGCCCAAACCATAAAAGAGAATCTGGATGGCAAAGAAACGGAACATGAACGCAGCGGTATCCATGCTGCCGCCGTCACCCGAAAGGAACGATTGCGTCCAGATAAAGCCCGGGGCGAACACGGTCCCCAGCAACGAAATGCCACCCAGCACCAAAAGCAGAATGCCAAGCAGGTTGCCCACGTACTCGTTCGAGGCCTCGCGACCCTGCTCACGCCTCACGCCCATGTACACGGGCAAAAACGCCGTCACGAGCATGCCACCCATCACGAGTTCGTAGAGCATATTGGGCAGGTTGTTGGCGACCTGATAGGAGGACGAGAGTAGCGACATGCCGATAGCGGCCGCCATTGCCCACGTGCGGATAAAACCGGTGACGCGAGACACGATAGTCAGAATGGTCATAAGCCCGGCGGAACGACCAACCGTGGAGTAGTCCGACGAGCCCATGTCGTCAGTGTCATCTCGCGACGAAGAAACTTCGGATGAGGGTGTCTGAGGCGCAGATTCTTTTGCAAAATGAGCTCCGCACTTCGATTCTTCCTGCGGCATCGCTCAGTCCTCTCTCGTAATCGCGGCAACCGTCGCCCCGCAAAATGCAATTAAATCATCGGGTGCAAGCTCGAGCTGATAACCACGCTTGCCTCCCGAAATAAAAATGGTATCCCAAAGGACGCATGTCTCGTCAATGAGCGTCCGGTAGCGTTTTTTCATACCGACCGGGCTGCAGCCGCCGCGAACGTAGCCAGTCGCCGCAAGCAAATCCTTCACATGCATCATGGCCAAGGACTTCTCCCCCGCGGCACGCGCGGCGGACTTTAGATCGAGCTCGTCGGCAACAGGGATGCAGCACACGACATAGTCGTTGGACGGCGTCACGCAGACCAAAGTCTTAAATCCTTGACCGGGCTCCTCGCCAAGCTGCTCCGAAATCGCGACCCCCAGGCCCACCGACTCATCACCATCGTCTTCGTACGTATGTAGAACATAGGAAATGCCGGCACTTTCCAGCTCGCGCATCGCATTGGTTTTTGGCGTCTTTACAGCCTTTGCCATGACATATCCTTTCTCTCGCATTCGGACGCAAGGATTAAGTATATGTCCAATTCGGCTGCATACGTCACTTCGGCACAGCAAGCGCCATCGAATCACAAGGAGTCGATGGCGCCCATAAACTGAATCGCCTATTTATTGAGCATCAAGTTGAGCCTGACGCTCCCGGTCACGCCTGAGCAACGGCGCCAAAAACTTGCCCGTATAACTCTGCGGACAGTCCGCAACCTGCTCCGGTGTGCCCGAAACCACGACGGTTCCGCCGCCGTTACCGCCCTCGGGACCCATATCGATCAGGCGGTCGGCAACCTTGATGACATCAAGGTTGTGCTCAATCACCAGCACCGTGTTGCCCGCATCGACCAAGCGCTGCAGCACATCGAGCAGCTGGCGGACGTCCTCAAAATGAAGACCGGTCGTCGGCTCGTCCAAAATATAGAACGTCTTGCCCGTCTGGCGTCGATGAAGCTCCTTGGCGAGCTTCACACGCTGCGCCTCGCCGCCCGAGAGCGTCGTGGCGGGCTGGCCCAGGCTCACGTAGCCTAAGCCTACATCGTACAGCGTCTGGAGCTTGCGCTTAATCTGCGGGATATTCCCAAAGAAGGCCAGCGCCTCGGTGACGCTCATGTCGAGCACGTCCGAGATGGTCTTGCCACGGTAGGTGACCTCGAGTGTCTCGCGGTTGTAGCGTTTACCGCCGCAAACTTCGCAGGGAACGTAGATATCGGGAAGGAAGTGCATCTCGATCTTGATCTGCCCGTCGCCCTTGCACGCCTCGCAGCGCCCGCCACTCACATTAAAGGAGAAACGACCCGGCGAGTAGCCGCGCGCCTTCGACTCCGGCGTACTCGCAAACAGCGCGCGAAGATCATCCCACAGGCCGATATAGGTAGCAGGGTTGGAACGCGGCGTGCGGCCAATCGGCGACTGGTCGATATCGATAACCTTATCGATACACTCGATGCCCTCGATTTTTTTATACGGACCCACAGGGCGCGTCGAACGGTGAATAGCATTCGTAAGGGCAGGCGCAATGGTGTCGGTAACCAGGGAGCTCTTGCCCGATCCCGACACGCCGGTAACAACCGTAAGCGTACCAAACTCGATCTTGGCGGTAACGTTTTTGAGGTTGTTGGCTCGAGCGCCCGTAATTTTAAGGCAGCCGCGACCGGGCTTGCGCCGTTCATCAGGCACCCGAATCATTCGTTTGCCGGTCAGATAAGCGCCCGTCATCGACTCAGGACACGCCATGATATCAGCAGGCGTTCCCGCCGCGACTACGTGTCCGCCGTTGACACCGGCGCCGGGCCCCATGTCGATCACGTAGTCGGCGGCACGGATTGTATCCTCGTCGTGTTCGACAACGATAACGGTATTGCCGATATCGCGCAGGCGCTCGAGCGTCTTGATCAGGCGCTCGTTGTCACGCTGATGAAGACCGATCGAGGGCTCGTCCAGAATATAGAGCACGCCCATGAGACCCGCGCCGATCTGCGTTGCCAAGCGAATACGCTGTGCCTCGCCACCGGAAAGCGTCGCCGAGGCGCGATCGAGTGTCAGATAGTCGAGTCCAACATCGACCAGAAAACGCAGGCGCTCCAGAATTTCCTTGACGATACGGCCGCCGATAAACTGTTGGCGCTCGGTGAGTTCCAGGCCCTCAAAAAACTCGAGCGATTCACGGCACGACAGGCAACAAACTTCGTAAATGGACTTGCCGCCCACGGTGACGGCGAGCATCTCAGGGCGCAAACGAGCGCCGTGGCAGGTCGAGCACGGCTCCTCGCGAATGTACTTCTCCAGGCGCGCCTTGGTGTTCTCGTTCGTCGTCTCGGTATAGCGTTCGTACAGGATGTTGCGAACGCCCGAAAACTTGGTATCCCACTGGCTGCGACGTCCGTCGAGCTTTTGGTAGTCGACCGAGATCTTCGTATCGCCCAGGCCATCCAAGAATGCACGACGCACGCGAGGGGGCAAGTCCTCCCACGGCGTATCGACGCTCACCTTGAAGTGTTTACAGACCGCAGCGAAAATCTGCGGATAGTAGTTAGAGTTGCCAAACAGGCTGCCAAAGACCCCGTCGGCGATCGACTTCGAGGGGTCTTCGATTAGGGCCTCGGCATCGACCGTCTTCTTAAAGCCCAGGCCATCGCACTCGGGGCACGCGCCATAGGGCGCGTTGAACGAGAAATCACGCGGCTGCAGGTCATCGATGGAGTGTCCATGCTCCGGGCACGCTAACGCCAGCGAATACTCCAGCAACTCGCCTTCGGTCCCCTCGGGAGCGTCGCGGTCGGGCAGCAAGTATACGTTCACATTGCCGTGCGCCAGCGCAGTCGCTTGTTCAACGGACTCGGCAATACGGCCCAGCGAGTTCTCGCGAATCACGATGCGGTCGACTACGACCTCGATATCGTGCTTGAACTTTTTGTCCAGATCGATCGGGTCGTCGAGCGAGCGCACTTCGCCGTCAACGCGCACGCGGCTAAAGCCCTCGGCGCGAAGGTCCTCAAACAGTTTGGTGTACTCGCCTTTTCGCCCGCGCACCACCGGTGCCAGCACAAACGCGCGGCGGCCCTCCCCCGCCGCCAAGACCTTGTCGGCAACCTGGTCGGTCGTCTGGCGCTCAATGACGCGGCCGCATTCGGGACAGTGCGGGGTGCCCACACGAGCGAACAGCAGGCGCAGATAGTCATAAATCTCGGTTACGGTGCCAACCGTCGAGCGAGGGTTTTTAGACGTCGTCTTTTGGTCGATCGACACCGCCGGCGAAAGGCCGTCGATTGAATCCAAGTCGGGTTTGTCCATCTGGCCCAAGAACTGGCGCGCATAGCTCGAAAGGCTCTCGACGTATCGACGCTGGCCCTCGGCATAGATAGTGTCAAATGCCAGCGAGCTCTTGCCCGAGCCAGAAAGACCGGTAATGACCACGAGTTGGTCACGCGGAATGGAAACATCGATATCACGGAGGTTGTGCTCACGAGCGCCGCGAATAACGATAGAAGAATCAGACATGGAAGCTCCTTGCCTCCTATTGCATCGAATCATACTGCCGATGAGTTTAGCGCACTCGACGCGCACAGATGTTCGTAATACAAGATTCGCAGACCTTTAGCTTTGCGTATCGGGTGCTTTGTTTCTCGAAATGCCGTGGAAAGGTTACAGTAATCTACTACTGAACTTAATTTGCTGTAACAGAGGAACGTCCATGACCGAAGATATCCCCCTTGAAATCACTTCGAGTGACATGGCCAATCTGCCCATATTCATCGCCGTCCTTATCGTGGCCACCGTCGTCGTGCGCGTGTATTTTTCAATCAAACACAATGAAAAGCCGCCCATTGCCCGCGTCTTTTGGTGCGCGACGCTCCTCATCCCGCTCGGCGTGGTAGCTGCATGGATTACGAATCAATTGCTCGTAAATGAGGACAGTTCCCTATGGGTCCTTTCTTACTCGGCGCTCGGTGCTGCCGCCGTCGTACTGCTTGTCGAGCCCTTGGTTTCGGGACTTATCGACCAAACCGATCTTGAGACGGGAACGGTTGCCTGTATTTGCCGTGACATCCTTGTCATCGCCGCTGTTTCAGCGCTCTCGTTCGTTTCACTTGAAATTGCCTGCAACGAAACGTTCTATCACATTCCCGCCAACTCATTCGGGTTTTCTGTCGGGCTGCTCGCGACGGTTCTGCTCTCCCTTTATCTGCTGGGACAGCGTCATGGAGGCGTCATGGCCCTCGTGCCCGTCGTCTGTTGTATCCTTGGCATTGCCGAGCACTTCGTCATAACGTTTAAAGGCGAAGCCATCCTGCCAAGCGATATCTTGGCCCTTGGCACTGCAATGGAAGTGAGCGAGGGATACGAGTTTACCTTTACCGCCGGAATCGTAACCTCTCTCGCCCTGCTGGAGATTTCCCTGGGGCTTCTTTCGCTTATCCGACCGCGAAAGCTCCGTGCGCCCACCCATGTCTTCCCCGCAATCGCCGCTAACCTCTGCGCTTTTCTGCTAGTGACCGTTGTGGGGCTCTCGGGCTTTTCCAGCATCGACTTGGAGAAGGCGCTGAATTTTGGATTTGACCGTTGGCAGCCCATCACCACGTATGCGTCTCAGGGTTTTATCACTTCGTTCACCGAAATGGTCAACGAGTTGCCCATTGAGAAGCCCGAAGACTATACGCCCGATGAGGCGCAGAGCATCGAGCAGGAGCTCGCCGCCACCTACGACAGCACGTATGGCGCGAGCGAGCAGCGCGCGGCGGCCGTTGCCCAGTTCAATGAAATCAAGCCGACGATTGTTGCCGTCATGAACGAGAGTTTTAGCGACCTTTCGTGCTTTGAGCAGCTCCAGGCGGCCGGGTACACCGGCCCCGCATTCTACAACTCGCTTCCCGACACACTTGTTCGCGGCACCATGCTCGCTTCGGTCGCCGGTGGCGGAACGGCGAACTCCGAATTCGAATTTTTGACCGGAGCGACAACGGCCTTTGTCGGATTAGGCAAAATCCCCTATCAGCTATATCAGATGAATGGCGTCAACAGCCTGGCAAAGGACCTTAAGGAGCTTGGGTATACCGCTACCGCTATGCACCCGCAAAACCCCGTCAACTACCATCGAGATAAAATCTATCAGCAGCTGGGCTTCGGAGATTTTCTTTCAATCGGCGATTTCGAAGGTGCGCCCTGTTACCATGCCGGCGTATGCGACTACGTCACCTACGACAAGATACTCGACCTGCTTAGAACCGACGAAGCCCCGCAGTTCATCTTTGACGTCACGATGCAAAATCACGGCGGCTACGACTATGGCACCGTTCCCGCCGAGGAGCTGACAAACTATTGGGTCGAGGGAGCCAGCGAGGGTGCCAATAGCGCGCTCAACACCTATCTTACCTGCATCAACGCATCCGACCGGGACCTCGAGTACTTTATCAACGAGCTCCGCAATATCGGCAGACCGGTTGTCCTTGTCTTTTTTGGCGACCATCAGCCGAGCGCCGCAACGACTCTCAACGACGAGCTGTACCCTCAGGAAGATACGGCAAGCCACGCTTTCCGTATCTATCAGTCGACCTATTTCGTTTGGGCTAACTATGAAATCGCCGGCAATACCGAGCTCAACGTCTACGACACCGTCGGGGCAAACGAGATTGCAGCCATTACCCTTAATAAGATCGGCGCCCCGCTCACCGACTATCAAAAGGCTCTGCTTGCAACAAGGTCAGATGTGCCCACCATCAATGTCGCCGGCTACCTTGGTGCCGACGGGCTGCGCTACGACTTGGAATCTGAAGACAGCCCATACGCCTCAACGATCGACAAGCTGCAGCGCATGCAATACCTCGAGTTCGCCAGCAAAGTTCAGTAAGCCCGCCCATTCGCTTGGATCTATCGTATTGCAAGCACGCTCGGCCCAAATGCATCGCAAATGACTCCCGCTCGCAAACGAGGGTACAATGACGCTCGTGTCACATCACGGGGCCCCGGCCCCAACATATACAAAGGAGTCATACATGGGTTGCGAGCACGCACAGGCCGCCGGTGGACAAACGTCGCCGTCGCAATTTGAGGAGAACACGCTGTCCGAGGTCAAACGCGTCATCGCCGTACTTTCCGGCAAGGGCGGTGTCGGCAAGTCGTTTGTCACCGGTGCCATCGCCACCGAGCTTGCCCGTCACGGCCACAAGGTCGGCGTCCTCGATGCCGACATCACCGGTCCCTCTATCCCCAAGATGTTCGGTATGAGCGGACGCCACGTCCATGCCCTTGGCAACCTTATGCTGCCCGAAATCTCCGAGCACGGCGTCAAGGTCATGAGCTCCAACCTTCTGCTCCAAAACGAGACCGACCCCGTCCTTTGGCGCGGTCCGGTCATCGCAGGCGCCATTAGGCAGTTCTGGAGCGAGACCTCGTGGGGCCCCATCGACTACCTGCTGGTCGACATGCCTCCGGGAACAGGCGACGTCGCGCTCACCGTCTTCCAGTCGCTGCCCGTCGACGGCATCGTCATCGTCACGAGCCCGCAGGATCTGGTCTCGATGATCGTCGCCAAGGCGGTCAACATGGCCGAGAAGATGAACGTCCCCATTCTGGGCATCGTCGAGAACATGAGCTATATCGAGTGCCCCGACTGCGGCAAGAAGATCGAGGTCTTTGGCAAGAGCAAGCTCCCCGAGGTCGCAGAGCGCTATAACCTCGACATCTTGGGCACGCTTCCCATCAATCCGTCACTCGCCGAGGCCTGCGATAAGGGCGAGGTCGAGACCGCGCTGCCCGATGGCATGTTGCCCAAGGCAGTCTCTGCCGTCGAGGCCATTACCCCGCACGAGACCGACGAGGCCTAAGTGAACACGAGCGCCTTCTATGACGTCCTGGTAATCGGCGGCGGGGCTTCAGGCCTCGCCGCCGCCATTACGGCCGCACGTGCTGGCAAAAGCGTCTGCATCGTTGAGCGCAATGTCGCCTGCGGCCTTAAGCTCCTTGCGACCGGTAACGGCCGCTGCAACCTCTCCAACGAATCGATTGATCCTCAGCGGTATAACCACCCCGCATTCGTCGAATCCGTCATGGGCCCCCAGCCCGAACAAGAGCTTATGGGTTTCTTCTCCTCGCTGGGCATCATGACAACCTCCGAGGAAGGCCGGCTGTACCCGCGCTCCCTTCGCGCCGAATCGGTGCGCGACGCGCTTCTCAACGTTTGCAACCGCCTAGGTATCACCTTAATCTGCGGAGCCAACGTTGCCTCGGCGCACAAAGTTTCCGAAGGCTGGGCACTCCAAATAGACCGTCCAGCGCGGGCGCTCAAGGCAAAAAAGCACGACGACCGAAAATCGGAGCTCCGCTCGCTTCGGAAAACGCTCGCCGATGTCCCTCGCAAGAACGAGGCCCTGCAGGCACATGCCGTAATTATCGCCACGGGCGGCAACCCCACCGGTATCGCCGATACGTTTAGCCTCCCCCTCACTTCGCTGCGCCCCATCCTCTGCCCCGTATCGGCAACGGTCGTTGGCGATCGGGCGGCACTCAAGACGTTGGATGGTCTGCGCGTCCGCGCCCGCTTGACGCTCACCCGTAACCATAGTGAGCTCTGGCACGAAGACGGTGAAGTACTGTTTCGAGCCTTCGGCATCTCGGGCGTCGCTGTCTTCAACCTCTCCCGTCGTATCCAGCGCGGCGATACGATCCTGCTCGACGTTTTCCCCGACCTCTCCAAAGACGAGCTGCTCGATATGCTCAACCGGCGCGTTGAGCTGCTCGGCGGCTTTTCGCCCCGCGATCCCCGTTGGCTCGACGGCATGCTCGCCCCGCAACTCTCCCGCGTCGTCTGTACAGCGTTCGAGCAGTGCCATCCAGGCTCCAACGATGTCATCCACCTGGTCTCGATCCTCAAGCACTTTAAGTTGCTCGTCGAGGGAACAGCCGAGGAGCGCTCGGCGCAGGTCACGCGTGGTGGCGTATCTGTCGAGAGCATCTCAACACCCAGTCTACGCGCGCGCAGCGTTGTCGACGCCCCGCTTTACGTCTGCGGCGAAGCGCTCGACATCGACGCCGATTGCGGAGGCTTTAACCTTGCGTGGGCCTGGCTCTCGGGTATTCGCGCTGCAAGCAGCCTGTAGCCGCGCAGTCTATAATCAAAAACGCATTCGAGCCGTCTGGGATACCGGACGGCCTCTTTCTTGCCTCTAAGGAGACCTCGATGATCGAAATCACCCAAGTCAACGCGTCGCTCGATGAAGCCGGCGATGAAAATACCTGCCTCATTGTTGGCAAGCGAGTCGCCAAGCGCATCCTACGTTGCAAGGACTCCGAGATCAAGTCCATCGAACTCCACCGCAAGTCAATCGACGCTCGCAAAAAACGAGACGTCCATTTTATCCTGAGCTTTCGTGTTGAGCTGACTAGTCCCCACCTCGAGCGAGAAGCGGTCGACAGCGTTGCCGAGCGTGACCGCTCGCGCGTACGCGCGATAGAAGACGATGAGCCTTCATTCCCCTCCCCCGTCTCCGACGCACCTCAAGAACGCCCTGTCGTTGTCGGCGCCGGATGCGCCGGCCTTTTCGCTGCGCTCACGCTCGCCAAAGCAGGTCTTAAGCCCTTGCTTATCGAGCGCGGCGACCCGGCATTTCGCCGCTCGCAGACGATCGACCTCTTTCTAAAGGAGCGCATCCTCGACCCCGAGAGCAATATTCAGTTTGGTCTGGGCGGCGCGGGGACCTTCTCGGACGGCAAGCTCAATACGGGAACAAAAAATCCCGCCCATCGCCTTATCCTCGAAACCTTCGTCGAGGCGGGTGCGCCCCGCGATATTCTGTGGGATGCCAAGCCGCACATTGGCTCCGACATCCTTCCCAAGGTTGTCACCGCTATATCCCAGCGCATCGAGCAGCTCGGAGGTGTCGTCCGTTATCGAACGAAGCTCGTCGACATTCGCATCGACGCGTCTGGCGCCATCACCGGTATTGATGTCCAATCGTCCCAAGACGCCGCTTACGAGCCAATCGAGACAAAGCACCTCATCCTCGCCTGCGGGCATTCTGCTCGCGATATTTTTGAGCTCCTTAAGGACCACAACGTGGCCCTCGCACAAAAGACCTTTGCCATGGGCGTTCGCATCGAGCATCCGCAACGCGACATCGACAGAGCCCAATATGGAGCCTCGGCGGGACATCCAGCGCTCGGGGCGGCCCCCTACAAACTTGTTGCCCATCTTCCCAACGGCCGCAGCGTGTTCTCGTTTTGCATGTGCCCCGGCGGACAGGTTGTTGCCGCCTCTTCAGAACCGTGCCATCTGTGCGTCAACGGGGCTAGTCTCAATGCCCGCGACGGACGCAACGCAAATGCCGCCCTGCTCGTTAACGTCACGCCTGAGGACCTTCCCAACGATGACCCGCTCGCCGGCATCGAGCTCCAGCGTGCCTGCGAGGCGGCCGCCTATCGCCTGGGCGGTTCCAACTGGAACGCACCGGCACAACTCGTCGGAGATTTCCTCGCAGGACGCGCCAGCAAGGCGCCCGGAAAGGTAAAGCCCACCTATCCGCTCGGTGTGACCTGGACGGCAATTGACGAAGCCCTACCGCAGCATATCGTCGAGTCGCTCCGCCCGGGACTTCCCCTACTCGGAAAAAAGCTACGAGGCTACGACCGTCCCGATGCCGTTCTTACCGGCGTGGAGACTCGTTCGAGCTCACCGGTCACTGTCACCCGAGACCGAACGTGCCATGCCGTGTCGACCCCGGGCCTCTACCCTTGTGGCGAGGGAGCTGGATATGCCGGCGGCATCATGAGCGCGGCCACCGACGGCATCCGTTGTGCCGAAGCCCTGATCGCGGACCTCTAACGCACGAATTTCTGCGCGCAAAAGACACAGGCCCCGAGCTCCACAGGGAACTCGGGGCCTGTTCGCTATTTCTTAAACCGTGTACCCTGGCGTTTTCTGCCCGATGCGAACGTGGAACCCTTGCGGGCCTGCGAACGTAAGCGCTCGATCGTCTCGTCCTCAGACGCGCCCTCGAGCATCGCCCGAATCTGAACGACGGCATCGCGCAGGCGCGCCGCCTCCTCAAAGTCCATGGCGGCAGAAGCGTTGCGCATATCCTCTTCCATGGTTTCGACGATCCGCACAAGCTCGTCATGCGGCAGTTCTTCCAACTGCTCCGCAAGTGTCTGCTCGGGCGCCACCGTTTCCGGCACGCCGCCCTCGCCCGACTCATCGGGCGTATAGAATGCGCCATGACCAAGAGAGTCGCCCTTCGAGCGCCCCTTGGAACCCACAGTTTTTTCGGCCTCGGCAATAAAACTTGAGATGTCGTTGATGGCCTTGCGCACTGTCTTGGGCACAATGCCATGCTCTTCGTTATATGCCATCTGAATCTCGCGACGGCGCTGCGTCTCCTCGATGGCCTCTTTCATCGAATCGGTCACAACGTCCGCATACATGATGACTTCGCCATCGGCGTTACGGGCCGCGCGGCCAATCGTCTGAATCAGCGAACGGCGGTTACGCAAGAATCCTTCCTTATCGGCATCGAGAATTGCCACCAGTGAGACCTCGGGAAGATCCAAGCCCTCGCGAAGCAGGTTGATGCCAACGAGAACATCGATCTTGCCCTCGCGCAGCGTTCGCAGGATCTCGACACGGTCCATTGTCGCCGTATCAGAATGCATGTAATTGACCTTAATGCCCGCATCAAGCAGATGGTCGGTCAGGTCCTCGGCCATGCGCTTGGTCAACGTGGTCACCAGCACGCGCTCCTTGCGGGCAACGCGCTCGCGAATCTCGTCCTCAAGATCGTCAATCTGACCGCGAACTGGACGCACGTCAATCTTGGGGTCGAGCAGGCCGGTCGGACGAATAATCTGCTCCACGTCGTTTTGGCTCACCCGCAGCTCGTAGTCGCCCGGCGTGGCCGAAACATAGATAAACTGGGGGATCCTTGCCTCAAACTCATCGAAACGAAGCGGGCGGTTATCGAGCGCCGAGGGCAGGCGAAAACCGTGTTCCACCAGCGTCACCTTACGCGAGCGATCACCTTCGTGCATGCCGCGAATCTGCGGCACCGTCACATGGCTCTCATCGATGATGCAGAGCATATCCTTGGGAAAGTAATCGATTAGGGTAAACGGCGGCTCACCCGGCTTGCGACCGTCCAGATGACGCGAGTAGTTCTCGATGCCGTTGCAAAAGCCCATCGTCTCGAGCATCTCAAGATCATAATCGGTACGCTGCTGCAGACGCTGCGCCTCGAGCAACTTGTCGGTCGCCTTGAGCTCCGCCACGCGCTTCTCGCACTCTTCGCTGATCGATTTCAGAGCCGCCTTGACCTTCGGCTTCTCGGTCACGTAGTGCGATGCCGGCCATACGGGAATGGCCTCGTACTCACGAAGCATCTCACCGGTGACCTCATCGATCTCGGCAATCAGCTCGACCTCGTCGCCAAAGAACTCAAACCGCAACGGATGCTCGGCATAAGGCGGATACACGTCAACAACATCGCCGTGCACGCGGAACGTGCCACGTGCCAGGTCATAGTCATTGCGATCATATTGAATGTCGATAAGCGCATGGATAAAGTCATCGCGCTCGAGCGGCACCTTCTTGTCGACGTTTGGAGCCAGACCCGCATAGTCCTCAGGAGAGCCAATGCCATAGATACACGAGACCGATGCGACAACGATCACATCACGTCGAGAGAGCAGTGACGCGGTCGCCTGATGGCGCAGCATCTCGACCTCTTCGTTAATCGAGGAGTCTTTCTCGATATATGTATCGCTTTGCGGCACATACGCCTCGGGCTGATAGTAGTCGTAGTACGAGACGAAGTAGACCACAGCGTTATTGGGAAAGAACTCTTTGAGCTCGCTCGCAAGCTGAGCGGCGAGCGTTTTATTCGGAGCCATGACAAGGGTCGGCTTACTCAAGGCCTCAATGGTTTTGGCCATCGTAAAAGTCTTACCCGAACCAGTCACACCCAGCAAAACCTGATAGCGGTCTCCGTCCCTCACGCCCCGCACAAGTGACTCAATGGCCTTAGGCTGGGAACCAGCGGGCTCGTATGGAGACACGACCTTAAACGGCACATCAGCGCCCTCAACGCCAAAGCGCTTAAGTTCACCACCAACGCGTTCTACTTCAAATTCCGCCATGGATACTCCTAACTCATACATCTGCAGTATACGCGGGCGGTGGGCTTAGTCCTATACGAACCGATCGGGATAGAGAGTCTTATATCGAACCCAGGCATTATTGACGCGAATCAGATAAGCCTGAGTTTCAGGGAAGGTAATCGCATTATGGAGTGACGTGTTCTGCTGCGCCCATCCGTCGACATTGCCCATACCGGCGTTATAGGCGGCGATGGCACTATCCGTCGACCCGTTGAAATAGGCGAGAAGATACGAGAGGTATGCGCAGCCAAACTCGATATTCGTAGCCGGATCGTTAATATTGTCGACCGAATACTCCCCTCCGTCGACAAGGCCCTTGGCGATCATATCCTGGGCAGTCTCGGGTATCAGCTGCATCAATCCCTGAGCACCCTGATTCGACTCGGCCTCGGGGTCCCAATTCGATTCCGACTTAATAACAGCGCACACCAGATACGGATCCAGATTATGCGAAATACTGGATTGCTTTACATACGCCTCGTAGTCAATCGGATACAGCGGCTTAAAGAAAGCGGCAGGGGCACACGAGTAGACGAGCGAAATAAGGCCGAAGGCGAACACAACGGCAAGTGGTGCCACGCGATACCACGTAAAGAAACGTGCCTTAGGCATCGGCCTCCTCCTTATCCGGAGTATCTATAAACCCGTGGCATGCAAGCCATGAGTCAAGCTGCTCAAAGAGCGAATTATCGCCTGCGGCATTATCAATCACCGTTGTAGCGAGATTGCACAGCGCAGACTCATCGGGCTGGCAAGCAGAACGAGCATCGAAATCGGATGGCTCCATGCCACGTTGAATAGCGCGCTCGCGACGAACTGACAAAGGGGCGCTAATGACCAGAATTTCATCAGCCAAGCCAAATGCATCCTCAAAACCAGTCGGAGCTGAAACCTCGACCACCGCAAAGGGATAACGGGGAGATGAAACCGTACAACAAACCGGATCGAGAATCCTAAGCGAAAGTTGTTCAATCAGAACGGGATGCACGATGCCATTGAGCCGTGCGACCGAATCAGGAGAAGCGAAAGCTCGAGAAGCGAGGATACTGCGGCGAATGCCGCCTTCCTCATCCAAGATGTCCCAACCGAATTCATCCGCGAGAGCATTGACGATATCAGAGCCCGGCACATACAGCGATTTTGCAAGCTCATCCAGATCGATAAGCATAGCGCCACGAGATTCGAAATAGCGGCAGGCAGTCGACTTACCCGAAGCAATATTGCCCAAGACAAATACGGTAAACATCAAGCCCTCCCTAACGCCAATGCGAGTAATTATCGCTCAAATACACTAGAAGGACTCAAATTACAGCCAAACAGTAAGAGCGCATACGGGGGAGCTAGGTCCCAAAGTACAACGTGTATACAACGCAAAAAGGGGGAGGCCGCGAGGCCTCCCCCTTCTAAGTTCAAGCGTACGGCTCGGTGCCGTCCA
>CABUPE010000021.1 GCA_902493515.1 uncultured Collinsella sp.
ATCGGGACTTGCAGCGACGGACCTCAGGACGCTCTTACACCACGTCTGCGCGCGCCACCGATGCTTTTCCCGATTTTGGCAAAAAACGTCGAATGTTGTGATGGTTTGAGGCGGGGTGAGGGGCACGGAAGGGTCAAAGCATCGTGCTCGGAGCGTGACTTTTTCGCCCCACTGCCGACACAAACCTTGACTCTACAATCGTTGTAGGGTTTTCACTACACTGGTACGTAAACGACCCAAGCCAGAAAGTGCCCCGCCCATGGAACACGACCTCACACGCGGCAATGTCCTCAAGACCATCGCGGTCTTTGCCCTGCCCTATATGCTCTCGTACTTTTTGCAGATGCTCTACGGCATGGCCGACCTGTTCATGATGGGGCAGTTTAGCGGCGCTGCCGGCATCACCGCCGTGGGCAATGGTGCGCAGACGCTCTATATCATTACCGTGACGCTCGTGGGCCTGGCCATGGGAACGACGGTCATCGTCGGCCACGCAGTGGGCTCGCGCCGCTTCGATCGCGCCGAGACCGCTATCGGCAACACCATCACGCTGTTTATGGGTGTCTCGGTGGTGCTGGCTGTTGTCCTGCTTGCACTGTGCCCGCAGATCGTGGCACTCATTGGCACGCCGCCCGAGGCGGTCGAAGGCACTGCCGCCTACCTGCGTATCTGCTTTATCGGCATTCCCTTTATCGCCGCGTACAACATCCTCTCGGCCATCTTTCGCGGGCTGGGCGATTCGCGCTCGCCTATGTACGTGATCGGCGTGGCATGTATCATCAACATCGCGCTCGACTTTCTGTTCATTGGCCATATGGGGCTCGGCCCCGTGGGCGCGGCGCTCGGCACGGTGACCGCCCAGACGGCCAGCGTTGCCCTCGCGCTCATGTGGCTTAAGAGCCGCCGCACGAACATCCACGTTAAGCGCAGCGACCTGCGTCCCCAGCCCGAGGTGCTCGGCAGTATCCTTAAGATCGGCGTGCCTGTGGCCGTGCAGGACGGCTGCATCCAGGTGGCGTTTATGTTTATCACCGTCATCGCCAACCATCGTGGCCTGGTCGACGCCGCTGCCGTGGGCCTGGTCGAGAAGATGATCAGCTTTTTGTTCATTGTGCCGAGTTCCATGGGCGCCACCGTCAGCGCGCTCACGGCGCAAAACGCCGGCGCGGGCAAGGGCGACCGCGCGCGTCAGGTGCTTAAGGACGCCATGACGATCTCGGTGGCGTACGGCTGCCTGATCACGGTGCTGATGTGGCTGGTGGCGCCGGCGTTTATCGGCTTTTTTGCCAAGGACGCCGCGGTAGTCGCGGCCGGTACCGGCTATATGCGCAGCTACATTTTCGATGCAATCTTTGCCGGCATCCACATTTGCTTTAGCGGCTTTTTCGCTGCATACGGCAAGAGCTACATCGGCTTTGCGCACAACGTGCTGGCCGTGGCGCTCATTCGCGTGCCGGGCGCGTGGCTGCTGTCGAACGCCTATTCCAACAAGCTGTTTCCCATGGGCATCGCTTCGCCGTGCGGATCGATTTTGTCGGCGGTCATCTGCGTTGTCGCGTTTACCGTGCTCAACCGGCGCGGGGCTTTTAACAAGCTGATGGCGTAGCGGGGCGACGCGAGATCGCCCTGATCGACGACATCATCAGCGACGACCCCGCGACCCATGTGACGCAGATCACGGTGCCGGTTGCCCCAGCAAAGTAAGAACCGCCCGGAAGGCATCGTGCTTCCGGGCGGTTCTTCAATTTGGTTATCGATGCACTATGCCTGGGGCACCTGACCAGTAGCCAAGATCTGCTCGAACGCGTCCTCATCCAGCACGGGTACGCCCAGCTGCTCGGCCTTGGTAAGCTTGGAGCCCGCTTTGGGACCGGCGACCAGATAGCTCGTCTTCTTTGACACACTGCCCGAGACCTTGGCGCCGAGCACCTTGAGCGCCGCGCCCGCCTCGTCGCGCGTGCGGTTGACGAGCGTGCCGGTGAGCACGAAGGTCAGACCCGCAAGCGGCTGTGCGTCGGCGAGCTCGCCCGCCACGCCAGCGTCGGCTGCGGCTTGCGCGTGCGCGGCACCCAAGTCGACCTCGAGCGACAGACCCGCCTGACGCAGGCGCTCCAGCACGGCAAGGTTCTCGGGCACGGCCAGGAACTGCTTGACGCTCGCCGCAATCTTAGGACCGATGCCCTCGCACTCGGCGATGTCCTCTTCACTCGCCAAGACGAGCTTGTCAATCGACAGGAATCGCTCGGCGATGACCTCGCCCACGCTCTTGCCCACGTGGCGGATGCCCAGGGCAAACAGCACGCGACCGAGCGGCTGGCTCTTGGACTTGTTGAGCTCGGCGATGATTTTCTCGGCCGTCTTGAGGCCTACCGGAATGGGGTCACCCTTCTTGACGCCCTTTTTGCTGTTGGAGCTGGCATAGGTGCGCCCCGTGTCCAGTCCGGCGATGTCGTCAACCGTGAGCTGGTAGAAGTCAGCGACATCGTGAATCAGCCCGGCGGCGATCATCTTGTCGACAATCTCGTCGCCCAGGCCGTCGACGTCCATGCAGCCGCGGCTCACCCAGTGGAGCAGGCGCTCCTTGAGCTGCGCGGGGCAGTCGATGGAGACGCAGCGGTAAGCGACCTCGCCGTCCTCGTGGACCACGGGGCTGCCGCACACGGGGCAGACCTCGGGCATGTGCCAGTCGACCGAATCGGCCGGGCGCTTGTCGAGTACCGGGCCCACGACCTCCGGGATCACGTCACCCGCCTTGTGCACGATGATGGTATCGCCCTCGCGCACGTTTTTTCGGCGGATCTCGTCGATGTTGTGCAGCGTAGCGCGCGCGATGGTGGAGCCGGCGACCGTCACCGGATCGAACTCGGCGACCGGCGTGAGCACGCCGGTGCGGCCCACCTGGATGCGAATTTCGCGCAGGACGGTCTGCTTTTCCTCGGGCGGGAACTTAAAGGCAATGGCCCAGCGCGGCGCGCGGGCGGTAAAGCCCAGGTCGAGCTGCTGCTGAAAGCTATCGACCTTTACGACCACGCCGTCGATGTCGTAATCGAGGTCACCGCGGTGCTCGAGCGCCTGGGCGCAGAACTCGTGGACCTCGGCCGGCGTGGCGCAACGTGCCACGTTGGGGTTGACGCTAAAGCCGGCACTGCGCAGCCAATCGAGGAACTCGCGCTGGCTGTGGACGTGCAGCGGGTCGGTATCGGCGATGGCATAGATAAAGGTGGCCAGGTCGCGGCGCGCCGTGACCTTGGGATCCTTTTGGCGCAGGCTGCCGGCGGCGGCGTTGCGCGGGTTGGCGAAGGGATCGCGACCCTCGGCATCGGCCTCGTCGTTCAGGCGCACAAAGCTGCCCTTAGGCATGTAGACCTCACCGCGCACTTCGATGGTACGCTCGCGGTCGGCGCCCATGTGAGCGAGCGCCGGCTCGGACAGGTGCATGGGCACGTCCTTGATGGTTCGCACGTTGAGCGACACGTCCTCGCCCGTTGTGCCGTCACCGCGCGTGGCGGCGCGCACAAAGGTGCCGTTTTGATAGGTAAGCGCCACGCCCAGACCGTCGATCTTAAGCTCGCAGGTATAGGTGACGCTGCCGGCACCGAGCGCATCCTCGGTGCGCTGGAGCCACGCGTCGAGTTCATCCAGATCCATGGCATCGTCCATGGAATACATGCGCGCCATATGCGTGACCGGCGTAAACTGCTCGCTCACGTAGCCGCCCACGCGCTGGGTATAGCTGTCGGACGTCACCAGGTCGGGATAGGTCGCCTCGATTTCCTGCAGCTCAACGAGCATTTTGTCAAAGGCGGCGTCCGTGATCTCAGGCGCATCGAGCATATAGTAGCGATAGGCGTGGTAATCGAGCTCATGGCGCAGCTCGGCCGCACGCGCTGCCGCCTGGGCACGGGCGTCGGTCGGTGCGGTGGCTTCCGCGGTCGTGGGCGTTTCGGTATCGATGTCCACGCCGTCACCAAACAGGCTCGATTGCTCCATAGCGACACTCCTTCGCTCGATTTCAAACGGATACAAGAGTACCACCGGTCGCAACGGGGTCGAATAGCGGTCTCAAACCGCACCGAATCGGCAGCCGCCAGACCGGGGTGGACAGCTAGTTCAGATACGTATAATTCTGCGAGCCTGGTCGTGTTCAGACGTCATCATTCCAGCCAATTTGGCCGCCCCGGGGGCTGCACGACCGACTCGTTCCCCCTTCTAGACTCCCATCCGAACCCCTTCCCCATCCCAAAACAGCTCAAAACGCATGCTGAACCGCCTCGGATTTATACGTATCTGAACTAACTGTCCAGGCTCACCCAGAATCGAGCAACTTCATATGCTCCTTTTTTAACTCAATTTATCGCAGTTAATATTTTATATTGTGTTTGCAATATATTTTGGTATTATCAACGTGAGGTGATTGAAATGAAGAATCAGTCCAAACGTTTCCTAACCATCCTCGTCCCCCTTGTCCTTATAGCAGCCGCTTTGCTCGGCTTTTTCTGGAAGGACATTCCCTTTTCGAAAGACCTTTCCTTGCGGGGCGAAGTCGTTGCTGTGTATCACCCTTCCGCCAGCGGGGCAAGCGAAGGCCGCTTCGTTATCGCAAGCGAGCAATTCCAATCCGCACCGCTGCACCTCAACTTCAAAATCGATTCAACCATCCCCATTAAGGATCAGGATGGTAAGAAGGCAGAAGTCGGAGCCATCAAAGAAGGTGTCTACGTTGACGTAACCTGCACCGTCAACACCAGCAGCGATCCCGATCCCACAAAGCTGCCCGCCCTCATAACGCCAACAGCCATCATGATTACGCAAAAGGAATAGCTCGATGTCAGAAAGGAGTTTAAAAAATAATCACCAGACAGTTAGGAGCCAATGATGAAAAAGGTTGCTTATTTACTCGCCGTCTGCCTTGTTGGGTTATCGTGCATGACCGCGCAGCCCGCCTTCGCAGCAGAAACCCATTCCTCTATCATTTCACCAGTTGCCGAAAGTCGTTCAATCTACACCGCCGAAACCACCCTCGCCTATTCGAACGGCGTCAGGCTCCATGTTACTTACACTGTTAACGATACCTATGGAACGATAACAGGCATCAAATCCATAAAGAACTGGACCTCCAATTCTCGAGTAAGCAACATCAGCTGGACTTATAGATACGGACTCAGCAACGGAAGCGCCGTCGTAACTGTTACTTACTATTACAACGGCAGTTGGCATTCTGAAGCAAGAACTATCTATGCTTAGGATTTTTTGGCTGCGGCATTGCCGCATCCTTTTTGGGGTTAATTATGGAAAGCTCAGATAAACGATGCTGTTTTAGCAATGTGATGTTGCTCGCCACTTTGTCTGTCGCAGCAATCATGGCGGCCTTCTCAGCGTTCAGCGTTGCCAACGAGGCGCGGGAGGTGCTCTTTGCACCCACTCCCTTCTATATTAATGGTGAGTCCATTCCGAGCGCCGTCCTTACCGCACTTGCCATCCGCGATGTTCTGGCCCTGGCGCTCTCAATCGCATGCCTGATTGTCTACTTGAACTTCTGCTTTGACGTCGTCAGTACTCAGTCGATATTCACGCGAAAACAATGCCGGCGTTTTCTGGTTGTTGGGCTTCTGCTGCTCATTTCTTCAATTGTCTCGATTACCTTCGATAACCTGTGTGCCGTCCAGCTCCCCAACGACGTCAGTATTACTGCAATTGGTATCTTTGGTTTTAACGCTTGGACACTGGTTCTCGCTTTGTTTGCGCTATCCCTTTCGGCTATCTTTGAGTACGGGCGACTCTTGCAGTCGGACGTTGACGCCATTATTTAGAAGGAGGGCAGCATGCCAATCGTCATGAGACTCGATCGCGTCATGGCGGATCGCAAAATGTCCTCTCAAGAACTTGCCGACATTATCGGCATCTCGCCCGTTAACGTTTCGCGCATTAAAACGGGGCGGCTCAAGGGCATTCGCTTTTCGACGTTGACCGCGATGTGCGAGGCACTTCACTGCAAACCTGGCGACATCATTGACTGGATGTCAGACGAAGAGTACATCGAGGCATTTGGAAGCCTTCCCAGCGACGAAGACTAACCAAAATGATCCGTTTTCCTCCATCCCCAACGGATCGATGAGAAAAGAGGGGGCTGTCCCGCATTGACGGGACAGCCCCCTCTGGCATCGGTATGTGAGGCTCGTTAGTAGCCCTGGCCGTAGCCCTGGCCCTGCTGGCCCAGCAGCTCCTCCAGATACTGGCGCAACTGCTCGTCAGTAATGCCGCCGTTGCCGGTGTCGGTCGCGCTGTCGTCCTGCTGCTGGCTCTGCAGCTCCTCGTCAGAGCCCAGCTCAACCGTGACCTTCTTCTCTTCCTTGCCGCGCATGAGCGTGATCTCGACCTTCTCGCCCACCTCGTGGCTGCGCAGAGCGATGATCAGGCCATCGGCGCTCGTAATCTCATCGTCGCCCAGCTTGGTAATGACATCGCCCTCTTGGATGCCGGCCTTGGCAGCGGGACCGTCCTCGACGACGCTTGCCACGTAGGCGCCGCTATCGGTGCTGAGCTTGTTGGTACGGGCATTGAGCGCATTGACGCTCGAAAGCGTGGCGCCCAGGTACGGATGAACCGGCGTCTTGCCGTCGATGATCTGGTCGGCAATGTTCTTGGCATAGTTGACCGGAATGGCAAAGCCCACGCCCGAGCTGGAGCCCGAATAGCTCTCGATGAGCGAGTTGATACCCACGAGCTCGCCGTTGTCGTTGACGAGCGCGCCGCCGGAGTTGCCCGGGTTGATGGCAGCATCGGTCTGGATCATGTTGGCGTAGATGGTGTTGCCGCTGGTAGAGCTCATGGCCGTGGAGCGATAGAGCGCCGACACGATGCCCGTGGAGACGGACTGCTCGTTGCCGAACGGCGAGCCGATCGCCATGACCCACTCGCCCACGTTGAGCTTGGAGGAGTCGCCGATCTCGATCGGGGTGAGCTTGGAGGCGTCAGCATCCTTGAGCTTGATGACGGCGAGGTCGCTCGAGGCATCGTTGCCCACGAACTCAGCCTCGTAGGTGGTGCCGTCGTCCATGGTCACCACGTACTGGTCGTAGCCGTCGACCACGTGGTTGTTGGTGAGGATGTGGCCCTCGGTATCGAGCACCACGCCCGAACCGACGCTGCCCGAGCTATCCGACTCATCGGCAGACTGCGAAAGCGAGCCATTCTGGCTACCGCTCGAAGTGGCGGTGATGGAAACGACGGAAGGCAGGGCCTTGGCAGAAACGGCCTCGGCCAGCGTGGTGTCCTCGGAGTCGATGGTGATCTTTTGCGTCGATGAACCCGAAGCACCCGCCGTCACGGCATTCTTTCCGCCGCCAATATTGAGCGTGCCACTCATAATGAGCGCGATGACCAGCAGAGCGCCGCACGCACAGCCGGCGAGTGCCGTAATAAAGATCGGCAGCTTTTTGGTCTTGGTCTTGACCACCGTGTGCTTATTTACAACCTGCTGGCTGCCTAGCGGCTGGCCGGTCTGCGTGTCGTAAGCCTGCACGTAGGGAATGTTGCCGTCGGCAGGCGTCGATTCCACCTGCACACGCGGCTGCTGCTGGGTCTCGCCAGCGCTGCCCGCATCCTGGGGACGCTGGGAATCGTTCTCGCTCATGGCTGCGATCCTTTCGTCAAATAACCAAAGGCCCGCCAAACATGTGGCGGGCCATCATTGTTCACGTTGATTTGTACCCCAAGCTGGGCAGTCCCGAGCACTAGATGCCAAGATTTCAGCTTTGCTTAAGTAATGACATGCTTATAAGCCAATTCGTTTTATGCCGTCATGTCTATTCAATATAACAGTCGATAGCAAAATTATATGTTGAATCGTTAATAAAGTCCGTAATCGTCGCACCCATGCCTGATCCGCACGTCCATTTATCCTTCTCCGCGTCGTATGGCGTTGGCCCCCACCCCGTTTCATATGATGCTTCGCTTTCTGTGAAGTAGTTCATCACATATTTATCTTTCTGCATGAGCGCATACCAAGCGTTTGCGTACATCACAAGCGGATCGATTTGGACTATCGAGTACTTTCCGGAACGAATCTCAATTTCTGTTTTATCGTTATAATAAGCGACTGTGAGCTCAATCTTGGCAAGCAGCGGCAACGTTTCATCTGATTCCCTCTGGATTGTTATGACATCACCGGCCATAGCGTCGGCAGACACAGTTTTGCTCTCTGGCGTGAAAATAGTCTCTCTGCTTCTTGTTCGCGTTTTTTCATTGCCATTTTCATCTCTGACCACCGTGTCGACTACGAGCGTCAATCGCTTCTGAGCGTCCGGCAACTCCACGGCTTCTGCCATCCCGGCTCGCATCAAAATAGGAGCCCCCGCCATCAGACCTAAGAACTGCTTTCTGTCAATCATTCTTCATTCCCCTTGTCTACTTGATTTGACTTTCTCAGCTGAATGGGGATACAGAACAGTCCCGTCAAGTTCCTTATCTTCCACAAAAACTAGAATCCATTTATCACCTGCTTTCAACCCTGAGACATATCCGGAACTTGACTTACGGCGCATATCGATTCTCTTACGGCAACCACTTGGCATAAGCGCCTCAAATTGCCCGTTATGAATATCCGACAGCGTCTGTACTTCAACTGAAATATGTTCGTCATCTTTTCCACCAACGACCGAGGGGCTCGGTTGATAGGCCGCGACAACCAATATCCCAAGAAATGCGCAAAGAAGCCCCAGCGTTTTACGTATGCGCTTTCTATCATCTTCGCCGTCACTCTCCACAATACGTCCCTTCATGCGATATATAAATCGTTGTGTCATATGGAAGAAAACGCAGCTGATTGAACCAACCGTCCCAGACAACAAGCATATATTTCTTATCATTTGAATATGTATTATGCATAGCCACATATCCCGCAACAGCCATCGCATGAGCGTCATGGCTTGACCTGAGAGTCCCAGAAAAAATACTGAGATTTCCAGAATCTGCAGTTGCCCTGAAAGAATCCCAAGATGGATACCAAGCAAATGATGTCTCAAGCCTTTTCCCGCGCCTAGCACAGAACTCCTTAATAGCCGGGGCAGCATTTGGAGATGGAGTCCTTCCTTGGGTAAAGTAAAGGCCCGTAGCTTGATCGAATGACTTATTTGGATCGCCGGATGTTCCCGATAACTGCCAAAGCTCATGATATAAGTCTGGCAATTTGAGCCGGTTTAGCGTTACATAATGGCTGCTTACCGCAAACATTGCAGACACATCGCAAGCATAGGTCCCCGTTTCTTTAATAACCTCTGATTGTGTAGGCGTTATCATCCCTGAAATTGTTTTACTTGCGTCAATGACATATCCTTGCTTATACAGGTCTTTGGGCGATACGAAAACATCCTCGAACCTGCCTGGAGATCCGCTGCGGCTATTTCCCACAGAAAACACCGCTGTTGACCGGCATCCCTTCTCATCTAAAACAACGTTATTATCCAGATCTGCAATACCAAAAGACAGCTCGTCAAATTTCAAAGCAACGATGTCATCTTGGGATGCGAGAAGAGCTATTTCATCGCTTGTATTCTCAATGGGCATAGGGGCGTTCGGAGCCAAGCAGTATTCGCTGATCCACCAAGATCGCTCTGAATCAAATACGACGTAGCCATAGTTAACGTCATCCCGCTTCGCACGAACGATATACCCGATTGATTCCCCATCGGAATTCACCATTTTTACTGGGTCACAAGCGGTCACCGGCTCATCCGATACATCATCAAAGAAAGCTTGCGCTTGCTCCACAGCTATTTGCGGTGTGACACGGACTAAGTCGTCGTCTCCAAAAACCAACCTTGGAGACATCAGGGCGGCAAGCAACACTATGAATCCGACAATCACCTTTCTCGAATAACGCATTTCTTCCTCCATCCGTGTAGTAGGGAGATACGGTAACTAGATGATATTTGCTAGATAGTGTTATACGTTTGATATTGTTTTTACTGACACACTTTTAATCGGTGAAAGGTCTTCTTTTCGCCCTAAATGAGAAAAGGGTACTGGAGAAATCTCCGGTACCCTCACATTCCTCTATTTACTTGCTAGTCCTTAAACAGATAGCCCACGCCGCGGACGGTGGTGATGTGTGCCGCGATCTGCGGGCCCACCTTGGAGCGGATGCGTCGGATGTGCACGTCGACGGTGCGCGTGCCGCCGCAGTACTCAAAGCCCCACACGCGGTGCAGCAGCACTTCGCGGCTGTAGGCACGGTTGGGGTGCGTCGCCAAAAAGCTCAGCAGCGAGTACTCCATCAGCGTCAGGTCGATGGGCTCGTTATCGAGCGTCACCTGGTAGGTAGCCAGGTTGATCTCGAGGTTATCGATGTTGAGCACATCGTCGGCGGTGACGGTCTCCTCCTCGCCCATCAGGCGCTGTGCACGAGCCTTGAGCTCGTTGGGCGTCGCCGTGGGGCATACAAAGTCGGCATGCGCATGATTGGGCAGGCGCAGGGTGCCGAGCGCCTCGTCGTCGACGATCACCAACATGGGGACGCCGCCGCGATCGTCAAGCCACTTGGCAATCTGATCGATGCGGTCACTGCGGATGCCATCGGAATCGAGGATCAGCAGGTCAAAGTCGTGCGCCGCGGTCGGCGAATCGGGAGTTGCCAGGCTCACCTCGACACCCAGGGTGGTCGTCAAGCTGCGGGCAAACTCATGGAAGCGCGTCGTGCGCGCCATGAACAGGGCACTCTTTTCGGACATATCGGCCTCCAAGGAAATGAGCTCAATCGTACTGGAACAAGTCAGCGCGATTAGGAGTTCGCCAGGTAGTGCTTGATCTCCCACTCGGTGATCGTAGACTCAAACTTATGCCACTCGTCGCGCTTCTTTTTGAGGAAGAAGCTGTGGATGTGCTCGCCGAGGGCATCCTTCATAAACTGCGAGTCCTCAAACACGTCGAGCGCCTCTTTGAGCGAGCGCGGCAGCGGCGTGTAGCCGGCCTCGACCATCTGACGGTCGGTAAGCTTGAGCGTCTCAGCCGTTGCCTCGGGCGGGAGCTCCAGCTTGCGCTCGATGCCGTCCAGACCAGCCGCCAGCGTGACGGCGTTGACCAGGTACGGGTTGGCCATGGGGTCGGGGCTGCGAAGCTCGATGCGCGTGGACAGCTGCTTGCCGGGCTTGTAGACCGGAATGCGGACCATACTCGCGCGGTTGCGCAGGCCCCACGTGGCGTACTGCGGCACGGAGTCTCCGCCCGTGGTGATGCGCTTGTACGAGTTGACCGTGGGGTTAGTGATGGCGCTGATCTCGCGCGCGTGCGCCAAGATGCCGGCCATGTAGTGCTTGGCGATATCGGAGAGGTGGTACTTCTCGTCGTCCTCGCCCCAAAAGACGTTGTTGCCGTCGTGGTCGAATAGCGACTGGCACAGGAACATAGCGCTGCCGTCCTCGCCCGCCAACGGCTTGGGCATAAAGGAGGCGTGGCACCCGCTCTCGTAAGCCTGCTGCTTAATGATGAGTTTGGCCGTGGTGATGGCGTCGGACATGCTTAGGGCCTCGGCATGGCGCAGGCTCATGCCGTGCTGCGAGCGGCCGGCGGCGTGGAAGGTGTACTCCACGGGCACGGACATCTTCTCGAGCGTGAGGACCGTGTTGCGGCGCAGGTCGCGGGCGGCGTCACTCACCGAAAGATCGAAGTAGCCCACGTTGTCGAGCGGCTCGGGGGTGTGCTCGTCGGGGAAATAGTAATACTCCAGCTCGGCGCCCACGTTGAGCAGATAGCCAGCCTTCTCGGCCTTGCGGAACATGCGGCGCAGGGCATCGCGCGGGTCGCCGGCAAACGGCTTGCGATCGGGAGTGCATACGTCGCAGAACACGCGGGCGACGCCGTTGTGGCTCGGGCGCCACGGCAAAATCTGGAAGGTCGAAGCATCAGGGAACGCCAGCATGTCGGCTTCCTCGGGCGTGGCAAAGCCCTCGATGGCGGAGCCGTCAAAGCCAATACCCTCCTCAAAAGCGACCTCGAGGTCCTCGGGGCTAATGGCAAAGTTCTTGAGGCGGCCGAGAATGTCGACAAACCACAGACGCACAAAGCGGATGTCACGCTGCTCTACGGAGCGGAGTACGTAATCGATGTTCTGCTGGTTCATGTCGCTCCCCTTTCTTTCGGGCGGGTTTCGACTGGTCTATATCGCAGATACTATCGCAGAAAAATGTTTCCGCAGGGTTAAAGCGTATCAAGCGCTCAAAAAACGTGTGTGAACAGGCAGTTGCGAACGAATGGTTAGCGCGAGGTTGATGCGCGATGTTCGATGTGGCCGGGAATCTCGATGCGTTTGGGCGCCAGCTTTGCGGCCTCGCCCACCGTAGTGGTAACAACGTCAATGCGCTCGGAGAGGCGCTCGACCACGCGCTCGGCGATGGTAAGGGTGTCTTGCGCGGCCGTGGTCACGCCGCCAAAGAGCACATGGTTCCAGGGGTAGTCATCAAACGTCGCGATTTTGAGCCCCGCCGGCAGCGAGGGACCAAGCTGCGCCAGCGCCTCGGTCAGACGCAGGAAAACCAGGCCGTTGACAGCAATGAGGCCGAGCTTTTTGCCTGCATAGCCGCGGATGGTCTCGTCCAAGCGGCCGACGCCCGAGGCGCCACCGTCGGCCAGAGTGACGACCTCACCCGCAAGGCCGCGTCGCGAAAGTTCGTCGGCAAAGGCCTCGGCGCGCTCTCGACGCACGGGGCTATCGTCGCTTGCCTCGGTGAGCAGGCACAGGCGCTCGCTGCCCGCAGCGGCCAAGGCGTCTACCAAGCCGGCGACTAGCTCACGGTTGTTAGATGTCACCAGATCGACACCGCCGTCGGCAACATCGCGGTCGAGCAGCACAACGGGCAGACGTCCCGCTGCCGCGGCAATCGCCTCGTCATTACCTCCGCAGGTGTTGACAACCAAGCCGTCCACGCCGGCATCGATAAGCCTGGTGAGCGACTCTGCTTCCTTAGCGGGGTCGTTGCCGCTAATGGCCGTCATGAGCGAGCAGCCGCGCGCGGCGGCGCTGACGGAAAGCCCTTCGAGCATGGCGCTCGAGAACGGGTTGGCGATGTCGGCCAGGATCACGCCGATGAGGTTGGTGCGCGAGCTGCGCAGATTGCGCGCAGCGGCACGCGGGCGATAGCCGGTGCGCTCGATAACCGCCGCGATGCGAGCACGGGTTTCCTCGGTCATCTGCCCGGGGCGGTTGTTGAGATAGCGCGAGACCGTGGCCGGGCTCACGCCCGCCTCGGCGGCAATGTCCTTGATTCTCATCTGCGCCATAGCGCACCCCGTTTCCCAATTGTCGGCGGTCTGAACCATTTTAGGCATTTTTTTAAAAATCTCGCTTGCAAAACGCTGTAGGTGAGTATACTACAACTCGAAACGAAACCGATTTCGTAAACCGATTTCGGTGAGCGTTGGCACGCAGGTGCAAAGACGCACCCTACCGTCTTGGCACCTGCGTGCCAACGCCATATCAAAGGTGTACGCACGAGCAAGAAGGAGCTACGCGACCATGGGTAAAACGGTTCTTACCTTCGGCGAGATCATGATGAGGCTATCGCCCAAAGACCACCTGCGCATTGAGCAGGCGACCGAGTTTGATGTCCGCTACGGCGGCGCCGAGGCAAACACCGCGCTTTCCCTGGCCTACCAGGGCGACAAGGCCGCTTACGTCTCCGTTGTCCCGGCCAACCGTCTGGGCGAGTGCGCCCTGCGTTCGCTGAAGGCCTACGGCGTCGACACCACGCGCGTCGTGCGTCAGGGCGACCGTCTTGGCTCCTATGTGTTTGAGGTCGGTGCCTCGCAGCGCGGCAACGGCTGCGTCTACGACCGCAAGTTCTCTGCCATCAACATGGCCAAGCGCGATGTTTTTGACTGGGACGAGATCCTCAAGGGCATCGATGTCTTCTACTTCTCCGGCGTGACCCCCGCCGTCTCCGACGAGATGGCCGCCGCCTGCAAGGAGGCTCTCGCCGTCTGCCGCGCCAAGGGCATCACCACCGTGTGCGACGTGAACTATCGCGGCAAGATGTGGTCGCCCGAGAAATCGCAGGCCACCATGAAGGAACTCCTGCCGCTCGTCGACATCTGCATCGCCAACGACGAGGATGCGCCTGCCGGCCTTGGCATGACCTGCGTCTCCGGCTCCCTTGCCCACGGCATCGAGGAGCGTGACACCTACGTCGAGATGGCCCGTCAGATTTGCGCCGAGTACGGCTGTAAGAAGGTCGCTTCGGTCGTCCGCAACATCTCCTGCGTCGAACGCTCCATCTGGATGGGCATGCTCTATGACGCCGAGAGCGACGCGCACTGGTTCTCCCCTGCCCACGACGTGCACGTGCTCGAGGGCGTTGCCGCCGGCGACGCTTTCAACGCCGGCCTCGTCCATGCCCTCATCAACGACTTTGACCCGCAGGACGCCGTCAACTACGCGATTGCGGCCTCGATCCTCAAGCTCACCATCAAGGGCGATTCCAACTTGGTGACCGCCGACGAGATCGCCGTTGTGGCCAACGCCGCCGACGGTGGCACCCGCGTCGCGCGCTAGTCCGTCTCCATTCCGCGGGCCGCAGCTTTCCAATCCCATACCTCTGCGGCCCGCTCCCCGATTCCTCCGGCCGGGCAAAACCACCAGTCCCATTCCGGTTTTGCCTGGCATTCCCTACACGACTGGTCGAGCAGCCGGTTTTGGAATTGCTTGAACCCCAAGCAGTGCCTCCGATAACCAATCCAAAATCGGCTCCTGACCAGCACATTTGGCAATCATGCGCCCATGCGCGCCACACATCGAAAGGAACATCATGTTCGATCAGTTCTACACCACGCTTGAGTCCCTGGGCATCGTGCCGGTCGTTGTGCTCGACAAGGTCGAGGACGCCGCTCCGCTCGCCCACGCCCTTATGGCAGCTGGCATGAAGTCCGCCGAGGTCACCTTCCGCACCGCCTGCGCCGCCGAGTGCATCGCCGCTATGGCCGAGGCCGAGCCCGAGATGTGTGTTGGCGCCGGCACTGTCCTGACCGTCGAGCAGGTTGAGCAGGCCCGCACAGCCGGTGCCAAGTTCATCGTCTCCCCGGGTTACAACGAGGACGTCGTGAAGCACTGCATCGACATCGACCTGCCTGTCCTTCCCGGCACCGTGACCCCCTCCGAGGTCACCGCCGCCGAGAACCTGGGCCTCAAGGTCACCAAATTCTTCCCCGCGGCTCAGTATGGCGGCCTCAACACCATCAAGGCCCTCGCTGCTCCGTTTGTCGGTCACCGCTTTATGCCTACCGGCGGCGTGAGCACCGCCAACGTCGAGGAGTACCTGAGCTCCTCCGCCATCATCGCCTGCGGTGGCACCTGGATGGTTAAGCCGGCCCTGTTTGCCGACGGCGACTTCTCCAAGGTCGAGCAGATTGCCCGCGAGGCCATGGACGTCGTCAAAAAGGTCCGCGGCTAGGTTTAGCTCTCTATCGTGAAAGGGGGCGTGCCCTAGACCTCGCCCCCTTTCTTTTAAAACGGCTCGGAAGCGCGCCGTTTCCGTCACGAGCAAGAACCAAAACCGTCTTGTATGCTGATAGAACGTGACGGAAGCGACACGCCCCCGAGCCGCTTTGCCTACTCGGCTGGCAGTCGCACTCAACTAAGACACTTCGACAAAAGCCGAACCATCAAAACAGCTGCGGCACCGTCTGGAGGAATGGACCCTTGCTTCCGGTCTTTTCCTCCAAGCGGCGCCGCAGCGTTTTCGTGCCCCGATGTGCCCCGGCACTTGCGGTGGAATACGGACTGCTTACACCATCAGAGCCGCAAAACAATCCCTATTTCACCGCAACTAATGAAGAGAACGAGTTAGATGGCCGAGTCTTTGGACAGCTCAAAATAGTCAGGATGTAAGGCGATAACCGGGCCCTGCTCCTCGGGCATCAGGTGCAGGTGTGTCTCGGCCAGATAGCTCGCCGTGTCGGTATCGCCCTTTTTAATGGCCTCGAGAATTCGGCGATGCTGCCGACGAATCGGCTCCCAATCCAGATCCTGAGAGACCATACGCAACCAGTTGTATCGCTCAAAATGCGTATTGACGCTCTTCATCCAATCCCACAACATGTGGCGGCCGGCAATCTCAAAACACGTCTCATGGAACAGGTTGTCCAGATCGAAAAAGCGACGCGTTTCGCTATGGTCGAGCGACTCGGACTCGGCAAGAATCTGCTCGAGCCGATGCTTTTGCTCGGGCGTGGCGGCCGAACAGCATTTAATAAGCACGCTTCTCTCGAGCTTCTCACGCAAGAAGCAGGCGTTTTCGGCGTGTTCCATGCTGATCTTAGAGACGTAGGTGCCGCTTTTGGGGCGCGTTTCCACCAGCTCCTGCTCACGCAGGCGTACAAAGGACTCGCGAATGGGCGTGCGCCCGATTCCCGTCTCCTTTTCCAGACCAATCGCCGAAAGGCGCGTGCCGGGCTTGAGCTCGGCATAGATGATCTTGGAGCGCAATGCGTTGTATGCCTGATCTTGCAGGCTCTGATAATGCTGGTGTTGTTCCATAAAGCCCTCGGATAAGTCCTCGGTTAGTCGAATACCACCATGCAATACTATCGCATCGACACGCCCCAGCTCCCAATCAGTCTTTTTGGGACGGGGCTTTTTGGCTACCCTGAGCCGCAGGTCGGCCCCTTGCCACAAAAGTGGCCCATCTACTACGTTAACACGGATAGCCTCGGCCATACCGAAAACCGTGAAAACAAAACCGCAGGTAGACAGCTTGTCGATTTTCGAAAAAGCCGACTATGGTTGACCCCTGCGGCTTAAACGTAGTAGATAGGCCCTTTTCGTGGCGCAGCACTACTGCACCCCAAATTGGCACCCCGAGCCCTCGTGAGTTGCCAACAAGCTGTTCGCCCAGCGCTTTATCCGCGCGGCATTCGGAAAATAGCACCACCGTAAGAACCCGCGAACAGCGCTATACGTTGCTATATTTCACCATACTTTGCTATATCTTGCTATACTTTGCTATATCTTGCTATATCTTGAGCAAAGGTGGCTCACATGCAAACAAACCCTTTTAAGCCCACAGCAGGTAAAACACCCCCCACGATTATCGGCCGCGAAGATGTACTCGAAGAATTCAATGAAGGCCTCATCAACGGGCCTGGTGCCCCGGGGCGCCTAATGCGCATAGCCGGCGTCCGTGGAACGGGCAAGACGGTCCTCCTTGACGAGTGCTCACGTTTGGCGCAAAGCCGTGGCTGGACGGTCATAAAAGAGGTCGCAACCGAGGGACTTTGCCAACGCATTCTCGAACAGCTGCAGCCCAAATTCCAGGCCAAACACGCCAGATTTGAGCCCACCGTAGCTGGCATATCCATCGGCAGCATAGACATTGAGCGAATCGGTCCATCGCTACGCGACGCCATGAGACAGACAATATCCAAGAATGAAAATGGCCTGCTCATCACTCTCGACGAGGTTCAAGACGCAGAGCTCGATGAGGTCCGAACGCTCTCCATTGCGATTCAGCAGGTTATCGGCGAAGACCTTGATATCGCCTTTGTTTTTGCGGGGCTGCCTTCGATGATTGAAAGCATCATCAACGGAAAGACACTTACGTTTTTGCGCCGTGCCCTCCCCTTTGACCTGAAGGCTGTGGCAGTAACCGAAGTGTCGTACTCCCTCGAGGAAACCATTGAAGCGTCTGGCATGGAGTTGCAGCCAGGTATTGCCGGCCAACTTGCCGAGGCAACGCAAGGTTATCCTTTCATGATCCAACTCGTTGGATACTACGCATGGCAGTTGGCAAGACGCGCACATACACCGATTATTGGAGAAGAAGAAGCCGAGCGCGGCATTGCAACGGCACGCGAACGCTTCTGTGCCATGGTGATTGAGCCCGCGCTACAGCGCATTCCGCCCACGTGCATCGCTTATCTGCTGAGCATGGCATCTTTGGGGCAGACGAGCTCGACCAGCATGGTTGCCGATGCCCTAAACAAAACGCCTCAACAGGTGAGTTCCGTCCGCAGCCGCCTGTTAAGAGAATCGATTATCGAGGCTCCCTCGTACGGCAAGGTCTCATTTGCCATCCCCTACATGCGCGACTACCTCTACGAGCACAAAGCCGAACTGGAAGTTGAACTGTAGAAACGGCAACTGCCCTGCAAGACGAAAACCGTTTTCGTACGGATTAAAGCAGACGTAAACGATTTTCGTCTTGATTTGCGTACGGAATTAAGACGTAAATTGCGCTTTCGTACGCTTATTACCAGACGCAAATTGTTTTCGTCCGGCCATGCGTCCCCAATCTAGACGAAAAGAGCCCCGAGCTCGTATTGAACTGCATCCCAATTCTTGGACGGGCGCCGATGCCCTGATCTCTGCCATGTCGAGGTGCGAGATCAAATCCTTGGCGCGCTCGCCGGAGTGGTATGCCTTGTTCGGCGCCACCTTCCTGTAGAGCTTCTTGAGCTTCGTCTTCCCCTTGTTGCCCGGCGGCATCTCCGTCTCAGGTGGCAGCCCTAGGAAGGACAGGACGCCGGGCAGGTCGCACAGCATCACGTCCTCGATGTCGGCCTTGGCCGCCAGGTCGACGACTCTCTGCGCTGTCGGCGAGATGTTCGGGGTGCTGCTACCGCCCGCTGGTTCGGAAGCTGGCGGGCAGTAGCGGGCAGTAGCGGCAGTAGCGGTGTGGCTCGATAGGCCCGAATATCCGTAAGGAAGGTGCTCGCTCTCATATGTGCTGATATGCCTCGCCTCGCGAACCTTGGGATGCTTCCTGAGGTAATCCCTCAATTCGAGCCACTCTTTATGCTCATAACGCTTCGAAATCGTTTCCCCGTCGACAGTTTCCTTCACATAATGGTATGTTCGAACGCCTTCGAACTTGCCGAACCCGTTCTCGACGCTGAAGTTTCTGAACCAGCGCGAAAACCCATTCAGGTCCATGAAGTTGACTTGGGGATGCCTGTCTTTCGTTCGTTCGAATGAGTGGACGAGCGGAGTGCCTTTGACTTGTTCCAGGCCGAAGGCTTCCATTTCGCGGGCCTGCTCCTTTTTCCAGAATTCGAGATACGACGTCAGCGTCTCGCTTATCGAGATCCTCCGCACGCTTTTCTTGCTTTTGGGCGAGCGAACGCTTCGATCGGCCGCGAACTGCTGCTCAATGAGGATGCTTCTGTTCTCGACGGAGACATCGGACCACGTCATCCCGAGGGCTTCTGCCCTTCTCATGTCGGTGTCGAGCATGAGCATCACGCATGTGATGTGCGCGTCCGGTTCTCGATTGAGTAGGATGTCGAGTAGGCGAGCGGCGTGATGGTTCCTTCGCGGTTGTCGTGGAACTTTTTTGCGTACGAGCCGACGGTGTCCCTCGATTTTTGGACGTAGGTGCCGCTGTTGAGTTCTGCCTTGTAGGCTTCGAGTGCGGCGTCGACCTCTCGGCTTTTGGTGGTATGTATGGTCTGCCACGGCGAATAGCGGTATTTGCCCGTGACCGGATCCTTGCCGAGGCTGTGACGGTAGCGCCACGTGTATTTGTCGCGGCGTTGCTTCGTTCCTTTGCCTATGACGAGAGGTCGGTCGTTCATCGTGTTCCTTGCCTGAAGTGCCTGAGAATCGCGCTCGGTTGCGCGGAATGGCGCAAAGGGC
This sequence comes from uncultured Collinsella sp., assembly GCA_902493515.1. Taxonomy (GTDB): domain Bacteria; phylum Actinomycetota; class Coriobacteriia; order Coriobacteriales; family Coriobacteriaceae; genus Collinsella. The sequence continues at coordinate 19,619 of CABUPE010000021.1, forward strand.
TGGGGCGGGTGGGCATTACCCTTGGTGGAGGGCCCTGCGTGGGGTCACACCCCAAGGGTAATGCTCCGCCTGACCGCTTTCAAGCTCGTTGTGGGTCGAATTTGGGTCGAATAATTCCGCGTACTTTTCTTTCGTAAATCTATGAAAACATCAGATGACCTGGAGTTATATTGACTTCAATTTGGGTCGAAATGTCTGAATGAAACAACGTCGTAGCGACCTCATAACCCGAAGGTCGGTGGTTCAAATCCGCCCCCCGCGACCATGAAACTTCAGGTCGGAAGCATAAAAGCTCCCGACCTTTTTCTTTGTCTAGGGGTTTCGGCATCTCTCGTTCTTTGGGTACCTCGAGGCGGGCAATCAGATAGATGCTTACGAGTATCATAGGGTCTTTTTACGTCGCGGTCGTGTCTCGTACTGGTGCGCCGCTCTTTGTGGGACGTGTCACTTTGCCATAGGTTGTCCGGCGGCGGGGCGCAGGTCGTTCCCCGTGGCGTCGCTCCTTTCGACGCTACGCTGCCTGGCTACTCGTTCCACTGGTGCTTTTTCATGTCGACGCAGCCGTTGTCTCGGAAGGCGACTCCTTCCTCCGTCAGTAGTGCTCGCTGGTCGGGGAAGTTTGGCGCGAGGCGTCCCGCGTGGTTGACGACGCGGTGGCAGGGATAATCGCCGTAGCGATCCGCCTCGCTCAGCACCGCTCCGACCAGGCGAGAGTTTTTCTCCCTGCCGATGAGGCGCGCTATCTGACCGTACGAGGCGACGCATCCCGCCGGAATCTCTGCCACGACGGAGAGAATCTCATAAACCAAATCTTCGTCCAGGACTTTTCCCATCGTATCGCTCCCGTGTTCGCTTTTGCCTTCGGGGGCGCGGCGCCGATCACCCGTGCTGCGATTTTCGCAGCTCCTCTTACCGAAGCATCGAGGGAAAGCGCGTGCGTGTCAAGGTTGTCTGGTCCAGTTGCTGGCTCGATGCCTCGAGATGTTCGCCTCAAGTGCGACCTGCCCCTATTGGAAAAGGATGCCGAAGATGTATTTGGTGATGGCGGAGCGGCGGATGACCCCCACGAGTTTGCCCTCGTCATCAACCACAGGAAGCTTCTTGAACTTCTTCTTCGCCAGCAGCGCGGCGACGCGGGCGATGCTCTGCTCGGGACGGGCACACACTACCTGGCGCGTCGCGAAATCCATGACGCAGCGATCCTTCAGGTCTTCGATGCGCTGCTCAAGGCTCTGATCGTCGAAGTACAGCATGGACGCGTCGCCGCCCGTGAAGATGGTGTGAGCGCGATGCTGCGCGATGGCTCCCATGACATCGCCGTCGGAGATGAACCCGACCACCTGGTTGCGCTCATCGATTACGGGCATGCTGCTCACCTCGTTTTCGGCGAGCATGCGCACCACGTCGGAAATCGTGCAATCCTGCGTGCAGGTGAACGGCTCTTCAATCATGATGCTCGAAACGGGCGTCCCCTCGAGCTCGAGCGGGATGCGCTCGGACAGAATCTCGGACATCGCTTATGCCTCCTTCGTTTTCGGTGCGGTTTTCTTGGTGCGCACGCTGAATATGGCGCAGATAAGGGAAACGAGGCCGATTGCCGCGCACACCTTGTAAGCGACGCCCGCGCCCACGGCGGTGGCTACTTGGGTGCTCGCATCGACGCCGGCCGACGCGGTGACGCTTGTCATGACCGTGATGATGAGCGCCGTGCACAAACCGCCGGCGACCTGGCGGCCGGTGTTCGCGATGGCGTTGCCGTGGGCGATCATGTCATTTTTCAAGGCATTGACACCCCATGTGTTTACCGGCATGTTCGCGAGCGACTGGCCGGCGGACTGCAGCATGCAGAACAGCGCAACCACCAAGATGGGCGTGTTTACCGTCGAAAGCGAGAGCAGGAACAGGGCGCCGGTCATGAGGGCCAGGCCGACGATCGAGATGGCACGCGGACCGAACTTGTCGAACACCACGCCGGAGATAGGGCTGATGATGATGCCCACCGCCGCGGCGGGAAGCATGGCCATGCCGGTTTCGAAGGCCGAAGCGCCAAGCGAGGTTTGCAGCAGCAACGGCAACAGCGTGTTGGTGACCAGGCATGCGGCGTTGATGAGCGTGACGATGATGGCGGCCACGCGGAACTCGCGCGTCTTGAGCGTGCCCAGTTGAAGCAGCGGGTCCTCGATTTTGCCCTGGCGTACGACGAACAGCACCAAGCACACGACACCCGCGACGATCGAGCCGAGCACCACGGGGTTGCCCCAACCCATCGACGAGGCGCTCGAGAACCCGTAGAGAAGTCCGCCGAAGGCGATGGTGGAGAGGACGACCGAGGGCAGGTCGAGCTTGGGGTTCTTCAGCTCGCCCACGTTTTTCAGCATGAACACGCCCAGCACCAGCACGAGAATTGCGAGGGGGACGATGGCGCCGATCATGGTGCGCCAGCCGTACGTGTCGATCACCGCGCCGCCTACGACGGGGCCGACCGCGGGACCCGCCGACATGACGATGCCCGCCATGCCCATAGCCGTTCCTCGTTTCTCGACGGGGAACACCAGCATGGGAACCACCGAGACAAGCGGCATGAGCACGCCTGAGCCCGCCGCTTGCAACACGCGACCGATGATGAGGAACAGGAAATCAGGGGCTGCGGCGCACAGCAGCGTGCCCAGCGCGAACACCAGCGTCGCCCCGAAGAATAGCGCGCGGGTGCTGAACTTGTCGATAAGGAACGCCGAAACGGGGACCATGATGCCGCTCACCAGCGGGTATATGGACATGATCCACTGGGCAGTCGAGGCATCGATGGCGAAATCGGACATGATGACCGGCAGCGCAGGCGACATCACCGTTTGGTTCAGTAGCGCCAAGAAGGCACCCAGGACGACGACCGCGACGATGCGGATCTGGGTACCGGTAATGCGCCCATTGGCGGGCGCGACCGTACAATTATCAGACATAAGCTTCCTTCGTATCTATTCGATTCTTCGCCGAAGGCGCGCCGGCCCACGGGCGAAATAACATGCACGTGCTATGCGTGCATCAGATACGACAGGAAGAAAGCGGCTGCTCAGAGCGCACTTGGGGAACAACAGGAGAGGCCCCGTATACCAGGGGCCGCCGAATTGCGATGTATGCTTTGGTCAAATCCTTCATAGCGGGGAGGTATACTAGCAGCCGTCTTCGCCCCTTTCAAGGGATGTAACCCAGACGTTGATTTTCTTCACCGAGGCGCCATCGTTGACGGGTGGCGTGCTTCTCTATCGCCACACCGCGGGGCGAGGGAACGCCGCGGCGAGCTTGTACATCGGCTATGTGTGCAGCTGCGAGCGTGTCGCCGGCGCGCGCTGGGCGCCAGTCCGATCCGGCCGACTCTTGCCGACGGTCGGTCGCCGTCCTCCTCCATCTCCGCCTGCTCTGTTTTTGCTCGGCTCCCTTGTCGTATCATGGACGGACGAGAATTGAGCGAAGGCGAGCTCGAAAGCGTGGCGCGCGCCGTCGGCGGGATCGACGCTGTGATCGATCCAAAGGCGAAAGATGCCGACACGGTTGCGCTCGTACAGTATCTTGCTGCCGACCAGAAGTTCGAAAAGGTGCTCGATAACCAGCAGATTCTTCGTGAGCCCATCGTTCGCAACGGCCGCCAGGCAACCGTTGGCTACGAGCCTGACGTGTGGAAGGGCTGGGAATAAAGCGGCTGGGAATAAAGTGAAGCGCCCACGCCCGTGGTTTTATCCACGGACGCGGGCGCTTGCGTAAGACGTCTCTTGTCGTTTGAGTGGAGCGCCCCGGCGGCGCTGAACAACGCGCCCCGGTGACGTGGCATATGAACTCGGGGCTCTTTGTGCCGCACATCTATGAGAGGAGAAATTCGATGCGTACGTGCGCTACTCCATGTAGCCACCCTGAATGGCGGAAACTGCATGCTCGGTAAAGAACTTGAGCGTGCCGGAGGTGTAACGATTAGCCTTGGGCTTCCAAGCGGCTCGGCGCTCGGCCAGGACGGCGTCGACCTCGGCCGGCTCCATCTCCTTGCCGGCGATGCCCACGATGGACAGCGAGCGCTCGGGGATGTTGATTCGGATCAGGTCGCCTTCCTCGATCAGGGCAATCGGGCCGCCCACGGCAGCCTCGGGCGAAACATGACCGATAGCCGGGCCCTTGGAGGCGCCGGAGAAGCGGCCGTCAGTGATCAGGGCAATGCTTGCGCCCAGCTCGGGGTCGCTGGCGATAGCCTCGGTGGTGTAGAACATCTCGGGCATGCCGGAGCCCTTGGGGCCCTCATAACGAATGATGACGGCATCGCCGGGCTTGATCTCGTGCGTCAGGACGGCGTGGATAGCGTCCTCCTCACAATCGAACGGGCGAGCCTTAAGCGTGGCCCGGAACATCTCGCGCGGAACAACCGTGTGTTTGACGACGGCACCCTCGGGGGCAAGGTTGCCGTGGAGGATGGCGATAGAGCCGTCGGTACCAAAAGCCTGGTCAAACGGGCGAATAATGTCTTCGCGCTTGAGGTTCCACTTCTCCAAGTAGCGGCCGCACTTCTCGTAGTAGCCGTTGTTCTTAAGGTCCTCGAGGTTTTCGCCGAGGGTCTTGCCGGTGACGGTCATAACGTCGAGGTGAAGCATCGACTTGATCTCCTCCATGATGCGCGGCACGCCACCCGCATAGTAGAAGAACTGCGCCGGCCACTCACCTGCGGGGCGAACGTTGAGCAGGTAGTGGGCGCCACGGTGCAGGCGATCGAAGTCGTCGGCGGACATCTCGATGCCAAACTCGCGGGCAATCGCGGGGATATGCAGCAGCGAGTTGGTGGAGCCCGAAATGGCACCGTGGACCATAATGAGGTTCTCGAAGGACTCCTTGGTCACGATGTCGCGCGGGCACAGGTTGTGTTCGGAGAGCCACACGGACTGACGGCCGGCCTCGCGCGCAAACTCACGCAGATCGGAGCTGGTTGCGGGCAGCAGGGCCGTGCCGGGGAGCATAAGGCCCAGGGCCTCGGCGGTAACCTGCATGGTCGACGCGGTGCCCATAAACGAGCAGGCACCGCAGCTGGGGCATGCGTTGTGCTTGGCAAACTCAAGCTCCTCGCGGGAGATCTCGCCGCGCTCGTAGCGGGCAGAAATCGCGCCGAGCTGTTCCAGGGTCAACAAATCGGGACCGGCATCCATGACACCGCCGGTAACGACGATGGAGGGGATGTTGATGCGGCCCATGGCCATGAGGTTCGCAGGCAGGCCCTTATCGCAGCTGGCGACAAAGACACCGGCGTCGAACGGGGTGGCCTTGGCATGGATCTCGATCATGTTGGCGATCATGTCGCGGCTGGGCAGCGAGTAGTTGATGCCGTCGTGGCCCTGTGCCTCGCCATCGCAGATATCGGTGCAGAAGTAACGGGCACCGTGACCGCCAGCCTCGGCAACGCCAGCACGAACCTCCTCGACCAGCTCAAACAGGCCAGCAGAACCCGGGTGCGAGTCGCCAAACGTCGACTCGATAATGACCTGTGACTTGTCCAGATCCTCGATCGTCCAGCCGGAGCCCAGACGCAGCGGGTCCATCTCGGGGCTGATGGTGCGAAACTTGCCGGAACGCGGCTGCAGTTTGGCAACCAGGTCGGCGGCCTCCTGCTGAATCTGTGCTTTGGTCTTCTCGTCCATGATGTTCTCCTCTTTTAGTTTGAACGGTTGTACCAATCGTTGGTTAATGAATCAGGTGTAAATGGGTACCGAGCGATGCACTCGGCGGAAGATGCTTAGCTACGCGAACTAGGCGAAGAACGAAATCACCAGGGCGCAGGCAAGACCCGAAAGGCCGATGAGCGTCTCCATAACGGTCCAGGACTTGAGGGTTGTCTTCTCGTCAATCTCCAGGAACGAGGAGCACATCCAAAAACCGGCATCGTTGACGTGCGAGAGGGCCGTGGCACCGCCGCAGATAGCACGCATGGCGGCCGAGCACGCAACCAACGACCAGGTCGTCTGTATCAAAGAGCTCTGCGACGAATCCGAGCGCCTGGCCGAGGCCGGTGAGGATTACTCCGCCGCCGACACCGCGTTCCACAATGCCATTGCCGAGAGCTCCGGAAACCTCGTCGTTCCCCGCCTGATGGGCGTGCTCAAGGCATCCGTCCCCCTCTTTATCGACGTGACCGGCAAAAAGCTCGTCGAGGAAACTATCCGCACGCACCGCGATGTGGCCGACGCCATCGCCTCGCGCAATCCCACCGCCGCGCACGACGCGATGTATCTGCACCTGGTGTATAACCGCAACATGATTGCGGAGGGAGCAGAAGCAAAAGGCATTTAGGGCCCGACAATAATCTTTCTTTGGCAAAACGCAGGCGGCGGCTGCCCAACACACAGGGCAGCCGCCGCTTTTTGCAATCGATTGGTGCAAAGGGGTTGACTAGAGCTCGCAGGCAACCTTATAGCCATCGCCGATGGCATCGCGGATGTTGCCACACTTCTGGGCATCGCCCAGCACGTGGACAGCAATGCCAGCTGCAACCAGGTCGTCGGCCAGCTTGGTATTGGGACGATAGCCCATGGCAAGCACCAGCGTATCGGCATCGGCGATGGTGCGGACCTCGCCGTCCTTCTCGTAGCTGATGGCATCCTCGGTAATCTCGGTCACCTTGGCCTCGGTCAGCACGTGGACGCCCTTTGAGAGCATGCGCGTGATGAGCACCGCGCGACCGGCACCACCCTCGTTGGCGGCGAGCGTCTTGGTCATCTCGATGACGGTGACATCGCGGTTGGCCGGCGACAGGTCATTGACCAGCGGGGCCAGGTAATCGGCCGTCTCGCAGCCGACGGTGCCGCCGCCGACGATGACGATCTTCTTGCCCGGGAAAGCCTTGCCGCCCAGCAGGTCGTCAGCTGTCATAACCTGCTTAAAGCCCTGCATGAAGGCCGGAGCGATGGGCTCGGCGCCATAAGCCAGGACAACCTCGTAGCCGGCGTAGTCACGCTGAATGTCCTCGGCAGTAAGCTCGGTGCCAAATACGCACTTCACGCCCGCCTCGGCAAGACGACGATACTGGTACTTGATCACGCGGGTGAGCTCCTGCTTTGCCGGCGGAACGGCTGCGATGCGCATCTCGCCGCCCGGCTCATCCTGCTTGTCCACGAGCACCACGTTGTGGCCGCGCTTGGCGGCAATGAACGCCGCCTCCATGCCCGCAGGACCAGCGCCCACAACCAGTACGTTCTTGGCCTCGGCGGCAGGCTCGTAACCGGCCTCGTCGCGCTCAACATCGGGGTTGACGGTGCAGGAGATGCGCTTGCCGAACATGATGCCGTTCAGGCAGCGCAGGCAGCCAATGCAGGGGCGGATATCGTCGGCGTTGCCGGCAGCGGCCTTATTGCAGAACTCGGCATCGCACAGATTGGCGCGGCCCATCATGCAGATGTCGGCAGCGCCGTCCTCGATCAGCTCCTCGGCGATCCAGGCCTCGTTAATGCGACCGACGGTGGCGACGGGAATGTTGACGTGTTTTTTGATCTCGCGCGAGCAGGCGGCATGCGAGGCCTGCTGCGTGCCGGCAGCGGGAATGGCGGAGCCGCGCTTGATGGTGGTGCCGCCCGACACATGAATCATGTCGACACCGGCCTTCTCCAGGCGACGCGAGACGTAGATCATGTCGTTGAGGGTCAGGCCGCCATCGGTGTACTCATCGCCCGAAATGCGGACGTCGATGATAAAGTCCTTGCCGCAGCGCTCACGAATCTCGGCGATGACCTCGAGCAAGAAGCGCATACGGGCGTCGAGCGAGCCACCATACTCGTCGGTACGCTTGTTGTAGAGCGGAGTCAAAAAGCCGCCGAGCATGCCGTGGGCGTGTGCCGCATGGACTTCAACGCCATCGACGCCAGCCTTCTGCATACGCACGGCAGCGTCGCCAAACTGATGCGTGAGCTCGTGAATCTCGTCGACCGTGATGGGGCGCGGTGCCTCGCGGGCGTAAGACGGGCCCACAAAGGACGGAGCGATCAGGCGAGGCGTGCCCGGAATGTTAAAGGCCATGTAGGCGGGGTGGAAGAGCTGCGGCATGATCTTGCAGCCATACTCGTGGACGGCCGTGGCGAGCTTTTCCCAGCCGGGGATAAACGTGTCGTCGTAGCAGCACATGTCACCCGGCAGATAGGTATAGGTGGGCTCGACCGTCACGACCTCGGTGATGATCAGGCCAACGCCGCCCTTGGCACGGGCACGGTAATGATCGACCAAGTCGTCGGTCACATAGCCATGATCGGCCAGGTTCGTGGACACCGGCGGCATAAAGACGCGGTTCTTGACCTCGGTCGTACCGACCTTGATCGGGCTAAAGAGCATCGGGTAGGCGGATGACTCCATACAGGCTTCCTTTCGTTTAAGCCGCTCGGCGGCAGTTGCTAACGTACCTATCGTATCAGTATCCGCCGCATTCGCACTCGCTCGCACTCCCCACCTTCAATCCCGACCCTCACAAAAAAGTTGCGGTGGAATACGGAGTAGATAAGGCCTTTGACAGCCAAAACAGTCCGTATTTCACCGCAACTGATGGATGGGACGGGTTAGAGGCCCAGGTAGTTAGTCATGCCTTCGACGGCAAGCTTGGCGCCGGCTACAGCATGGACCACCGTGAGCGGGCCGTTGACCACGTCGCCGGCGGCAAAGACGCCAGGCACCGTGGTCATGCCCTGCTCGTCGACCGACAGCAGGCCACGATGGTCGGTCTCCAGGCCACCCGTCGTAAGCACGAGCTTGTCCTTGGGCACCTGTGAGGCCGCGATGACCACCGTGTCGGCGGCAGCATGATCGAGCTCATCCTCGTAGCCCACCACGTTATCGTCCTCATCGAAGATAGCCGTCTCGAAGACCGGGCCGTTATCGTCGATGGCGCAGATGGCTTTGCCGCACACGATTTCGGCACCGTCAAGCTCGGTCAGCTCGACCTCGTCATCGATGGCCGAGATATGGCGCGATCGGGCATACACGGTAACCTTGCGCGCGCCCGTGCGCAGGGCCGTACGGGCAACATCCATGGCTACGTTGCCGGCGCCGATAACCGCCACGTTCTGACCGATCGCCACGCTCGTGGGATCGACTAGGTAATCGATACCAAACAGCACGTTGCCACGCGACTCGCCGGGAATACCCAGCTTGCGGGCGCGCCAGGTACCGGTACCCACAAAGACCGCATCGTAGCCGTCGCGCAGCAGGTCGTCGATATGCAGCGCGCCACCGATGGTGGTCGAGGGACGGACGCGCACGCCAAGCGAGCACATCACGTAACGGTACTTTTGCACGAGAGCACAGGGCAGGCGAAACTCGGGGATGCCGTACTCCAGCACGCCGCCGATCTCGGGGCGCTGCTCAAACACCGTGACGGCACAGCCCAGCTGGGCCATCTTAATGGCCACGGTAATGCCGGCAGGACCGGAACCGACCACGGCAACCTGCTTGCCGCACGACGGCGCGGGCTTCCACTCCTTGCGGTCCAAATATGCAGTCGAGATATAGTTCTCGATACTCGAAAAATGCACCGGTGTGCCCTTGCGGCCCTGGATGCACGCGCCCTCGCACTGGCCCGAATGGTTGCACACCATAGAGCAGACCGCACTCATCGGGTTATTCTGGAACAGCAGCTCGCCCGCCTCTTGCAGACGGCGCTGCTTAAAGAGGTCGATAACCTGCGGAATGGGCGTCTGCACCGGACAGCCCTTGATTTGACAGAACGCCTTTTTGCAGCCCAGACAACGATTTGCTTCCTCAACGATGTGGATAGCCACGCAATTCCCCTCTATTGACCTGGACGAAATCGGCTTCTTAAACCAATTTGCCCGAATTTATAACCATAGATACGTCAACAGTGCGGAAAAGGGCACCGAAAAGCATCTCACAAACGCGCAGTAGCAACCCTTCCCTCGCACAGAACCACTGTGCAGCCCCGTCATCGAGATCAAAAGATTCGCCGCCCCTACGAATGGCGAATCTCTCTACAGGCAGACGCCGTCTTTCCAGATACTGATCTCGTGGCAACCGCGGCGCTCGGCACTCGTTAGCTTACCGCTCGCTGTATCCAGTACCAGCTGATATAGGCCTCCGGCGGCCTCATCGAGCGTGCACTCGCCCGTAGCCACCACGCCGGCGTTAAAGTCCATCCAGTTGGCCTTGTGGTCGCACAGACGCTGATTGGTGAACACCTTGAGGGTGGGCGTCGGTGCACCAAACGGCGTGCCGCGTCCAGTCGAGAACAGAATCACGTGGCAGCCAGCAGCCGTCAACGCCGTGGTGGATACCATGTCGTTGCCCGGGCCGCACAGCATGTTCAGGCCATGCTTGGTGACCTGACCGGCATACGGCAGCACGTCGACGATGGGTGCAGAGCCGCCCTTCTGCACGCAGCCGCAACTCTTGTCCTCGAGCGTGGTGATGCCACCGTCCTTGTTACCGGGACTCGGGTTCTCGTAGACCACCTCGCCATGGCTAATAAAGTAATCCTTAAAACCGTTAAGCATATCAGAGGCGGCGTCAAAGACCTGCTCGTTCTCGCAGCGATCGAGCAGGATGCTCTCCGCGCCAAACATCTCGGGCACTTCGGTGAGCACCGACGTGCCGCCACGGGCGACGACCATATCGCTCACGCGACCGATCGTGGGGTTGGCGGTAATGCCCGAAAGACCGTCAGAGCCGCCGCACTTAAGACCAATAACCAGCTCGGAGGCCGGAATGGGCTCACGCTTGGCCTGCTTGGCCAAGTCAGCCAGCTCGGACAGAATCTTGTGGCCCTCGATCTGCTCGTCGGCTACATCCTGGCAGGTGAGAAAACGAACGCGCTCGTGATCGAAGTCACCGAGCTCGTCGAGCACCTGCTGATGCGTGCAGTTCTCGCAACCGAGCGACAAGAACAGCACGCCCGCGGCGTTTGCGTGACGTGACAGCGCCACCAGCAGACGACGGGTCTGGGCATGGTCGGCGCCGGTCTGTGAGCAACCGAACGGATGCGGGAAGTAATAGACGCCCTCCAACGAGTCCTCGACCAGGTCCTGAGCCTGCTCGCACATGGCACGAGCGACTTCGTTGACGCAACCGACGGTGGGAATGATCCAAAGCTCATTGCGCGTGGCGGCACGACCGTCGGCACGGCGGAAGCCCATAAAGGTCTCGGCCTCGACCGGCTCAACGACCGGATGTGTCGGATTGTAGGCGTACTCGATCTCACCCGAGAGGTTGGTCTTCACGTTGTGCGTGTGCAGCCACTGGCCGGGCTGAATGCCCTTCGTCACGTGGCCGATGGGAAGACCGTACTTGATGACATCCTCACCGGCTGCAATGGCGCGCACGGCCATCTTGTGACCCTGCGGGATATCCTCCGCGGCAACGACCTCGCCCACGCCGGGAACCTCGACGGCAGCACCCTTGGCGAGCGGCGACAGCGCAACGATGACGTTGTCGGCCGGATTGATCTGGATAGTGTTCATTACAAAGAGTCCTAACCCTACAGGTTGAGCAGAAGTCGAGTGACGCCCGCCAGTTACCCGGCGGGCGTACAGAAGGATTTAGGCCTGAGCGTTCGCGAACGCCCGCTTGACGCCCTCGGAGCGCACGACGGCGAGAGCGTTGACGACAAACTCCTCCAGGCCGGCGATCTGCGTAAGATCCTCGCCCCACATTTGCTCGTTGGTGAGCACATCGTGCACCAGCTCGGCGTCGTCGGCGCCGGCGCGGGCAGCGTAGAAGTCGAGCACGAAGGCGTCGTCCTGAGCGGTGTACTCGGTGCCGTCAGAGCGACGCAGGTGCAGGCCGTCGCCCTCGCGGGACACGAGCTCCTGCGTGTAGAAGGAGATGAGCGTGGCCAGGCTCGTCGCCAGGCACTTGGGCAGGTTGCCGGTCTCGGCAACGTAGTCCTTGAGCGTAGGCAGGTCGCGGGCACGCCACTTAGCCGTAGAGTTGAGGCAGATGGAGAGCAGCGCGTGGTCGATAAACGGATTGTCGAAGCGGTTCTCGACGGCGGCGACAAAGGCCTTGCAATCCTCGACATCCAGGTCGGTGGCGAGCGTCGGGATGACCTCGTCGTAGAGCATGGTGTTCATGAAGCCGCGGACGGTCTCGTCGTGCATGCAATCGCGCACGATATCAAAGCCGGCAACCCAGGAACCCGGGACAAAGGCGGTGTGGGCGCCGTTGAGGATGCGGACCTTGCGCTTCTTGTACGGGGTGACGTCGGGGGTCACAAAGACACCCGGCAGACCGGCCTTCACGAAGGGAAGCTTCTCGGCAAGCGACTCGTCACCCTGGATACCCCACATCTGGAAGGGCTCACGCACGGCCAGGAAGGGATCCTCGTAGCCCAAGCGCTCGGCCACGGCAGCGGCCTCCTTGGGATCGCGAATGCGACCCGGAACGATGGTGTCGACAAGCGTGGTGCAGACGGTGCAGTCGTTGGCCATCCACTGCGCAAACTCGTCCTCCCAGCCCCAGTCGCTCACGTACTGGTTCATGATGCGCAGCAGCTCCTCGCCGTTATGATCGATGAGCTCGCAGGCGAGCACGATGACGCCCTGCTTGCCGGCAGCCCAGCGGGCATGGAGCACCTGGGCAAGCTTGGCAGGGAAGCTCGCGGGCGGCATGTCGTCGGCCTTGCAGGACGGATCGTAGGCGATACCGGCCTCGGTGGTGTTGGAGACGATAATCTCCAGGTCGTCGGAAACGGCGACCTCCATCATGGCACGGTAGTCAGCCTCGCGATACGGATTGAGGCAACGGCTGCAGGCGCTGATCACACGGGAATCGTCAACCGTGTCACCGTTCTCCTTGCCGCGCACCAGTACGGTGTACAGGTCATCCTGGGCATTGATACCATCGGCGAAATCAAAGGCACCGCTGATGGGCTGCACCATGACGACCTTGCCGTTCCAACCGGTGGCCTCGTTGCCCATATCGAAGAAACGATCGACGAAGGCGCGCAGGAAATTGCCCTCGCCAAACTGCAGGACCTTCTCGGGGGCGTCCTTGGGCAGCACGTAGCCCTCGTAGCCGATCTTCTCGAGCGTCTCGTAGCTGATGTTATTCATAGAGGTTTTCCTCTCAACTCAAGTCCCGGTACGGCATCGCCGCACCGGGTTGCATTCATGATTTTTCAAGCAGCGGGGCTATTTATCGATCGTCTCGATAGTGCTCTCGCCGATCTTGCCGCGCTCCCAGCGACCATTCGACAGGTCGTTGGAAATGGAATTGAACTTCTTCTCGGTAATGTCGTAGAGAGCGAAGATAATCAAGGCTGCTACCAGAAGGGCGCAGGCGGGATAAATCGTCAGAGCGCCCTTGATGCCAAGCAGCGTGGCAGCCGTCTGGGGCTTATTTGCCACATATCCGGTAAGGGCAAGGATGCCGCCGGAAATGATCGCGGCAAGGGATTGCGCAAGCTTACGAGAAAAGTTGAACGCGGCGTAGGTCGTACCCTCCTTGCGGATTCCCGTGTGCCATTCACCGTAATCAATAACATCGGAAACCAAGTTCCAGGTGATACCGTTGGGGATGGCAAGCGCGACGTAGCCGATGGTGACGAAGATGATGAACGTCACGGTATTGGTCGGCAGGATGAAGTTGAGGCCGTTTGCCACGGCACCGACGATAAAGCAGGCAACGCACGTGCGCTTCTTGCCAAAATGCTTGACGAGCGTCGGGATGGCGAGAATGGCGACAACCGACGTTCCGATCATGATGCCGTTGACAATGGGCTGCAACGCGATGTTACCCAGGTTGTACTGGCAGAAATACACCATCATGGTGTTGTTGGTATTCATGGCCGAGATGGTAAACAGCGTAAGCAGGATAACTGCTCCCAGGTTCTTGTTGGTGAAAACGACCTTGAAATACGTGCTGAATGCGCTCGACTTCTTGCCGGCCTTTCCCGCAGCCTTCTCCTCGGCCTGTCGATCGATACGGATATGCTCGCGCGTTCCCAAAAAGCAGATGGCGAATCCGGCGATGCCACACAGTCCCATGACGACAGCTGCAATCGTATAGCCGTGCGGATTGCCGTCGAGCGTGTCGCCACCCGCAAAGAACAGGACCAATGGGATGAACGCTACGCCCGTGATGAGCTGTGCGCAGAGCGAACCGGCCTGGCGCGTTGACGCCATGTGCGCGCGGTCATCGACGTCACGCGTCATTACCGTGGCCAGAGATCCGTACGGCACGTTGGTGAAGCTGTATACGACGCCCCAGATCATGTAGGTTATCAGCGCATAGGCAATTTTGCCCGCCATGGGAATATCGGGCGCAGTGAAGGTCACCACGGTTAGAACGGCAAGAATCACGGCCGAAACCATCATGACCGGACGAAACCGACCGTGCTTGCCAATCTTCTTTCTACCGTCGACGAATGCACCGGCAATCGGGTCCATGAACGCATCGAAAATCTTGGTGACGGCGAAAATCAGGCTCACTACGCCTGGCGAAATCAGACAGATGTCAGTGTAGAACTTGGTCAGATATGCTTGACCAAGATCGAACATGAATCCGTTGCCCAAATCGCCAAAGCCATAGCAGATTTTCTCACGCCAGCTCAGCTTGATATCCTGCGAGCTCTGCATAGATCTCGAATCCGCCTGAGCAGACACGATCTGCTCGTTTTTCTGTTGCCCTGTTCCCATGTGGTCCCTCCCCTTTGCAACCGATTTCACCAATCGGAACACATACAGATCTATGCCTCGACAGTGTCCAGATCGAAGCCAAAGTAGCGAACGGAGTTGTTGTAGCTGATGTCACGCACGATGGTGCCCAGCAGCTCCATGTCGGCCGGATACTTGCCCTGCTCAACCCACTCGCCGATCACGCTGCACAGCACGCGACGGAAATACTCGTGACGCGGATAGGACAGGAAGGAGCGGGAGTCGGTGAGCATGCCGACAAAGTTGCCCAGGACGCCCTCGTTAGCCAGAGCCGTGAGCTGCTCGCGCATGCCGACCTCGTTGTCGTTGAACCACCAGGCGGAGCCGTTCTGGATCTTACCGGCAGTCGGAGCCTCCTGGAAACAGCCCATCACGGTATCGATCATGGTGTTGTCGATGGGGTTCAAGCTGTACAGGATGGTCTTGGGCAAGCCGCAGGTCTCCTGGATGGAGTTGAGGAAATCGGCGAGCTGGTCGGACGGCGTGTAGTTGGAGATGCAATCGTAGCCGGTATCGGGGCCGAGCTTGGCAAACATGGCGCGGTTGTTGTCGCGCTTGCAGCCAAAGTGCAGCTGCATGGCCCAGCCCAGACGGACATACTCGCCGGCAACGAACTGCATAAAGGCAGTCTTGTACTTGAGGATCTCTTCCTCGGTAAGCGGCTCGGCAGCCAGACCCTTGGCAAAGATGGCCTCGATCTCATCGGCGGTAGCCGGGGCGTACATAACGTAGTCGAGTGCATGGTCGGATGCGCGACACCCCAGCTCGTGAGCAACGTCGTAGCGCTTGGAGATGGCGGCCTTCATGCCCTCGAAGTCGCTTACCTCAACGCCGGCAACCTCGGAAAGATGCTTGCAGTAGTCGGCGAACTCCTGGCCGCGCTCGATGCGCAGAGCGGCGTCGGGGCGCATGGCGGGAACGACCTGAACGTCAAAACTGTCATCAGCGGCAATCTTCTTGTGCCACTCAAAGCTGTCGGCGGGGTCGTCGGTAGTGCAGATCATGCGGACGTTGGACTGCTTGATCAGGTTGCGGCAGGTAAAGCTGGCCTCGGCGAGCTTGGCGTTGGCAAGGTCCCAGACCTCCTGGGCAGTCTTGCCGTTGAGGACGCCCTCGTAGCCAAAGTAGCGCTTAAGCTCCAGGTGGCTCCACTCAAAGACGGGGTTGCCAACGCAGCGACCCAGGGTCTCGGCCCACTTTTGGAACTTCTCGCGAGCAGGGGCGTCGCCAGTGATAAAACGCTCGTCGACGCCGTTGGCACGCATCAAGCGCCACTTGTAGTGGTCGCCGCCCAGCCAAACCTCGGTGATGTTCTCGAAACGCTTGTCCTCCCAAATCTCCTTGGGAGAAATGTGGCAATGGTAGTCGACGATGGGCATGCCCTCGGCAAAGTTGTGGAACAGCTCCTCGCCGGTCTTGGTGCTCAGCAGGAAATCCTGATCGTCCATGAAGTTTTTCATCAAACAACCCCTTTGTTTGCGGAGCGGGCGCACAATACGCTCGTCATCCTCTAGGTGAACGTTCACCATCTTAGTGCAAAATGCATTATAAGGTGAACGTTCACCTAACTATCACGGGGCGAACGGTAGGTTTTGACCGCTCAACGGTTGCCGAGCCATGGATCCTGCGTTGAAGCGGCACAAAGAAAGGCCGCTGACGGCAGATTCGCCATCAGCGGCCTTCGAAACAATTTTTCGATCCCCTGGCAAAAAAAATACGCGGCAAGTGGGGAACTCCCTAAACGCATTAGATTCCGGCGAGCTCGCAGTAACGATCGACGTTGCTGGCAAACACCATCTCAACAGCCCCCTTTTGCACAGGCTCCGCCGGCGTCTTTCCCCACAGCAGGTAATCGCCTAAGGTCTTGGCGCCACGATATGCCAAACTCACCGGGTCCTTGTAGACGATGTTGGTAAAGATGCCCCGACGCAAAGCCAGCGCACTTTCTGGGAACAGGTCGTTGCCAATCACCATTACTTCGCCGGCCTTGTTAGCCGAGACAAGCGCATCGGCAATCAGCTCAGAGCCCACGGCGAACACGCTGCAGATCAACTCGGGGGCTTCCGATGACCTTAGACGCTGGTTGAGCTCGTGCTCGAGCTGCTTGACCTGGGCATGAGCACCGGTCAGATCCTCGACCTGCCAAGGAACATTGTGCTCGCGAAGGTAATTGTGGAAGGCACGAGCGGTCAAATAGTGCGAGTCGGTATAGGGGTCGCCCGCCAATAAAAGCACGCGGGTATCGATCCCGGAAGCGTGAACCAGGTTGGCCGCCTGCTCGGCCATCAGGCTTCCCGCTGTGGAGTAGTCGGCCAAACTAGCGCCCAGACGATCGAGGTGAGGGCGGTCGCCGTCAACGAGCTCAATCGTCACGCCCGCCTCGGCGATCTGCCCCAAAAGCTCAGTCGCACGATCGTCGCCCGGCGCATAGGCGAGCAAACCATCAATCTTCTCGCCCACCTGCAGACGCTCGTCGATTTGCTCGAGTGCATCAGCGTAGCCGCCCACGCCAAATTCAACGCGTTCAACGGTAATGCCCTGGTCGATGACCTCTTGCTCAAAGCGATTGCAGCCTTCCCATAGGTAACGATAGAAATAAGCGCCCTCACGCGATGCGCACGGCAAACAAAACAGCAGATTGATGTCCTTACGACGCAGGCTCGAAGCGCTCGTGTTGCGGTGATAGCCCATCTCCTCGGCCTTAGCATTAACCTTGGCACGCACAGACTCGCTCACGCCGGCCTTGCCCGTAAGGGCCTTATGCACGGTGTTAATGGAAACGCCAAGCTCGGCGGCTATGTCCTTCATGGTGACGCGTGCGCTCATAGGATTACTCCGGTACAGACGGGCAGCTAATAAACAATTCAGTTAACGATACCCCAAAAAATGCATGTCTACTCGCCGCACTCACGCTCGAATGTGTAAAAAGCCCCGCGAACGGATGCTCGCGTGGCGTTCAAGATACCCAGTTGTTTATTTGACACCACGGCCTAAATTCTCAGCCACTTTGTCGACGCCTTTCAGCGCGGCGCACGTCTTTTTGTTGGAGCAATGTCCCGTGCAAACGCCACCCTGAGCGCAGTCAGCGCAGGTGCCCTTGCGGTAGATGCGCACGCATACCGCGACAAACGCAATACCGATAACAGCCAGTACAACAATATCGATAGGTGCCATAGCAAGCCTCCTCTAGTTAACCATCACTTACTTTACCCCATTCTCCGCCTACCAAAAAGGGACAGGTTTATTTTGGTCGGTTTTATCTGCGGAAACGCCACATCTCCCCCCTACCAAAAAGCCCGAGTGTCGCTGGGACACCCGGGCTTGTGAAAGGGGCTAATCCTTATTCGGACTTAAGCGGAAACTGCGGCGGAGGCAGTGTTGGTCTCATCCTCGTCGGTCCATGCATGCTTGGGCATGGGACGGAAGATCTGGAAGAGCATCGCAACCAGCAGCACAATGGCCACAACCGTCCAGATACCAAACTGCCCCAGAACAAGCAGGTTATAGAACTGGTTGATGAACAGGCCGATAACCCAAGCAAAGGCGCACTCGTAGCCGATGGCAATCGCGGTCCACTTGCCGGAGTCCATCTGGTTGCGGATGGTGCCCATGGCGGCAAAGCACGGAGCGCACAGCAGGTTGAAAGCGCCAAAGGCAACGCAAGCGCCCATGGTGGGGAACATGCCGGCAAACGCGGTCCACAGGCTCGGGTCGGTCTCTGCGGCGTCGGCAACGGACAGCAGCGAGCCGGCGGTGGCGACGACGTTCTCCTTAGCGACGAGACCCGAGACGGTCAGCGCGGTGGCCTGCCAGGTGCTAAAGCCGAGCGGGGCGAAGATCCAGGCGACCAGGTTGCCAAGCATGGCGAGCACGGAGTAGTCCATGAACTCCTCGGGGATGCCGTCCATCGCAGGCAGGAAGCCAAAGGAGCCGTTGTAGCTACCAAAGTTGGACAGGAACCAAACCACAACAGTGGACGCGAAGATGACCGTGCCGGCCTTCTTGATAAAGGCCCAGCAGCGCTCCCACACGTGCAGCGCCCAAGAGCGGATCGCCGGGAAGTGGTAGGCAGGAAGCTCCATAACGAACGGCGTCGGGCGACCAGCGAAGAGCTTGGTCTTCTTGAGCATGAGGCCCGAGGCGATGACGGCAAAAACGCCCAGGAAGTAGAAAAGCGGGCTGATCCATGCGGCCGTGGTGGAAGAATCGCCAATGATGGAGCCCATGAGCAGGGCGATGATCGGCAGCTTGGCGCCGCAGGGGATGAACGTGGTGGTCATGACCGTCATGCGGCGGTCCTTCTCGTTCTCGATGGTCTTGGTGGCCATGACGCCGGGGACGCCGCAGCCTGAGGACACGAGCATGGGGATGAACGACTTACCGGACAGGCCAAAGCGGCGGAACACGCGGTCCATGATAAAGGCGACGCGGGCCATGTAGCCGCAGTCCTCCAGGAAGGACAGCATCACGAACAGCAGGAACATCTGCGGCACAAAGCCGAAGATGGCGCCCAGGCCGCCAACGATACCGTCGCAGACCAGCGAATCGACCAGGCCACCGTCCTCGGTGCCACCCGCCACGAGGGCGTCGTGCACCATGGTGGTGATACCCGGGACATAGGGGCCGTACTGTGCCGGGTCGACCGAGTCGGCGTCGTCACCCGCGGCCTCGACAGCCTCATCGTAAGCATCGCGGCCCTGACCGAGCACATACCAACCGTCGGTGCCAAAGAGCTGATCGTTGGTGAAGTCGGTCACCGTTCCGCCCAGGGTGGAAACGGCGATGTAGTACACGCAGAACATGATGACCACAAAGATCGGCAGGCCCAGGATACGGTTGGTAACCACACGGTCGATCTTCTCGGAGGTGCTCATCTTGGCCGGGGCCTTGGTGAGGCACTCGTCGATGATGTGTGCGATCACGCCGTAGCGCTCACCGGTGATGATGGACTCGGCGTCATCGTCGCAGTCCTGCTCGCACTGAGCGACCAGCTCTTCGACGCGAGCGGCCTTCTCCTTGGTGGGGTTGATGAGCTTGCAGGCGTCCGCATCACGCTCGAACAGCTTGACGGCGTAATAGCGGCGCTTGTTAGCGGGAACGCTCGCCGGAAGGTTATTCTCGATATGCGTCAGAACGTCCTCGATGGAGGAATCGAACTTGTGCTCCGGCACCTGGCCCTTAGAAGCGGCAGACTTCTTGACCTGCTCGAACAGCTCCTTGATGCCCTTGTTCTTAAGAGCGGAGATCATCATGACCGGGCAGCCGAGCTTCTTGGACAGCTTGTCCGTGTCGATCTTGTCGCCGTTCTTCTCGACCAAGTCGGCCATGTTGAGGGCGACGACCACGGGCAGGCCGGTCTCGATAACCTGAAGCGCCAGGTACAGGTTGCGCTCGAGGTTGGTGGCGTCGACAACCTGGACGACGACATCGGGCTCGCCGCTCATAAGGTAATCGCGCGAGCATTGCTCCTCGGGGCTGTAGGGGGAAAGCGAGTAGATGCCGGGGAGGTCCGTGATGGTAACGTTCTTGTCGCTTAGGAGCTTGGCTTCCTTTTTCTCAACCGTGACGCCGGGCCAGTTGCCAACGTAGCCGTTGGCGCCGGTGATCAGGTTGAAAAGCGTGGTCTTGCCGCAGTTGGGGTTACCCGCCAGCGCGACATGGATCTGAGAATCCGCCATTCAATCCTTCTTCCTTGTGTGCCTGCGCTGCTTTCTCCGCGCAGGCTGGATAATGTGCTTCAAAGATGCTGCATTAAGTTAGAAAAACCTAACTTTATCTGCAGAAATATACGTCACAAGCCCTTACTGGACCTCGACGACGGCCGCCTCCTCCTTGCGGATGGAAAGCTCGTAGCCGCGCACGTTGATCTCGACCGGATCACCGAGCGGCGCGACCTTCACGACCTTGAACGAAGTGCCCTTGATGAGCCCCAGGTCCATAAGGTGGCGGCGAAGCGCACCCTCACCGTGAAGCTTGACGATGGTAGAGCTCTCGCCCACCTTAACGTCACCCAACGTCTTCATCCTCTTGTCCCCCTTTCGGTTTTTATGAAATGCTGCTGACTAACCGACGGTCATGATGTGCATGGCAACCTTGGAATCGATGCCAAAGCGTGCGCCCAGCACCGTGACGATGATATTGGCACCACTCGAGCTCACCACGTGGATTTCGTTGCCCTCGACAAAGCCGAGGTCCTTGAGGTGGTGTTTCATGTCCTCATTGCCCTTTACACGAGACACGCGCACGGTTTCGCCCGCTTTTACCATCGAAAGCGGCATGGCCGGCATCTGCGGTCCGCAAGACATGAGTTGCTCCTAACGTCAGTTCGTCCTCAACATCGACGCGATAAAAGTTAACCACGTCTATGTTCGCTTTAGTAAACTAGCACGCGGTTAACTTTTTGGAAAGGGTCCACATTCAGATTTCGAAAAAGTTTCCTATACGAAACAAAAGAGGCACCGCAAAGACCATCTCTTTGCGGTGCCTTGTCATACCAATTTATGCAACAAAGGGGACCGTCCCCTTGTCACATTGTTGAGGTTAGAGCGAGAGGTTTCTGATCGACGTGACGCAGGAGGCCTCATCCACGCCCGAAACGCGGAACACGACGTCTTCGCCACATTCGCCACAGAGTGCCATGAGCCCTATAACGTCGCGACCGTCGGTATGGCGGTCACCGATGCTGACCGACACGTCACTACGATGCTTGGCGATAATGTCATAAAGCAGCGCAACCGGGCGGGCATGCAGTCCCAACGGATCTTTAATCGTCTTTGTAAACTCGACCATGTCCCCTCCCGCGGCATCGCACATTCGGCCGGCAAAACCCAGCCACGTGGTAGTTATTGTAGCGTTAGATGCCTGCCGAGGGCCCCTCCGGATACCCCGTGGGCAAAAAGTGGCAAATATGAGTACTGTCACCAATTTAGTAGCAGCAAAATCGAGAGCAAATTGCCTAATTTGAGCGATTCGAAGGTAGCGCACAGAGATGTGGTGTAAGAGGCGGGGCATGCCCCGCCTCCGCCCTTTCAAGAAAGGACGGGGACACCGCCTAGAATTCGTCGTTGGAGTAATGAAGGTGACGAATGGAAGGAA
>CABUPE010000022.1 GCA_902493515.1 uncultured Collinsella sp.
CGTAGCGGGTGGTTTAAAGCTGGCCGCTGCGCGGCCAGCAGACTAAAGTCTTGAAAAAAAGCGGTCGGCGCGCAGGTGCGCCGACCGCCGATATATGGGGTCTGATGTTTTTGACCGGAGAGGACTACTTACTCGTCGAGGAGATCCTCTGGCATGTCGTTGCCGTCGCCTAGGTCGACTGGGGTCTCTTCGGTGTCGGCTGCGGCCTCGGCGCCCTCGCCTTCGGGTTTTTCCTTGGCTGCCGTCATACGGGCCACGGCGCATACGCGGTCGTTGTCGTCGACGGTCATCATCTTGACGCCCTGGGTGGCGCGGCCGGTCTGGCTGATCTCGTCGGTCTTGACGCGAATGACCGTCGCACCCTCCGTCACGATGAACAGCTCGTGCTGCGGGCCCACCGTCTTCATGGCCGCGAGGTTACCCTTGCGCTCGGTCATTTGGATGGTGTAGACGCCCTGGCCGCCGCGATTCTGCTCTGGGTAGTCCGCGACCGGCGTGCGCTTGCCGTAGCCGCGCTCGGTGATGACGAACAGATCGCCGTTGCCGTTAGTGACTTCCATGCCCAGAACGCTCACGCCGTCCTTCATACCGATACCGCGAACGCCGCTGGTATCGCGGCCGGTGGCGCGCACCTGCTCCTCGGAGAACATGATCGCCTTGCCCGCGGTGGTGGCTAGGATAATCTTGTCACCCTCGCGCACGCGGCGCACGTTCAGCAGTGCGTCGTCGTCGCGCAGGTTGATAGCGATCAGGCCATCACGGCGGCTACGATCGTAAGCGCTCATCACGGTCTTCTTGACCATGCCGCTCTTGGTGGCAAACATCAGGTACTCGTCGGCCGGGAACTCGCGGCAGCTGATGACGCTCGCGATCTTCTCGCCCTCCTCGAAGGGCAGCAGGTTGACGATCGCGGTACCGCGCGCCTGGCGCGTACCCACCGGCAGCTCGTGCACCTTCAGGCGATAGACCTTGCCCTTGCTCGAGAAGAACAGCACATACTCGTGCGTGGACGCGATGAACATCTCGTCGATAACATCGTCCTCTTTGAGGTTGACGCCCGACACGCCCTTGCCACCGCGCTTCTGGGCACGGTAGGCAGCCACCGGGATACGCTTAACGTAGCCGGTGTGGGTGATGGTCACGACCATATCCTCGTCGGCAATGAGGTCCTCGACGTCCAAGTCCTTCTCAACCTGGCTGATCTCGGTACGGCGCTTGTCGCCAAACTTCTTGGAGATCTCGCGCATCTCTTCCTTGATGACGCCCAGAATCTTCTCCTCGTGCGCCAGCAGGTCCTCGTAGTAGGCGATGGCGCGGCGCAGGCCGTCCAACTCTTCTTGGATCTTGTCGCGCTCCAGGCCGGTCAGGCGGCGCAGCTTCATCTCGAGGATGGCCGTGGTCTGCTCGGGCGTAAAGCCAAAGCGTTCGATCAGTCGGCTGCTGGCCTCGGAGTCGGTCTGCGAGGAGCGGATGATGCTGATGACCTCGTCGATATGGTCAAGGGCCATCAGGTAGCCCTCGAGGATATGCGCGCGGGCCTGGGCCTTCTTAAGGTCGAAGCGGGTGCGGCGGGTGACGACGTCGACCTGGTGGTCGATGTAGTGCTGCAGCATCTCGCGCAGGCTCAGGCATTTGGGAACGCCGTTGACGAGTGCCAGGTTGTTGGCGCCAAAGGTCGTCTGCAGCGAGGTGTACTTATACAGATTGTTGAGCACGACCTGCGGAATGACGCCCTTCTTGAGCTCGATGACCAGACGGATGCCCTTCTGGTTGGACTCATCGCGCATATCCGAGATGCCCTCGATGCGCTTGTCGTTGACAAGCTGGGCGATCTTCTCCTGCAGGGTGCCCTTGTTGACCATGTAGGGAATCTCGGTAAAGACCAGGCGGCTGCGGCCGGTCTTGGTGGACTCCACGTGTGCCTTGGCACGCACGGTAATGGAGCCGCGGCCGGTCTCGTAGCTCTGCTTAATGCCGGCGCTGCCCATGATGATGGCGCCGGTGGGGAAGTCCGGACCGGGCATGATCTGCATGAGCTCGTCGACGGTGGCGTCGGGGTTGTCGATCAGGTAGCAGGTGGCCTCGATCGCCTCGGTGAGGTTATGCGGAGCGATGTTGGTGGCCATGCCGACGGCGATGCCCTGGCTGCCGTTGACCAGCAGGTTGGGGAAGCGCGCAGGCAGCGCCACGGGCTCGGCGAGCGATTCGTCGTAGTTGGGCTGCCAGTCGACGGTATCCTTCTGCAAGTCACGCAACAGTTCCATGGCGGGCTTTGCCAGGCGGCTCTCGGTGTAACGCATGGCCGCCGCGCCGTCGCCGTCGATGTTGCCGAAGTTGCCGTGACCGTCGATGAGCGGCGTGCGCATGGAGAACCACTGCGCCAGGCGGACCATGGCCTCGTAGACCGCAGAGTCACCGTGCGGGTGGTACTTACCGATAACTTCGCCGACCGTCCAGGCCGACTTTTTGTGTGGGCGGTTGGGGTAGATGCCGCTCTCGTTCATCGCGTACAGGATGCGGCGGTGTACCGGCTTTAAGCCGTCGCGCACGTCCGGCAGGGCACGCGCTGTGATAACCGACATCGAATACTCGATGAACGACTGCTTCATCTCGCGACCGAACTCCGAAATCTGGAGCTGGCCGCCGTTGATGTCCTCGCCGGCCGAGGCGCCACGATCGACTTCGCCAAAGCTCTCCTCGAGCTCACCGTCGTCGTCCTCTTCCTCATCATCATCGGCATCGGGGTTATAGGCGTCCGGATCGCCGTCCTCGCCCTGCTCAGCACGGGCAAGCAGGCGCTTCAGATCATCGGGCATACCGGCATCGCCGGCCTCGTCCATACCCTCGCTATTGTTGATATCGTCTGCCACGTTACCTCCTCATGGTTTGCGTGGTCTAATTAGTTCCCTACCACGGAGACGGCTTTTCCAGGTGCCGCAGATTCGCCCGAAAGAGGAGGGAAGCGTACTTGGGTACGCGACCGACGATTGAGGGCGAAGGCGCGGTGGCTGGGAAAGCCGAACAGGTTAGGCATCTAAGAATCGTGCATCATGTGCATGCTTCTCGATGTACTCGCGGCGATAGCCGACCTCGGAACCCATCAGCTCGCGCACGGCGCGGTCCGCCACCACGGCGTCCTCGATCGACACACGCTGCAGAATGCGGGTCTTTGGGTCCATCGTCGTCGAGGCAAGCTGTTTGGGGTCCATCTCGCCCAGGCCCTTGTAGCGCTGGACGGTATAGCCCTTGCGCTTTTTGGTGATCTTGCCGTCCTTGGCCTTGCCGTCCTCGTCGTTATCATCGGGGTTCAGGCCCAGACTCTGGATGGTATCGCGCAGGATCTCGTCTTCGGGCTGGCGGCCGTTGGGATACACGTAGTGGATCTTGTTGCGCACCTTAATGCCAAAGATGGGCGGGCAGGCAACATAGACGTAGCCGGCATCGATCAGCGGACGCATGTACTTGTAGAAGAACGTCAGCAGCAGGATGCGGATATGCGCGCCGTCGACGTCTGCATCGGTCATGATGATGATCTTGTGGTAGCGCGCCTTGGTGATATCGAAATCGCCGCCGTCGCCGGCACTCGTCGTGACGCCGCAGCCGATCGCGGTAATCAGCGACTGGATGGTGTCACTCGAGAACGCGCGATGGTCACCAACGCGCTCGACGTTCAAAATCTTGCCGCGCAGGGGCAGAATCGCCTGGATGTCTCGGCGACGGCCGTCCTTGGCCGAACCGCCTGCCGAGTCGCCCTCTACGATGAAGAGCTCGGTCAGCTCGGCATCGCGCACCGAGCAGTCGGCGAGCTTACCGGGCAGGGACGCCGTCTCGAGCAGGCTCTTGCGGCGGGTCGCCTCGCGCGCCTTGCGGGCGGCATTGCGCGCCTTGCAGGCCTGCTGCGCCTTCTTGACGATCTCGCGAGCGGGCTTAGGGTGCTCCTCGAGGTAATCGGCAAGGCCGTCGGTCACGATCTTGAGCGTCAGCGCGCGCATATAGGAGCTGCCGAGCTTGGCCTTGGTCTGGCCCTCAAACTGCGGATCGGGCAGCTTGACCGAGATAACGGCCGAAAGGCCCTCGCGCACATCGTCGCCGGTCAGATTGGCGTCTTTTTCCTTGAGCAGGTTCTGCTTGCGCGCATAGTCGTTGATCACGCGGGTGAGCGCGGTGCGGAAGCCCTCAAGGTGCATGCCGCCCTCGGGGGTGTAGATGTCGTTGGCAAACGACATGACGTTCTCGCCGTAGCCGCTATTCCACTGCAGGGAAACCTCAACCTCGCCCATCTTGGCCACAGGTGCGTCCGGGTCCGATTTGCCCTCGATGTAGATAGGCTCCTTAAAGGCCTCGGGGACGTCCTTGCCCTCGTTAAGGAACTTGACGAAGTCGATGATGCCGCCCTCGTAGCAAAACTCCTCCACGTGGGGAGTAGACTCGCGCTCGTCAGTCAGCACGATTTTGAGGTTCTTATTGAGGAACGCCGTCTCCTGCAAACGGTTGTGCAGCGTATCGAAATCGTAAATGCAGGTCTCGAAGATCTCGTCGTCGGGCCAGAAGGTGACGGTGGTGCCCGTCGAATCCGAGGTGCCCACGACCTCCATCTTCTTGACGGTCTTGCCGCGCGAGAACTCCATCTCGTAGGTGTTGCCGTCGCGACGAACCTGAACGACCACGCGCTTGGACAGTGCGTTGACGACGGAGATGCCAACGCCGTGCAGGCCGCCCGAGACCTTATAGGCCGAATTATCGAACTTACCGCCGGCGTGCAAAATCGTCATGACGACCTCGAGCGTCGGGATCTTTTTAACAGGGTGCTCGTCGACGGGGATACCGCGCCCGTTGTCGACGACCGTGATGGAGTTGTCGGCGTGGACCGTCACCTGGATCTCGGTGCAGAAACCGGCCATGGCCTCGTCGACGGAGTTGTCAACGATCTCCCACACCAGGTGATGCAGACCGCTGGCGCTCGTCGAGCCGATATACATGCCCGGGCGCTTACGAACGGCCTCGAGACCTTCGAGAATCTTAATCTCGCCGCCATCGTAATCGTTTTCGTTTGCCACACGTCCTCCTTCAGTCAAGAAAATGTGTACAGCCTTACTAGTTTATCGTAAAAAAATACCCTCGGGAACGAGGGTATTTGGCTCTACAAGGCCACCAGATGCGATTTAAGGCTCTTTTTTGCTTTGCACGCCCTTGGCCCACTCGGCACTGGCTCTCATGGCGTTCTCGAGGGCCTCGCGCAGTTTTTGGTCTTCGATGGGCGCCACTTGGCGCTCAATCTCGGTGCGCTCGGCATCGCTGAGGTCGGCGTGTGGGGCCGGCGGGCGCTCGGTCGCCGCTGGGCGAAGGCGCTCCTTGGCGGCGGGCGGCGTGTGACCGGGCGCGGTGGTTTTGAACACCAGGCCATCCACATGCGCACCGGCGCGCTCCATGCGCGCGCGGATGATCTCGCGCAACAACGTCATTTCCTGCGTCCACGAGGGCGAGTCGAGATATACCAGCAGCTCATTGGACTCGGGCAGGTAGCGCAGGCCCGTCACATGCCGCCCCTCGCGCGTGCCCGAGCACACCGCGTTCCACGCGCGATAGACCGCGCGCGACTCCTCGGCGGCCTCCATCTGCGCACGGCGCTCAGGGGTCGCAGCCGCCAGGATGCGCTGGCGCTCTGCGTTCAAAAAGCCACTGAAGGCGACCGTTTCGCTCTCGCGCTCGTAATTAGCACGTCTCACCCATGCTCACCACCTTGGCTCGATCAAGCAGGTCATCGGTAAAGTACCCCAGGTTGGTCGTGGTTATGACCGTCTGGATATCATCGCCGATCAGCCGCAGGAAAGCACCGCGGCGTTCGCCGTCGAGTTCGCTCATCACGTCGTCCAAAAGCAGCAGTGGGGCGGTGCCCAGGACATCGCGAGCCACGGCCACCTCCGCCACCTTCCAGGCCAGAACCAACGTTCGCTGCTGACCTTGGCTGGCAAATGAACGGGCGGAGCGACCCGCCACAGCAAACTCAATCTCGTCGCGATGCGGTCCCACCAACGTCACGCCGCGGCGAATTTCCTCGTCGGCGTGCTCATCAAGGGCAGCCAGCATGCGCTCGTACGCCCAGCCCTTCAGCTCTTCGCGATCATCGACCTGGGGCAAATCCCCCAGCGTGGACGCATAGGACACGTTGGCGGCTTCACCGGACGCCACTTGCCCGTAGGCAGTACGCACATGGCCCGCCAGCCGGTCGAGCAGGGCCAACCGGTGCACGAGCAGAGCCGCGCCCGCGCGGGCAATCGAATCGTTCCACGCGCCGAGCATCTCGCGGCAGCACCAGGCCTCCTTGAGCAAGGCGTTACGCTGGGTCACGCAGCGACCATAGGTGCTCGCAAGATCGGCATAGCGTGCACTCAGTTGCATGCCAAAGTCGTCGAGGGCGGCGCGGCGCACACTGGCGCCTCGCTTAACCATGTCCAGATGGTCGGGGCAAAACAGCACGCTCGGCAGAACCCCGCGCACACCGGCGGCAGAGCATCTCTTGCCGTTGCGGCTAAACGAGCGTTTACCGTCCTCCGCGCTCAATCCCATATCAAGTACGCGGCCGTCGCCCTCGAGCCTCAGCTCGATCTTGCACGAGCCCACGCCATCATGGACGAGCTCGGCTGCGGTCGGATGCCTAAACGAGGCGCCGCTCGTCAGCAGCTGCAGCGCCTCTATGAGATTGGTCTTTCCCGCCGCGTTGGGTCCCGCAAGTATCGTCACGCCCTCGTCCAGGGCAAGACGATAGCTCTCGAAACTGCGGTAGTGCGCGACGGAAAGATCGCGGGCGAACATGGTCATGGCGCAGCGCTAGATGCGAACCGGCATGACCAGGTACAGGTAGTTGATCTTGTCGTAGGACTTGAAGATGCCCGCCTGCGAGTAGCTCTTGAGCTCCAGCGTGATCTCCTTCTCCTTGGACAGGGCATTGAGGCAGCCGAAGATGTAGTGGTAGTTGAAGGCGATGGTACCCGACTCGCCCTCGGCCTCGACATCGATCGTCTCCTGCGCAAGGTCCTGGTCATTGGAGATGGAGGACAGGCCCATCTGCCCGTTCTCGACATCGATCTCGAACTTGACGGCGGGGTTGGCGCTCGCGATAACGGCCACGCGCTTGAGGGCGGCGTTAAAGGCGGCGACGTCGATCTTGACGCTCGTCACGCACGAATCGGGGATGAGCTGCTTGTAGTTGGGGTACACGCCCTCGATGCGGCGCGACACGTAGGTGGTGTTGCCGGCCTCGAAGACGACCTGGGTGTCGGTAGCCCCGATCATGATGGTCGCCTGGCTGTCCATGATGTTCAGTGCGTCGTTAAAGGCGTCAGCCGGAACGTTGAGCTCAAAGGAGCCTTCGAGGGTCGAGGTCTCGACCTGCGTATCGCACACGGCCAAACGGAAGGAATCGGTCGCCACCAGGCGCACGGTGTTGTTCTCGACCTTCATGTGCACGCCACCCAGGATGGGGCGGGCCTTGTCGGTCGAGGTGACGCGCCACACGCGGCCGACCATCTCGGACAAGATATCGGTCGGCAGTTCCACGGCGCTCTCGATGGCATAGGCCGGAAACTCGGGGAAGTCATTGGCATCAAGCGTGTTCAGCCTAAAAGAGCTCTTCTCGCAACCAATCAGCACCTGGCGCTCGGACAGCTCAAAGGTGACCGGGGCATCGGGGAGGGTCTTGGTGATATTGGAGAGCATCTTACAGGGGATAACCATCTCGCCCTCTTCTTCGACATGCGCCGCGATGCGATGACGGATCGAGATGGTGTAGTTAGAGGTCTGGAATTCCAAGATGCCGTCTTGGGCCTTGACGAGCACGCCCGACAGGATGGGAAGGGTGGATGCCGAAGCGACACCCTTCATAACGACGCCGATGGCTTGTGTAAGCGAGCTCTGGCTGACGGTGAACTTCATCTTTTAATACCTTTCTATAGATATAAATATCTTAATAATAGTAATAGCACTGACGAAACTGTTGATTACTCCCAAAGACGCAGGTCAGACCCAGAAAGAGAATCGACAGCAGCCTGTGTGCAACAGGGGTGGTTTTCCACGTTCAAAACCTGCGCAAAACTTTTCATCACCGCGGGTTGGGTTTTAGACACCTTATGCCCGTGGTTTCGACAAGTTTTCAACAGGTGTCTCTATTTCCCTACGAGCGCAGTGTAATTTTATCGCGCAGCGACTTGAGGTCTTCGGTGACGGTGCGGTCTTCCTGGATCATCTTCTGGACCTTTTTGTAGCTCGTGCTGACGGTCGAGTGGTTGCGGTTGCCAAATTCGGCGCCCACCGCCGTGGTCGTCATTTCGCACATCTCGATGGCCAGGTAGATAGCGATATGGCGTGCTTTGGCGATATTGGCGTTGCGACGCGGGCCGATGAGCTCCTCGTGTGTCACGCCGTACTGCTCTTCGATGACGGACTGAACCGTCTGGACGTTGATCTTTTTGGCCGATGTGTCGAAGTACTGGCTGGCGATGGCGTCGATATCGTCAAAGGTGAGCTCCCCGCCCTCGCGCTCGCGGTCACCCGCCTCGCCGGCGCAGCGCTCGCAAAAGCTCTCGAGTTCGCGGATGTTGGTGCCCGAGACCTCGGCCATGTGTTTAAAGTGTTCGTCGGTCAGGTGCCCGCCGTCGCCCCCATAGGCCGCCAGCAGCGAGTCGTCGCCTGCCTCGGGGGCGGCGACGATGGTGTTCTCGTAATAGCGCTGCAAGATCTTGTATTTCATCTCGTAGCTGGGCTCTGCAACCAGGCAGAGCATGCCGGCGTTGAAGCGGCTGGTCAGACGCTCGTCCATGCTTAGGTCCTTGGGGGCGCGGTCTGCCGCGATGACGACCTTCTTGTTGTTGCGGATGAACTCGTCCATGAGCTGGAAAAAGTAGTCCACGCTCGCGCGCTTGCCGATGATGTTTTGGATGTCATCGATGATGAGCACGTCCACGCCGTGGTACGCCTGCATGATGGGAGCGTTGCTCTTCTTTTGACGGTCGAACTCGGTCATCAGGTCGTCCAGATATGCCTGGGAGTTGGCATACTTGACCTTGATCTCGGGCGACTTCTCGGCGAGCTCGTTTTTGATGGCAAGCAGCAGGTGCGTCTTGCCCAGGCCCGATTTGCCGTAGATGAACAGTGATGTGCATGTGCCGCGCTCGTCCGCGAGGGCGGCAAACTTGAGTGCCGAGCGATAGGCATGGCTGTTTTCGGGGCCGTAGACAAAGTTCTCAAAGGTAAATTTTGAGTTCGCGGTGAGCGGGGCTCCATCCGTATTCTGCTCGGCCGGCACGGTCGGTGCTGGCATGGGTGAGGTGGGGGTCGCGGCTTGCGTGGATTTAGTCGGCGCCCCGACCTTCATCTGGTTCATCATGCGACGAAAATCGTCGGCCGAGAGCGTGTTTTTGATTGCAATGCCCGAATCCGCGCCCGCCGCTGCGTCGTGAGCGATGGGCATGTGCGTGACGGGCACGTTCGTTGGCGTCGCCGCCGCGGTCGGCAACGGTGCCATGGTTTCACGGGAAACATCGCTGTGCTGGTGCTCGACCGTCGACGCGTCGCCTGCGGAGGCCGGCACCGCCGGGGAAGCAGCGGGAGCCGTGGCGGGCGCCGTGGCGGGCGCCGTGGCGGCAGCGGATTCCGTCGCGGCGCCTTGCGGTGCCACGATGTCGAGCGCGATCGGTGCAAAGGCGATTTCTTCCAGATAGGCCTCAATAGTCGGCTGATGCTTTTTGAGCTGCGCGATGGCAAAGCGCGAGGGGGCCTCGATCGTGAGCGTATCTTCGGTCAGGCTTATGGCGCGCGATTGCCCCAGCATGTTGATGAGGCGTGCATCTTGGCCGTCGCGCTGGCAAAAGGCGATGGCATCCCCCAGGATGATGCTTGCTTCCTCGTCCACTGTCTCTCCCGTTCTTTAGCTCTGAGCTCGCACGCGAGCGGCGCCGAGTTCGGTCAGATGGTATTTCTGGCCATGCTTGATGACCAAGCCGGCCTGCGCCAAGTCATTGAGCGTGCGTGACCAAGTGGGGGCCGAGTTTCCAAACGCCCTCGCCAGATCTGTTGCACCGCACGCTTGATTTTGCGCCAGATAGCCCAGCGCGGCGTTGCCGCGATCGCTTACGAACACGTCCGGTTGTGGCTGCGCATGCTGATTTGCTGCATTAGGATACATCATTTGAGCTGCTGGTTGTTGAGAACTCTGCATCGGTGGCATTTGCTGTTGAAAACTTTGAGGCCACTGTTGGTAAGGCTGCGGAGGCATCTGCTGGGCCCAGGGGTTGTACTGCTGCTGCGGCATCTGCTGGTACGGCTGCTGATATCCTTGCTGGTACTGCTGCGGGAACTGCTGGCCATACCCCAGTGGCGGCATCTGCTGATATGGATATCCTTGTTGGTACGGCTGATAGCCCATTTGCTGGCCACCCGGTGCGCCCGTCGCCTGCTGCATTGCTGCTGCATCCTGATCCGCCAGCGGCACGGCCTCTGGCATGCTTGGCGGCATCGACATCGATGCCGCTTGGGGTTCTTGTGTAGGAGGCATTCCGGGCTGCTGCATCTGTCCCACGGTGGGCTGCATCTGCTGCGTTGCCATGGGCTGCTGCGCAAAAGCTCCCGGCAGGGGATATGTGGGCTGCTCCGTCTCGGGCCGCACGGCAGCGCCGCGTCCGCCGGCACGCTCGATTTCCTGCACGCGTTTAGGGTTCAGGCTTACCGTAACCACGGTGCCGTTGCCCATGTTGTCCTCGATGGATACGGCACCGCCGGCGTTTTCCAAATACTCCTGCACCATGGGAAACCCTGCTCCGGTTCCACGGATATAGCGCTTCATCTTGCTGTTTGCGCTGGTAACGCCAAAGTCGAAAGCACGTTCCTTGTCGTCGATGCCGGGTCCTTGGTCAGCAAAGCGGATGGTGTCTCCGCCGTCCAGAATCGAGATGATGGGCTCGGCAAAGTGTGCGTGGATAAAGTTTTCGACAATCTCGCGGATGACCATGAGCGAGATATGGCCACCTTGTTCTTTCATGCACTGGTAGACGGTGTTGGTCGTCTCTTCCAAATACGTGCGGACATCTTGCGGATCAATGACGATCACCCGCGGTGTCGACAGCATGTCGTCATAGACGGCGATGCGCGCGGCGTACATGGCTTTTGGCGCCTGCGTGGTCGTCTGCTCGCCTTCCGCACGTTCTTCGCGCACGCCGGTGATGTGCTCGTTGTCGGGTGCCGGGTCTCCGGAATCGACCATGGTGTAAAAGTCGTCAGACATGCCGCTCGCAATCTTTCAAAAGGTTTCGAACAAATAGTAGCTCACCGTGCAACGTTTCTCATCTTTCGACAACTTTTCAAAACTTGTTGAAAACTTTGGAAAATGGGCGAAAAGTTCTCAACATTGCCAACATGACCTGTTGAAAACTCGATGAAATATCGTGAAAGGTTGCCATGAGGCGCAAATTTCGGTTGTGCTTATGGGGGAACCGTGTGAACTGCGCAACCTTTTACCTTTGATTTCTTGACATTTGAACATTGATTTCCCTACAATCTTCAAGCTCACGTGTCTATATCTGCGTCCGCGTCCCCGCGGACACTCGAAATGCAGCAGGAGGAACTTAAGATGAAGCGTACGTATCAGCCTAATAAGCGTAAGCGTGCCAAGACCCATGGCTTCCGTGCCCGTATGGCCACTAAGGGTGGTCGTGCCGTGCTCGCCCGTCGTCGCGCCAAGGGCCGCAAGCGTCTCACTGTCTAGCAGCGATACACACATCTCGCATGAAGACTATTAAGTCTCGGCAAGATTTCGAGCATGTGTTCAGTCAGGGGCGTCGTTTCAATCACCCTCTGATTCGAATGACCATATGTGAATCGGTTGGCGAAGGCGACTCCGGAAGGGTCGCCTTCGTTGGTGCTAAGCGACTCGGTTGTGCCGTCGTGCGCAACCGATCTAAGCGTGTGATGCGCGAGGCCGCCCGCAGCTGCGGATTTCCCGTTGCGGGTTATGACATCATCTTGTTTGCAACTCCCAAGACGAGGGTTTCCTCGCCGCAGGAGATGGACAAGGCGTTGCGTTCGCTTATGAAGCGCGCCGGCGTTGCCGGGGAGGAGCGATGAGCAATCACGTTTTGCGACGTGTTGCCATCGCTCCTATTCGCATATATCAACAGGTTATTTCGCCCTTATTGCCTGACGCCTGCATTTATTACCCAACGTGCTCGCAATACGCCATCCAGGCGATTGAGAAGCACGGTGTTTTGAGAGGCTGCTGGCTTGCCGTGAGGCGCATCGCTCGTTGCAATCCCCTGCACGTCGGCGGTTATGACCCTGTGCCCTAGCGGGCACTCGCTATCGGAGGAAAACTTACATGTGGGATTGGATCGTTAACATCCTTTTCGAGCTGCTCAAGCTCATCCAGACCTTTGCGGTCGACTGGGGCCTGTCCATCATCATCCTGGTGGTCATCATCCGTCTGCTGCTGACGCCGCTCATGCTCAAGTCGACCAAGTCGACGGCTCGCATGCAGGTGCTGCAGCCCAAGATGCTCGAGATCCAGGAGCGCTATGCCGACGATCCCCAGCGTCAGGCCGAGGAGATGCAGAAGTTCTACAGCGAGAACAAGTTCAACCCCATGGCTGGCTGTCTGCCGCTGCTGATTCAGATGCCTATCCTGTTCGCCCTGTTTACATTGCTGCGCAACCTGCCGCAGTACTTTAACGACGGCACGTTCTCGTTCTTCAACATCCTGCCCGACCTGACCACCACGCCGAGTGCTTCCTTTGCCGATGGCTTTATGGTTGCACTGCCTGCGCTGGTTTGCCTGATCCTGTTCGCCGTCCTGACCCTGATTCCGCAGCTCTATATGTCGCGCAACCAGACCGGCCAGCAGGCTCAGAGCATGCGTATGATGGCCGTTGTCATGACGGTCATGATGCTTTGGATGGGCTGGAGCCTTCCCGTTGGTGTTCTGCTGTACTACGACGTCTCGTCTGCTTGGCAGGTTATCCAGCAGATTTTTGTGACGCAGAAGGTCATCGACAAGGCGAAGGCCGATGAGGAGGAGCGTCTTAAGAACGCTCCGCTGCAGGTTGAGGTCACTCGTCGAGAGAAGAAGCCGCGCCCGCACAAGAAGAAGTAGTGGGATATCAATCTTATTTAGGTACCTAACTTTTGGAGTACGTTATGTCTGAAGAGATCATCGAGGATATGCTTGAGGAGGTTGCCCCGCAGGTCGCGGGCGATTATCCCGAGATTGCACAGCGCTACAAGGCTGGTGAAGAGTTGACCGATGAGGAGCTCGACACCATTGCCGATGTTGCTATTTCCATCCTGCGTTCCATCCTTTCGCACTTCGATGCCGCCAACTCTCCTATCGATGAGTATGAGGGCGACGAAGGTGAGCTGATTTTGGATGTAACGGCTCCCGACCTTGCTGTTCTCATTGGCCGTCATGGTCGCACCCTTGATGCCCTTCAGGTTATGTTCTCTTTGCTGGTGAGCCGCAAACTTGGCTTTAGGTATCCGGTTGTAGTGGACGTCGAGGGATACAAGAGCCGCCGTCAGGACAAGGTTGCCTCCATGGCTCAGTCTGCTGCCGAGCGTGCCATTCGCACTCATAAGAGTGTTTCGCTTCCGCCCATGAATGCCTACGAGCGTCGACTGGTTCACATTGCACTTCGTGGCAATGATGCCGTCGATACTCATTCTGAGGGTTCTGACCCTGATCGCCATGTGGTGATTGTTGCTCGATAATCTACTCGAGTTTATGCTAAGGGGACGTGGTTTCCACGTCCCCTTTTTTTTGTCAAAAGTTCTCGATACGCTGATTTTTGTCAGAAAGGAGCTTTCGTTGTTAGTACTTACTGATCAGCAAGCTGACGAGATGTTGAGTCGTCTAGCTTTCTATTGCAAAGAGTATTCCTTGAGCGTAACTGATGTTGAGCTGAGGAAATGTATTCAGCATTTGGATTTGGTTCTAGAAACAAATAAGACAACCAATCTCACCCGTATTCTTAACGTAGAAGATGCTGCAGTACTTCATATCCTCGACTCACTTGTTTTGCTCCCCTATATCAACAAGGCTCCTGAGGGAGCTTTGCTCGATATGGGAACAGGCGCGGGCTTCCCTGGTATTCCATTAACCTTAACCACGCTTCGTAAAGCTACTTATATTGACTCTGTTGGCAAGAAGGTTGATGCGGTAAATTCCTTTGTCCATGCTCTTGGATTGAAACATGCCCATGCGGTTCATGATCGTCTTGAAGAATATGCTCGGAGCCATAAGAAGCAGTTCTCTGTTGTAACCGCCCGCGCACTGGCCCCTCTACCGATTCTTGTTGAGTATGCGGCTCCGTATCTGAAGGATGGAGGGCTATTTGTTATAACCAAGGGCAATCCTTCGGATGAGGAGCTTGCTTCCGGCATGTCAGCAGCTAAGATTTGCGGCTTCACTTTGCTTCTGAATGACGCGATTGATTTGCCTGAAGGCTTGGGTCACAGGGAGTTCATTGTTCTTAAGAAGAGTCATCCAGCATCCGTTTCATTGCCTCGTGCAAATGGCGTGGCAAAGAAGAATCCGCTTGCCTAGATGTTTCACGTGAAACATAATGGATACTAACAACTTGCAGTGTTTCACGTGAAACATGGCGGTTGATATCGATTCGGAATGTTTCACGTGAAACATCCTCCGTTTGACAGCTTTAATACACACCAGGAGGGACCGTGGGATTTCGCGACGTTAAGCGTTCAAAGAGCGCAAAAGACACGCGTATCATTGCAATCATCAATCAAAAAGGCGGCGTCGGTAAGTCAACGACGGCTGTAAACCTTGCAGCAGCACTGGGTGAGCAGGGTCGTAAGACACTGATTGTCGATTTTGATCCGCAGGGAAACAGCACCAGTGGATTCGGAATTGAAAAAGAAGACCTTGATCACTGCATCTATGATGCATTGTTGAATGATGTGCCGGCAGAATCACTTGTTCTTGATACAAATTGCAAAAAGGTATTCGTAATTCCAGCTACAATTCAGCTTGCAGGCGCCGAAATTGAGCTCGTAAGCGCAATTGCACGTGAAACCCGCCTCAAAGATTTGCTTGAGCCGATTCAGGACGAGTTCGATTTTATTTTCATTGACTGTCCTCCTTCGCTCGGCCTGCTTACTATCAACGCTTTGACCGCAGCAGACAGCGTTTTGATTCCGATCCAGTGCGAATATTACGCACTCGAGGGCGTTACGAAGCTGCTTGAGTCAATGAAGATGGTCAAATCAAGGCTGAACAAGGGCTTAGACACCTATGGTGTGCTTATGACCATGTATGACTCGCGTACTTCACTATCGAATCAGGTTGTTGAGGAGGTTCAATCGTACTTTGGTGATAAGGCGTTTAAGACGCTAATCCCCCGTACGGTTAAAATCTCCGAAGCTCCGTCTTTTGGAGAACCAGTAATTACCTATGCACCTCAAAATAAGGGTGCAAAAGCATATATGAACCTTGCAAAAGAGGTGATCAAGCGTGCCTAGTGTAAAGAAACGTGGCGGATTGGGACGTGGACTGAATGCTTTGGTTTCAGAGGCCGAGTATGAGACCGGCGGTTCGGCTGCATCGCCTTCAAATGCTGCATCTGAAACAAAACTACCTATTGAGGATATCGTTCCCAACCCTAATCAGCCGCGAATTCACTTTAACGAAACTGAACTTCGCGAGTTGAGCGAGTCAATCCAAGAACATGGCGTTTTGCAGCCGCTTTTGGTTCGCAAGCATGGAAACGGCTATGAGATCATCGCTGGTGAGCGTCGTTACCAGGCGTCAAAGCTTGCTGGCCTTGAAGAATTGCCAGTCATCATTAAAGAGGTAAATGATGAAGAGATGCTGGCTCTTGCTCTTATCGAAAACCTTCAACGTTCAGATCTGAATCCCGTCGAAGAGGCTAAGGGCTATCGACAGCTCATCGATGCCAGCGGTATGACCCAGGAGGCATTGTCGAAGGCAGTAAGCAAGTCACGCTCTGCAATTACAAACTCACTGCGTCTTCTCGATCTCCCCGAAGTAGTTCAGCAGATGATTTTTGAGGGTAAACTTACTGCTGGTCATGCACGTGCGATTCTTGCAGTTCCCTATGAGGATGCTCGAATTCGACTTGCAGAGAAGGTTGTTGCAGAGGGCCTTTCCGTAAGAGCGACAGAAAATCTTGCTCCGTTGTTTTCTGCCGGAGAGACACTTAAGACGCCGAGGCCTGCAACCCCTCAGTCTTTTAAAAAGGCAGCCCGCGTGCTTCGTCAGGTTTTTAATACCAACGTGCGTGTGAAGAGCTCGCGTGGAAAGAATAAGATTGAGATTGAGTTTAAAGACGAGGAAGAGCTCTCTCGTATTCTTGGCGAAATGATTCAGTTTGATCAAGGAGGCCAAGATGAGGAATAGAATTTTAACTGCGATTGCATTGGCGACGACTGTCGCGGCTGGTGCCTTTGCTGGCTATAAGATCGCGACAGACGATGAACTTCGAGGTCGTTTGCTTCGTAGTGCGCAAGATATTATCGATACATCCAAGAAGAAAATGGATGTTATGACAGAAGATGTTGCAATGCGTACTGCTCAGGTAACGAAGAATCCCAAGATTAATCAGGGTTGGGTCAGCAACCAATGGGAAAATGTAGGCTATTAGGTACCTAACAATTACTTAGCATATTGTGATGGGTCCTTGTCTGATTCACGAGACAAGGACCCCTTATTTTGGCCGTAAAAATGGGACAGTAGCAGCTGATTCAAAATTAAGGTCAATAAATGAAACGACCCCGGTTGCATATCCTGCAACCGGGGTCGTTCGATGTTTCACATGAAACGTTTTGGGTGCGACTCCCCTATGCGTTCTTCTGAACTTTGAAGCGCTGCTTCAGCTGTCCGCAAGCGGCGTCAATATCGTTACCACGGGAGTTACGAATCGTTGTCTCGATGCCACGGGACTCAAGGCGACGCTGAAGATCCTCAACCTTATGAATCGGCGACGGCTTGAGCGGGCTACCCTCGATGTCGTTAAGCTGAATGAGGTTAACGTGGCACAGCGTTCCCTCGCAGAAGTCGCAGAGCGCCTGCATTTCCGGATTCGTATCGTTGACGCCTTCGATCATGGCATACTCATAGGTTGGGCGGCGGCCGGTCTTCTCGGTGTAGAGCTGAAGCGCTTCGTGAAGGCGAAGCAGCGTGTACTTCTTAACACCGGGCATGAGCTTATTGCGCGTCGACTGGATGGCGGAATGCAGTGAAACAGCAAGCGTGAACTGCTCGGGGATGTCGGCAAATTTGCGAATACCGGGAATAACGCCACTGGTAGAGACGGTGAGGTGACGAGCGCCGATACCGATGCCATCGGGGTCGTTGAGGATTCGCAGCGCCTTGAGAACCTCGTCGTAGTTGGCAAACGGCTCGCCCTGGCCCATGAAGACAACGCTCGTGGCGCGCTCGCCAAAGTCGTTGGATACATGAAGTACCTGGTCGACGATCTCTTGAGCGGTCAGAGAGCGCTTGAGGCCGTTGAGACCGGTAGCGCAAAAGGCACAGCCCATGCCGCAGCCTGCCTGGGTGGAAACGCAGACGGAAAGCTTGTTGCGACGGGGCATGCCGACAGTCTCGACGGAAACGCCGTCGTGGTATTCGAGCAGATACTTGCGCGAGCCATCTTTGGAAACCTGCTTGGTGAGTTCAGTGGGCGTGTCAAAGGCAAAAGCCTCTTTAAGCTGCTCGCGGAAAGCCTTGGGAATGTTGGTCATATCGTCAAACGAACAAACGTTCTTCTCGAAGACCCATTCAATGAGCTGCTTCGCGCGGAACGCGGGCTGGCCAAGTTCGGCCACGAGCTCGCGAATATCGTTTTGGCTCAAGTCGCGAATGTCCTGAGATTTAGTCCTGGGATTCATGGAAGCCTTTCGATTTTGGGGAAACGTAGAGGGTATCGCTACAATATGGTATCAGCTGCAGAAATTATAGAGGAGGAGTCTGCCCATGCCGGGTAAAAGCCTAGAGAACATGCACGTAGCGGTCTTGGCGGGCGGTCATTCCGCTGAGCGCGAGATCTCGCTCAATTCGGGAAAGAACGTTGTGGTGGCACTGAAGGAAGCCGGCTACACCTCGGTGGAGCTGCTCGATACGGCCGCTGATGACTTTATGGTAACCATGGCAACCGGCGGCTTTGACGTGGCGTTTATCGCCATGCACGGTGCCGGCGGCGAGGATGGTGCCATGCAGGGCGCCATGGAGACCCTGGGTATCCCCTACACGGCCTCGGGCGTGCTTGCTAGCGCCTGCGGTGCCGACAAAGAGGTCTCTAAGCTCCTGTACGCCAAGGCGGGCATTCCCATTGCCCCCGGCCTTGCGCTCGAGGTGGGCGATGAAGTCGATATCGATCATATCGTCGAGGTTTGTGGCGAGCGCAGCTTTGTGAAGCCGGCCGTCAACGGTTCCAGCTATGGCATTTCCCTGGTCCATGAGCCCTCCGAGCTGCCCGCGGCAATTGCCAAGGCGTTTGAGTACGGCGACAAAGTGCTGGTCGAGAAGTGCATCGAGGGTACCGAGATCACCGTCGGCGTGTGCGGCGAGGACGACGTGCGCGCTCTGCCGATTGTCGAGATTCGTAAGCCCAAGGACTGCGAGTTCTACGATCTGGACGTGAAGTATGTCGACCCTACAGACATCCATCGCATTCCGGCGCAGATTTCGCCCGAGAATTACGCTCGTGCTCAGGAGCTTGCCTGTGCCGCTCACAAGGCTCTCGGTTGCCTGGGTATCTCGCGCAGCGACTTTATCGTGAGTGAGGACGGCCCCGTCATCCTCGAGACCAATACCATTCCCGGCATGACCGATACGTCGCTGTATCCGGATGAGATCCGCCACACCGACGACATAACGTTCCCGCAGGTCTGTGACAGCCTAATCCGTATGGGCCTTCGTCGAGCGGGCATTGCATGCTAATCGAGGACGCGGTTTCGTCAGGAACGCCGCAGTTTGTCATCGACTCCTATGCCACGCTAGCCGAACGCGCCAAAACGCAGTCCTTTGGCCTTATCGAGGAAGATGTGATTGTCCTCGATACCGAGACCACAGGTCTTTCGGTGCAGGACAATGAGCTGATCGAGATCTCAGCGGCCCGTCTTTCGGGCCGCGAGATCGTCGACCGTTTCGATACCTTCGTGCATCCCAAGCAGCTGATTCCCGCCGAGATTACCGAGCTCACGAGCATTACAAATGCCGACGTGGCAGATGCCCCGTCGGCCGTTGAGGCCGTCGCCGCTCTCGCCGATTTTGTCGGTGGTTGCCCGGTGATCGCACATAACGCCACGTTCGACCGCTCGTTTATCGAGTCGGTCAAAGGCGGCGTCAACGTGAGCGATATCTGGATCGATTCGCTGGCGCTGTCGCGCATCGCGCTTCCGCGCCTGGCCTCGCACAAGCTGTCTTTTATGGCCGATCTGTTTGGCTGTGACTCGGTATCACACCGTGCCAATGCCGACGTCGACGCCCTGTGTGGCGTATGGCGCGTGTTGCTCGTGGCGCTCACCGACTTGCCCCAGGGCCTCATGGCGCGCCTAGCCGACATGCATCCGGATGTGCCTTGGTCCTATCGTCCTATCTTCTCATTCTTGGCAGGGCAGAACCCTGGTTCTATCTTCTCTCTCAGCGCCGCTCGTACTGACGTTCTCAAGGCCGATCGCGCCGACGATCGGGTGGACGCCGACGAACTGCCGGTCCTCAAGATGCCGAGTCGTGAGGAGATTGAGGCAGACTATGCGCCAGGTGGCCTGGTCAATCGCATGTATCCCACTTACGAGCCGCGTGATGAGCAGATCGCGATGGCGCTCGAGGTCCGCGATGCGCTGGTCACGGGCACTCATCGTGTAATTGAGGCGGGCACAGGCGTCGGCAAATCGATGGCCTATCTGGTGCCTTTTGCCGAGGCAGCGCGCCGTAACAACATCACGGTTGGTATTGCGACCAAATCGAACAATCTTGCAGACCAGCTCATGTACCATGAGCTGCCAAAACTTGCCGAGCAACTGGACGGTGGCCTGTCATTTTGCGCTCTCAAGGGATATGACCACTATCCGTGCCTGCGCAAGCTTGAGCGCATGAGCCGAGGCCAGGTCGAGATTACCACCAAGCGCGATCCGGCGGACACGCTCACGGCGGTCGCGGTCATTATGGCGTACGTCTGCCAATCAGCCGATGGCGACCTCGACTCGCTTGGCATTCGGTGGCGCAGCGTCAACCGCCCCGACTTTACGACGGCCTCGCGCGAGTGTGCTCGCCGCCTCTGCCCGTTTTTCCCTGATAAATGTTTGGTCCACGGCGCTCGCCGTCGTGCGGCGCATGCCGATGTGGTGGTCACCAACCATTCCCTGCTGTTCCGCAATGTCGCGGCCGAGGGCAGGATTTTGCCTCCGATTCGTCATTGGGTAATCGACGAGGCTCATTCTATCGAGCGCGAGGCGCGCCGTCAGTGGGCGCGCGTGGTGTCGGCGGACGAATCACGCGTTCTGTTTGAGCGCCTGGGTGGCTCGAGCACCGGTGCGCTAAGCCGGGTCTCCCGTGATTTGGCAACCTCCGAGGGCTCTACGCTCTATTTGGGCCTTACTGCCAAGGCGACGTCGACGGTTGCGCGCGCGAGCATGGCAATCGCCGACGTGTTCGATGGCGTTCGCGAGCTCGGCCGCCGTGCCCGTGGGGGTTATGACAATGCCAATCTATGGATTGGCCCCGAGCTGCGCGAATCTGACGACTGGCATGATTTCTTACAGTCGGCCTACACTGCCATCGACGCATTGGAACAAGCTGACAAGAGCGTCGACGCGCTGGTGCAAGCCGTCGCCGCCGACAAGCCCGAGGTTGTTGTCGACCTGGGCGATATTTCGCGCCGCCTGCACGAGCTGGCAGAGAACCTCAAACTCATCATTGACGGCACCGATGAACACTACGTGTATTCGCTGCAGGTCAATCGCAGGCTGCGTGCCGGCGGAGAGTCAATGACCGCAGAGCGCATCGACATTGGCGAGGCCTTGGCAACCGAGTGGCTGCCCGAGGTTCACACGGCTATCTTTGCCTCGGCGACCATGACGGTGTCCAAAAGCTTTGAACACTTTAACCACGCGGTCGGTCTCGATCGCATCGGTGCTTCAACATCCTCATCGTTGCACTTGGACTCGAGCTACGACTTCGATTCGAACATGGCTGTAGTCGTTGCGGGCGATATTCCCGATCCGCGCGATCGTGAGAGCTATCTTACGGCGCTCGAGCGCGTGCTGGTCGACGCCCATCTTGCCATGGGCGGATCGGTGCTCACACTGTTCACCAATCGGCACGACATGGAAGACCTGTACGCCCGCGTTGAGCCCAAGATGGCCCGTGCGGGTCTGGAGCTCAACTGCCAGCAGCGCAACTCATCTCCTCGTCGCCTGCGCGACCGGTTTATCAACGAGCCGACCTCGTCGCTTTTTGCGCTTAAGGCCTTCTGGGAGGGATTCGACGCCAGCGGCGAGACGCTGCGCTGCGTCATCATTCCCAAGCTGCCGTTCTCGAGTCCCACGGACCCGCTCTCGTGCGAGCGCAACTTGCGCGAAGACCGCGCTTGGGCGCGCTATTCGCTGCCCGAGGCGGTGCTCGAGGTCAAGCAGGCGGCCGGCCGCCTTATCCGCTCGTCGACCGATTGCGGCGTGCTGATTCTGGCCGACCCGCGCCTGGTGACGAAGGGCTACGGAAAGAAGTTCTTAACGTCGCTGCCCACGAGCTCCTACCAGCGCATCGAATCGGCGCAGATCGGGCACTATCTGCAACTGTGGCGCGCACGCCACGAGCGGCGTCGCTAAAGCGGAC
Source organism: uncultured Collinsella sp. (assembly GCA_902493515.1). Classification (GTDB taxonomy): domain Bacteria; phylum Actinomycetota; class Coriobacteriia; order Coriobacteriales; family Coriobacteriaceae; genus Collinsella. The sequence goes on from CABUPE010000022.1 coordinate 21,857, forward strand.
AGACGAGGGTTTTTGCCATATCGCACAGACGCTTTGACAGGGCGGGGTCATCCAAGATGCGGATGGCTCCGCCCGCTGCGATTATCTGGCTCAGTAGCCAACGCTCGGAGCCGTAATGCACGGTTACCGTTGCCGTGTCTGCCCCGCTGCGCTCGATTAGGGTGATGCCGGCCCAGTCCAGATGCTCCGCCATATCGAATGGCATCAAGAGCTTTGCACTACGCTGCGTCCGGGCAAGGGAATCGTGGAGGGATGCGACGTCCGGTGCGTGGGGCACGACGGAGTCTTCCGTCAAGGCGAGTCCCTCGATTTTATCCATGCGATAGGTGCGCTGCTCATCGACTGCGATGTCCCAGGCAATCAGGTATGTTTGGTCGCCGTTTGCCGTAATGCGCAAGGGGTCGACCAGACGCTCGCGTGGCCGTGCATCGTCCATCGAGCGATACGAGATGCGGCAGCGAACGCCGTCCTGAATGGCGCAGCTCAGCTGCTGCCAGTGCGATCCGTGGTTGACGGTGTCAAAGACGCGCTGGTTATAGCCGAGCTCTTCGGGTAGAAGGGCATGTCGAATCCGAGCTGCCGTCTGTGGCTCGATCCCCAACGATTCAAGTTCATGGTTGAGCACAGCGCCCTCGGCGGCACTCAGACGCAGCGGTAGCACACGACCGGCGTCACCGGTGAGGACCACACGCTCGCCGCGGCATTCGCAGATGATGCGCGCGCCCGATTCTCGGTCCGCGAGTGTCGAGACGATCTCGAGAATCTCGTCGAGCGACACCCCCGTGATGTCAAAGCGACTGCAAATCTCGGTTCGTGTCATGCCGCTCTCGCCGGCGGCGTAGAGGGCCTCCATGATGTCGATGGCGCGCGAGAGCCTCTGCTCGCTGGTGAGTTTACGCACGGGCATACTCGTGCACCGTCCTTTCGATGAGGTGGTTCCACGCCTGCTTGAGCGATTTGGGGGCCATGGGCCTCATGCCGTCCATGGCGTGGGCCATGCAAAATGAGGCGGCGGCTTCAAGGTCGCGCACGTCAACGGTCCAGGTCCATCCTGCATCGGTGTGTGTGAGCTCACCTCGCCCACGCGTGAGGCCGTTGATCATATCGATCTGCGTCTGAGGGGCGAACGAGAACGTAGCTGCAACGGGCGGTCGGTCGGCAAAATCGAATTCAAAGAACAGATAGTCGTTGAGATTGAAGTCCGCGGGGATGGCGTAGGCCTTCGAAGGACGCCAAGCACGAACGATACGGTCACAGCGGAATGTCCTGATGTCGTCGGTGGCATTGTCGAGGCCGCAGAAATACGCCACGCCCTCGCGCTCGAACATGCCGTAGACGCGGACGGTACGCTCTTTCTGCTCGCCGCGTCCGTTCTGATATAAAAATCGCAGCGCACAACGCTCGGCAAAGGCGCTCCAAACCGCATCGACGGTGGGAGAGCGGCTGATCGGCGCCTCGTCTACCGTCGTCCTGCCGGTGAGATAGGCAATCTTGGAGCGAATATCGGCAAGCGGTGCGGCAAAAGTGGATGAGCCGGCCGCTAGTGTCTGGTCGATGGCGTTGAGCAGGATATCGGCGTCGTCTGCGGTAATGAGGCCGCCTGCCGCAAACGTGTGCTCGCGGTCGATTGTCCACGAGCTTTCCTCGGTCTCCTGCGCGCCGGTGGGGCGAACCTCCTTGATTAAGATGCCGCGTTCGAGCAGCTTGTCACGATCGCGTCGAAACTTGCGCTTATCCGAGTCGATATTGCCCGAGCCATATCCCAGGTCAGAATCCAAGACGATCTGCTCGGTCGTCAGCGGTTCGGGGGAGCTATTGAGCACAAAGAAAAGATTGAGGATGCGCTGAGCCGTTTTATCGAAACTGGGCTCCGAATTTCCCTTTTTAATTGTCTCGGTCGTGTCGCTTGCCGTCATAGAGTCCTCGCATGAGAAGGTGGTTTGCTGCCATGATTTTAGTCCGATATGGAGATTAGGCTATATCCTTGTCCGCTCGGGGCGTTAAGATGGCCCGAATTCGGTCGTTTGCGCTCGCTCGGGGTATACTTTCGACTATATACGGTTCTAATGTGCATGCATTGGGCCTATTTGTCGGATTATGGATGTGGAGCGCACATGGCGAACACCCAGAACTATATTAACCACCTGCTGCAGAACACCGGCATTACGCCGGCATGCAGCGAAGAAGAGCGCTTGGCTGCCGAGGATATCGCTCAGATCTTCCGCAACCACGGCTTTGACCCCGAGGTTCAGGAGTTCAATGCCCCGGCGCCCAGTAGGTTGGCATTTGCCGTTACCGGTATTCTTGCGTTTGCCGGCGCCCTGCTGATGGGCATCGGCGGCGGTATCGGCTTGGTCGGCACCTTGCTGGCCATTGTCGGTGCCGTGCTCTACGTGCTCGAGCGCACAGGGCATCCCGTGGTTTCGCGCCTGGGCAAGACGGGCGTGAGCCAAAATGTCATCGCCTACCACAAGGCCTCGGGCCCGCTCGCGTCTCCGCGCAACCGCCCGGTGGTCGTTGTCGCACACTACGACTCTCCCCGTGCTGAGCTGCTCGCCCGCGAGCCCTATGCTTCGTATCGTGCGCTCATCGCCAAGCTGTTGCCCGTTGCCACGATTGCCCCTGCTGCCGTTGCCATCCTGCGTATCCTGCCGCTCCCCGGCGCGCTCAAGGTTCTGCTGTGGATTGTCGCGATCCTCGCTTCCCTCGTTGCACTTGCCAACGCGGCAAACATCATCTCTAACCGCCACGTTCTTCCCTATACGTCCGGCGCGGTGTGCAACAAGTCTTCTGTCGCCGCTATGCTCGGCGTTATGGACAACGTTGCTCCCTTCCAGGGCGAGAACGAGTTTCCCGACGATGTTCCGTTCGATACCTATTTTGGGGAGCAGAAACGTCGTGCCGAGGAAATGGCGCGCGCGGCGGCGGAGTATGCCGCGGCCCAGCAGCAAAACGACTACGGCAACACCATCGAGTACGAAGAGCCTACCTACGCCGAGGACGAGTTCGGTCAGCCGATTGCTCCCGACGCTCAAACCGAGCCCGAACAGGGCGAGGCTTTTGACGAGCAGATTGAGGGCTTTGAGGGTGCGTCTGCCGACGAGACGCTGATTGGCGCCATCGTGCCCGAGGATCAGAATCAGGCTGTCCAGGCCGAAGAGTTCAATGACGAGGTTCCCGCTGCTGAGCCGGCGGAGGAGCCTGCCGCGGCCGAGCCCGAGCCCAAGCTCTATCGCAACGCCGCCGGCAACATCCGCTTTGGTTCGGATGCCATCCGTGCGCTCGGAATGCTTCCCGAGTCCTGCACGCTCGATTACGAGGAGGGCGAGGAGCCGACGTTTGAGCCCGAGCCTGCCCCCGTCGTGACTGCGCCTGCGCCCGCTGTCACCGTGGATGATGAGTCTGCCGCGGTTGCCGCTGCCGTTGCCGAGCCCGAGGCGGTGTCCGCGATCGATCCCGCGGCAGGACTGGACATTTTGGCTCCCGCCGCGCCGGCACAAGACGTTGCGGACGAGTCTGACGACGATTACGTTGAACAGCCGAGGCGCGTGTCTTACGAGAGCGATACTGATTTCTCGGCCGAGATTCCCGCGGCAACGCCCCATGCCGACATTGCATCCGCGTTCTCGTCGATTGGCGCCAGCGCTTCCAACTTCTTTAAGGGTGCACTTGCAAAGGGCAAGAAATTTGTCGACGACTTCGAGGAGAAGCGCGCTGCCGCACGCGAGGCTGCCGAGCAGGAGGCTATCGCTCAGCAGCAGGCAGCCGCGGCGGCACGTGAGCACGCGGCGCAAGAGTTCGAGCAGAACGAGGCTATGCAGTCCGCGCCCGTCGACGCCGCCGAAGCTACAACGTCTTTCGAGGCTCAGCAGCACGTCGATAGCACCATGTCGTTTGATGCCGCGCAGTTCGATTCCACGATAACGTTTGAAAAGCAGGGCACCGCGATTGCCGAGCCCCTTCCTGTTTCCGATGGACAGGGCGACGCGGCAGACGATGACGAGCCTATTGATGCTGCCGAAATTCAGGATGCGACCGAGGACGAGCCCGTCGAGGTCAACTCTGACGAAGAGCAGTACGCGGCAGCCGAGCAAGATGATTTGACCGAGGTCGAGCAGGAGGAAGTGTCTGCGGTTTCCGAGGCTCCCGAGACAGATGAGTCGAGGCCTTACTCCACGCAGATTTTCACCATGCCGACTCCGAGTGGTTCCGGTGCCACGGTTGCCAATGTCGCTCCCACCCAGGACGAAACGGTCGATTCCCTTATGGCCCAGATTTCCTCCCAGGCATCGCCGCGTCCGCAGATGAATGTTCCCGATCCGGCGTCGGCACCGTCGCCTGCGCCCTCCTCGTCTCCGCTGGCTTCGGTCCCCGATCCATCGCTGCCGTCGATGAAGCAGGCAAACGTTGCGTCTCGCACGTCGCTGTTCGACCTTCCCGATCCCTCTGCCCAGGTCAACGACCCCTTTGCTACTGCTCAGGGTCCCGAACCCACATCGGCACCCGTTGCGCCTCCTATGCCCGTTGCGCCGGGCGCGCAGCCGATCGAGACCATTTCAGCTCCCGCCCCGGCGGCACCCAAGTCTCGTAAGCGCGGCCTGGGTGGCCTGTTCGGTCGTAAAAAGAAAAACGAGCAGGACAGCATGAGTGACTGGCTGGGCGTCGAAGACGATTACGATGCCAAGAAGTCCGGTCGCGGTATCGGTTCGTGGGATAACTTCGAGGACGATAACGATGGCTGGAAGGGTGGCGCTACGTCTTCCGATGGCGCTTCTTCCGAAGATATGCTCTCGGCTGTCGCCTCTATGGGCGATGATGAGCTGCTCGGTCACGATATCTGGTTTGTGGCAACCGGCGCCTCGGATTGTGATGGCGCCGGCATGAAGGCCTTCTTGGCTTCGCATCGCGATAAGCTCCGCGGCGTATTCTTCATCAATCTTGAATCCGTCGGCGCTGGCAGGCTTTCGGTGGTGACGGTCGAGGGCGAACAGCAGCTGCTCAAGGGCGATCGCCGCATCATGAACCTGGTCAGCAAGGTGTGCAAGTCGTTCCATGTCGATTGTGGCGCGCTCGAGATGCCCTATGCCAAGACCGATGCCTATGCCGCGCTTGAGGCGAGCCGCCGAGCCCTCACCATCGCCGGCGTGGACGGCACGCGTCTGGCTTGCGCTCGTACCGAGGACGACCTGCCCCACAATGTCAACCCGACGAACATTGCCACGGTATCCGAGGTCGTGACCGAGGTTATCCGCCGTTCGTAGACGGAGCTCTAAGGAGTCAACGTGTTTTCGTATATTAAGCGCCATTGGCCTGTCTACGTGATTTTGACCTTGATTGCCATTGCGTTAGGATTTGGGGCTGCCTACATCGTGGGTGCAAAGGGCTCGACCCCCGCCTCCGCAATCAGCGAAGAGGTGGAGCAAGAACAGAGTACGGGTGCCGATGGGATTCCTGAGTCCGAGCAAGCAATCGTTGATGGTGGATCTTCGTCTGCAGAGTAGATACGGCGATTTACATGATTGAAAGCGGGCGAGCCAGGGGACTGTCTCGCCCGCTTTTTCATCGCGCTAGCGCTTCTTTGGGATCGACCTAAGGCGAGCGAACCATAGGGCTGCGACACCCGAGGTCAGGAGCGCGGTGATGCAAGCGGCGATGGGAGCTGATCCTGTTGCCGGTAGGTCCTGCGGTAGGGTACAGCGTTGAATGACGCTGTCCTCGTCATGTGACTCAAGTTTATCGCCGCCACCGTTGCGGCAAAGATCGACGCGCGCGCTGTTGGTGAGTGCGGTTTGGGGCGTATAAGCCGACGTTGCCTGCATGTGTACGACTGCGCCCCGAGCGTCTGTGCCAAGGATTGCTTTGGCATCGTCAAGGTCGTCGTGCTCATCTTTGAGATCATCGCGGGTCCAAGAATCCACATCGCTTCGAGTCGTAAAGTCGGCGGCTACCGCACCGTATTCAATTCGAATGCCCGTTACGACGGTATTGGACGCAAGGTCGAGTTCTTTCGCCTCGAGTGTGGTGGATTCCGTGGTCGAGACATCCGCCTTCCAGAGGTGCCAGCCGTCGTAATCGACGAGGCGGCAATCCTCACCCAGACTCTCCCTTACTTCGTCGGACTCAAGCCAAGGATTTTCGTGCCCATCGTCAAGTGTCGCGTTTGCCGGCTCATCGACGTCTGTCGAGTCCAACGGCGTCGTGCGATACCACACGTTGCACAGACCATTGAGGTCGCCGATGGCGACGGGGGTTTCGATTGAGACGAATCTCGCCGTGCCGTCTTTGGCGCACTCAAGATCATCGGTAATCGTAAACTCATCAACCCAAGTAGCGGAATCGTTTCGAGCGTCGATGGTATAGGAGAAAAGTCCATCCGTATTAGTTTGCGTCGCGGCGCGATTTTTACCATCGCCGTTGGCCAGCAGACCCTTTTCGATAGGCTGGACAAGTTCCTGACGCTTGTCGACCTGCCCCTTGATCTCGATGGGCGCATCCTTCATTGCGACGGATTGGACTTCTCCCGTTTCCTTTATTTCAAACGTTATCTCCTCGGCAAGGTCATAGGTTCGCGGAGACATCATTTCGCGCAACGAGTAGGTGCCGGGTGCAAGATGTTCGACGCGGTGTGGCTTGTCGGATGAGGTCCAGGAGTCTATTTCGGTTTTATCGGGACCATATAAGGTGAGCTGTGCGCCTTCCACTTCCTGCTCACCGCTTGCATCGACCTTGGAGATATCAACCTTGGTGTAATCGTCGGATACGTTAAGCCGTGCTTCTACAACGGGTGTTTTCTGGTCGGCATAAGTAAGGTCGACAATATGGGTTGTCCGATCGAGCAAGAAGCCTGCCGGCGCTTGAGTCTCGACAACCTCGTAGCGTGCGGTGCCAGATCCCAGCGGGAGGTTGTCCGCGCATGCTTCTCCAGTTTCATCCGTCGTGACGGTAGCGACAGTCTCACCGTCGAGCGCGGCAATGCTACCGTCGGGGCGCACGATATCACCCGAGGCACGGATCTCAAAGACGGCGCCCGCGAGGCTGCTGCCGTCAACGGCATCGGTTTTAGCGATCCTGATGTTTCCGGTCGCGGCGTGGTCATAATACGAGGCGATTGCAATGGGCGTTAGGTTCATGTCGGCGGGTATGTTTACCTTGATCTCTTCGCCGACAAGATAGGGCTCTTTGGCCGAGGTTTCGCGTACATAATAGGTGCCCGGCACGAGCGATTCGGGCAGTGTGACGGTCCCGGTCGCGTCAGTCGTAAAGGTGTCCATTACGTTATGTGCTGGATACCAGCAAGTTTGTGAGACAGGTTCGTGATTGCTGTCGAGGAGTTGGAAGGTGAATCCGGCTAGTGGAACAGAAGCGCCTGTTTGGGCATCGCGTTTTACAATCTGGAGATGCGTCGACAGCGCGTGGTTGTCCACGATATATTGAAGCTCGGCGCCGTTGGAAATCTGATTGGCCCCGACGGTCCATTCCCCTGCACGTTTAAAACCCTCGGGGACGGTTTCCGGAACCTCGCGAATCGTGTAGCCGGCACGGTCGTATGGGACGGCTCCGTGGACACCGGCGGGTCGCTTGCCTGCGCCGAACCATGCTTCGGGCTGATCTTTGGTGGAGGCAAAGCCATAGATGTTTGTGGTCAGTGTGCCAACAACCTGCTGAGAACTGTTGCTGACAACCTCAAAGACAACACCACCCGCCGGTTGCTCCAGGCCGGATTGGTCGCTATTGCCGTAATCCTTGAATTTGGAAATCTCAAGGTCAAACGCAATGGGGATATCGGAAATGCGAGATTCGATCTCGACCACGCCTGAATCGCCGAGCTGGTCGGCTCCAACGGTATAGGTCCAGCTGTCGTTGGATGGCAGGTAGCCCTCGGGGGCTTTTGATTCGTAGATGGTAAAGGTTCCTAAGGGGATATCGACGAGGGTAGCCCGACCGCTTTCGTCGGTCGTGAGGATTTGCGCCCATCCAGGGGTTGATTGCGACACACACGTGAACTCTGCTCCTGCGAGTGAAGATCCCACCTGGGGGCCGGCATTCGTCGCGGCATCGAGTTTTACGATACGCAGGTTGATGGTGCCGGGCTGTTCATCAATGGCGACCCGCCCGCCGTCATTCCCCGTGGTAAAGGCAATACGATCGTGGCGGGGGACATAGCCGGCCGGCGCCTTCGTTTCAACTAGGTAGTATGCCGTGTTGGGCAGAAGTGTTGCTTGCGCTCGACCGTTGCTGTCCATCTTGATGGTGCCGACACGCGCGCCGCTGGCGCTCTCAAAAATATCGAATGTTGCCCCGGTAAACTGATAGGTATTGTTTCCGCTGGTAATAACGGTGTTGGCAGACTGCTTTTGGAAGGAAACAGAGACCGCCGGCAGTACATAGAGCATGTCTTGACGTTTGCTGCCGCCCGATACGGCCCCTAGATAGCGTCGCGCGCGGTGCGGAGCGGCTTTGATGCTTCCTGATTTTGCGCTGTCGTGGAGCCACCGCGCAGCCGCCACGACTTCATTGTCGGCGGTAAAGTGTCCGCTCTTGGTTTTACCCTGAGCGGTCGTGTAGGAGTAGGTGCCGTCGACATGGGTAGTGCCGTTGAGCATCCATACGGCAAGCTGGGTGGCGGCGCGGGCGCGATCGGGTGAAAGATGGTAACCGCCAAACGACGTGGCGGTAGGATATCCGTGACAAACGATTGCCGCGAACTCGTCGTCGAGCCACACCCAGCCTTGATCAAAGTTGAGCCATGGGCCACCCGGTTTGGTGGGGCCGGGGCGCTCCTGGTTCATGCAGTAGGCAATCGAGGTGTCTTGAGCTTCATACTTGCCGATGAAGAAGGGTCCACAATCATCGCTAATAGTGCGGAAGCCGAGCTGGTCGTAGCCATCAACGGCAAATGCGGCTCCCGGTGCCAGGCAGCCGAAAAGCAGGAAGAGGAGCAGGAGCAGCGGACCTGTTGCGATTGCGCTGTGGACAGAGTGCGTGGGTGCGTTGGACATGGCTGCTCCTTATCCCTCGTGCGCCGCATGGGGAGGCTGCGACGCGTAGGATGAGGCTACCCCCGAGGTTCATGCGGGTAAGTACCGGAGCCTGACCAAAAGCTTGCCCAATTCCTGACAAATTGAGCTCAAATACAACAATCAAGCAAAAGCGCAGGTAGAAGATAGGGAGAACAGGAGGTCAAAGGTCCTCATCTCCACAATTGACGCGATTTTCAAACGAATCTCCACAGCTAAAACAAGCATCGCCACCCTTGTATCGAACAAGACAACCGCGTTATACTAGCCAACACACAAGCGGGCATCGCCAAGTGGTAAGGCATCAGCTTCCCAAGCTGACACTCGCGGGTTCGAGTCCCGTTGCCCGCTCCAGTAAAAAGCACAAGCACGGCAGCGTTACGTTGCCGTGCTTTTTACTACCAAGCGCCGGGACTCGAACCCGCCAGGGTGCGAGCGTTAAGCAAACGCGAAGCGTTTGTAGCGAGCAGGCGAAGGCGCCGACAGGCGCCTGAAGCCGGTGCGTATTTGCGAAGCAAATACGCGGATGTCCCGTTGCCCGCTCCATCGAGTACGGGGGACCTCGGGAACGTCGGGTCCAACCCGCTGTGCCCGTGCGTGTGCGCGGACCGGGTCTGCCGACCGCAGCCGGTGCGGATTTGCGAAGCAAATACGCGGACGTCCCGTTGCCCGCTCCAATTCCAAAATGTTAGGTTAATGCCTGCTGCCCATACTTGCACCTGCGCACGGTACAATGGATGGGTTACGACCAACGTGCCAATAACCAAAAAGGAGCCGCTATGATCGATCGCTATACCCGCCCGGAGATGGGACACATCTTCTCCCTCGAGAACAAGTACGCCATTTGGCAGGAGATCGAGGTTCTGGCCTGCGAGGCCCAGGCGGAGCTCGGCAAGATCGGTATTTCCAAAGACGAGGCCCAGTGGATCCGCGACCATGCCAACTTTGAGAAGGCGAAGGTCGATGAGATCGAGGAAGTCACGCGCCACGACGTCATTGCCTTCCTGACCAACATGAAGGAATACATCGATGCCGATGTTCCCGAGGACGACCCCAAGCCCAGCCGCTGGGTTCACTATGGCATGACCAGCTCCGATCTGGGCGACACGGCCCTGTGCTACCAGCTCACCCAGGCCTGCGACTTGATCATCGAGGACGTCAAAAAACTCGGCGAGATCTGCAAGCGTCGCGCCTTTGAGGAGCGCAACACGCTCTGCGCCGGCCGTACTCATGGCATCCATGCCGAGCCGATGACCTTTGGCATGAAGTTTGGCTCTTGGGCCTGGGAGCTCAAGCGCGATCTGGACCGTCTTGAGGATGCCCGCAAGAACGTTGCCTTTGGTGCCATCTCGGGCGCTGTCGGCACGTACAGCTCCATCGAGCCGTTTGTCGAGGAGTACGTCTGCGAGCACCTGGGCCTGGTTCACGACCCGCTGTCCACGCAGGTTATCAGCCGAGACCATCACGCCTATCTCGCCGGCGTTCTCGCCACCACCGCCGCCACCTGCGAGCGCATCGCGACCGAGGTCCGCAATCTGCAGAAGACTGATACGCTCGAGGCCGAGGAGCCGTTCCGTAAGGGCCAAAAGGGCAGCTCCGCCATGCCGCACAAGCGCAATCCCATCACCATGGAGAAGGTCTGCGGTCTGTCGCGCGTCGTGAAGTCCAACGCCCAGGTCGCCTTCGATAACGTCGCCCTGTGGCACGAGCGTGACATTTCGCACTCCTCTGCCGAGCGTGTCGCCCAGGCCGATAGCTTCATCGCACTCGACCACATGTTCCAGTGCCTCATCCGCGTTATCGACGGCCTGCAGCTGTACCCTGCCCGCATGATGGCCAACCTCAATAAGACCCGCGGCCTCATCTTCTCCTCCAAGGTGCTGCTCGCCCTCGTCGATACGGGCATCACCCGCGAGGACGCGTACGCCATTGTGCAGGAGAACGCCATGGCAACCTGGCACGAGGTACAGGATTGTGTCTCCGGCCCCACCTTTAAGGAGCGTCTCGAGGCCGACCCGCGCTGCACCGTCAGCCAGGAGAAGCTCGACGAGATCTTTGATCCATGGGACTTCCTCACCCGTATCGACACGGTCTTTGATCGTCTGGAGCAGCTGAGCTTCGAGTAGGTTCGGGCATAACGTTAGCTTTTTAGGGCGCTTTGCTGGTAATGTGTGTTGCCGGCAAAGCGCCTCGTTGCATTTAGGGAAAGACGGGGATAATAGTCGTCTCGAATAACATTCTGAGAGGGGATCGCATGATTTCGTTTGATTACAAGCCTCAGGGCGTGTGTGCTCGCAATATTCACCTTGACCTTTCCGATGACGGCAACAAGGTGATAGGCGTTGAGTTTACCGGTGGCTGCGACGGCAATCTCAAGGCAATCTCCAAGCTGGTCGAGGGCGCTCCTGCCGATCGCGTAATCGAGGTTCTCGCCGGTAATACCTGCGGTATGAAAAAGACCTCCTGCGCCGACCAGCTTACGCGCGCCATCGAGGCCGCTCGCGCCGAGATCGCCTAATGGGTATCGCCGATCACATCAAGAACGGAATATCGCGTCGCGGCTTTGTACTCGGTGGGGCTGCCGCGGGCGCTGCCACGATGCTTGCCGGATGCTCGAAAAAAACGGGTACCAGTGATGATGCCGCCGGCGAGCCGCAGGTTATCAAGGACGATTCCAAAATTATCTCGATTACGGATGAGTATGAGGCTGTCGACATCGATCTTGAGCCGGCGGCGTCGTGGACGCTGCCGCTGGGTACGCTGCTGTACTACTGCGACGGCGATTACGCCGCGGCGATGATGGCGCCCGCATCGGCACTGCACGCCAACACACTCGGTGTGCTTAACCTGGGCGATGGCTCGCTTACCACATTAATCGAGGATCCTATCGAGGGCACGGGATATGCATTCTACGATGTCCGTGCCGGCGACGGCGTATTCGCGTGGGTTGAGATGAACTTTGCCAATTCATCGTGGAAGCTCTACGCTCAAAATCTGTCGGGCGCTTCGCTCTCTGGCGACGTGGTTGAGCTCGATCGAGGTGGCAAGGACTATGATCCGCCCCTGTTTACGGCGTTCGGGTCATCAGTCATCTGGTATAAAATGCCTTCGGCAGGCGGCAATAAAACGAGTAGTGATTCGTTTTGCTATCGTCGCTCGCTTGATGAATCCAAGGCCGAGGCAATTTGGAAATCGACGGGCCGCTTTGCGTCGGCCCCGCGCGCGAGCGACGGCATTTTGACCATCTCGCCGCGTGTCCGCAACGACGAGGGCGTCTACTACGGCATAACGGCAATCGATCTGACCGACGGCAACAACACCAAGCGTGCCCAGCTGGTCCTCCCTTCGTCAGTTTCGCCTTTCGAGGCCGTATATATGGGCGATACCTTCGTGTTTTCTATCGAGGCGGCCTATAGTGGCGTGGGCAGCCTGGGCAATATGGGCACGTATATCGGTAATGAGGGAGGGCCGTACCTCTTTCTGTCACGCGAGCCGCTCGCATGTGCGGCTGGCAAGAAGAATAAATACCTTGTTAAGGTACAGGCGTCGCATTTCCTGATCGACACCTCTGCCAAGACCTATGGCTCGCTGCTGTCGCCCGACCGCGCTTTGGAGTATGGCGATTATCCAGCTACGGCGGGAAAATCGGACTCATTCCTTACGTACGCCACGGTGCGCAACAGCCAGGGTATACCAGAGACGGTCACTGCACGCCTATTCTCTCTTTAAGCTTAGAGGGGTTAAAAAGGCGCCAACGGGGGAATAAACGCGTTGTAATTGTGAGTACCGCCCGCCGAGCTGCCGCGTCATAGCGGCATCCGGCGGGCTCAGGTGCGTTAAAATGGGCTTGTTCTTAGCTAATTGAGACAGGGGGGCCGTGTTATGGCTTCAGATGCAAAAAAGATTCTGCTGGTCGAGGATGAGAAGGCAATCCGTGACGCTGTCGCTGCCTATCTCGAGCGCGAGGGCTATTGGGTTGTGGGCGTGGGCGACGGCCAGTCCGCTATCGAGGAGTTCGAGAAGCATCAGTTCGACCTGGTCGTGCTCGACCTCATGCTCCCTAAGATTCCCGGCGAGCGCGTTTGCCGCACCATTCGCGACACCTCGGATGTCCCCATCATTATGCTGACGGCCAAGGGCGAGATTGAGGATCGTATTATCGGCCTCGAGCTCGGTGCCGACGACTACCTGATCAAGCCGTTCTCGCCGCGCGAGCTTGTCGCGCGCGTGCGCGCCTTGTTCCGCCGTGCCCACCAGGCCGATGAGCCGGCCGTCGAGGTGCTCGACTTTGGCGATCTGGTCATCGACATCTCGGGCCACAAGATTTTGGTCGAGGGCAAGGAAGTCGACCTGACGGCTTCCGAGTTCAAGCTGCTTACCACGCTTGCCCGTCACCCCGGCCGCGTCTACAACCGCATGGAGCTGGTCGAGAAGGTGCTCGGCTACGACTTTGAGGGTTACGAGCGCACCATCGACAGCCACGTGAAGAACCTTCGCGCCAAGCTGGGCGACGACCCCAAGAAGCCCAAGTGGCTCTACACCGTCCATGGTGTCGGCTACCGCTTCGAGGCTCCGACCAAGACCGATAAGTCGGACGAGAAATAAAGGAAATCACATATGACACCTGCGCGCTTTGAAATCGGGCAAAAGCATAAGCAGGAGAACGAGGCGGGTTCCAAGGCTAGTTGGAACACGCCTCGTTCCGATTCGCGGCCAACGATGAGCTATCCCTCGCGCATGGCCCTGGCTTTTGCCCTGACATCGCTCATGACGGTATTGGTGCTGGTGGGCGTAGTCTCCGTTGTATGGGGCACGGTTTTTACGGATTACACGCGCTCCAATATTGTCGAAATCGCCAATTCCGCTGCCGAAAAGCTGGCAACGTCATATGAGGAAAACGGTTCTTGGACTGCGGGGGAGCTGCGTACGGTCGCGACATCGAGTTTGGTGTCCGACGATCTTGGTATGCAGGTCGTCAATAAAAAGGGCGTCATCGTCTACGACGACTCGTGGCCCTCGGCAAGCGCTACTGCCGATGTACGCGAAAATCAGGCGACGACCGACGGTACGAGCGGAAAGAAGGCATCGCACAGTCCAGTCTCGTCTGCTCCCACCGATTCCAATAGTGTTGCCAACGTTGAGATCGTGACGTCCTCCGGCGAGCACGTGGGTCAGGTCAAATTGTGGGCGATTGGCTCCGATGCCCTGCTCACCAGGGCAGACTCAGCATTCAGAGAGAAGACCTTTAACGCCATGGCCCTTGCCGCGGTTGTGGCCGTCTGCATCTCGGTCGTTATCGGAGCGCTCATGTCGCGCATGCTCACCAAGCCGATTCATCGTATTACCAGCACCGCCAAGCAGATTCGCGATGGAGACCTGTCCGCTCGTACGGGCTTGCGCGGCGATGATGAGATCGATCAGCTGGGAGAGACCTTCGACGAGATGGCCACCTCGCTCGAAAAGGATATGAAGCACGAGAAGCGCCTGACCTCTGATGTTGCCCACGAGCTGCGTACGCCGCTCATGGCCATGCTTGCAACGGTCGAGGCCATGCAGGACGGCGTGTATCCCACCGACGACGAGCATCTGGAGACAGTCGCATCCGAGACGCGTCGTCTGGCCCGTCTGGTGCAGCAGATGCTCGATCTGTCGCGCATGGAAAACAGCACCGCGCCGCTCAACCTGGAACCGGTGGACATGGTTCCGTTCGTACGATCGATTGTGAACGGCCAGGAGCGCCTTTTTGCCGACCGTGACCTGCGTTTGCGCTTTGCAGATGAGACGCAGGGTCACGATGACGTTGTCGAGGCAGATCCCGACATGATCACGCAATGCGTCATCAACCTCTTGAGTAACGCCATGCGCTATACCCCCGAGGGCGGATGGGTCGTGGTGTCGGTGCTCAGTGACCGTAAACACGTCGATATTGCGGTCTCGGACACGGGCATTGGAATCGCCAAGGAAGACCTGTCGCGCATCTTCGGTCGTTTTTGGCGTGCCGACGCCAGTCGCGCCCGCGAGGCGGGTGGCCTGGGCGTGGGCCTCGCCGTGACCAAGCAGATTGTCGAGCGCCACCATGGCTATATATCCGTGGAGTCGGAGCTTGGAAAGGGTACAACTTTTACGATTCATCTGCCACGCGAGCACACGGCGGACGCGGCATCTACTACAATGGAGCACTAGCTTTTCGCTACTCGGTGAAGGAGGGGTTTCGTCCCTGCCGCTCCGAGTTTGCGAAAACGTGCGGGGGAGAACCCGCATTACTGTCGTATTTAGGTAAGGAGTGACTCACGTGACAACGATGGAGCGTCGTCCGGATTCCCGTGGCAAGGTTCGTGATATCTATGATGCCGGTGAAAACCTGCTGATGGTCGCCACCGACCGCATTTCTGCGTTCGACTTCATTCTTCCCGACGAGATTCCGTTTAAGGGAGAGGTGCTCAACCGCATCTCGGCATTCTGGTTCGATAAGTTTGCCGACATCGTCCCCAACCACCTCGTCTCCATCGACCCGGCGGATTTCCCCGAGGAGTTTGCCGAGTATCGTGACTATCTCGCTGGTCGCGCCATGCTGGTCAAGAAGGCCCAGACGATTCCTATCGAGTGCATCGTCCGCGGCTATCTGACCGGTTCGGGCAAGAAGACCTATGACGAGAACGGCACCGTATGCGGCATCCAGCTGCCCGAGGGTCTGACCGAGGCCTCCAAGCTTCCCGAGCCGCTGTTCACGCCGTCCACGAAGGCCGAGATCGGCGACCACGACGAGAACATTTCGTTCGAGCGTTGCTGCGAGATCGTGGGTGAGGATATCGCCGCGCAGATTCGCGACCTGTCCCTCAAGATTTACAAGGCTGCCGCCGAGTATGCAGCGACCCGTGGCATCATCATTGCCGACACCAAGTTCGAGTTCGGTGTCATCGATGGCAAGGTTACGCTGATCGACGAGTGCCTAACGCCCGACTCCAGCCGTTTCTGGCCCGCCGCCAGCTACGAGGAGGGCAAGATTCAGCCCAGCTACGACAAACAATTCGTCCGCAATTGGCTCAAAGCCAACTGGGATATGACGGGGGAGACCCCGCACCTGCCCGCTGAGGTCATCGATGGCACGTCCGAGCGCTATCGCGAGGCCTTCCAGATCATCACGGGCTCCCAGTTCACAAGCATGAAGGAGAACGCATAAGTGAGTACCCGTAGCGCCACGAACAAGCGTACGCAATCCCACGAAGTTACCGGGGTTGCGCGCAAGTCCGCCGCATCTGCTAAACCCGCCCGCCAGGCAGCGAGCTCCGTTCGCGTCGTGCCGGCTTCGTCTAAGGCACGCCGCAAAGAGCTCGAGAAGGGTGAAAACCTGGAAGGTCTTTCCAAGGAGGAGAAGCGCGCCCGCAAGGCGAAGCAGCGTGCTCGTGAGGATCGTATCTACACGGTGTCGAATATCCTCCTCAAGCAGGATGAGGACTACACCAAGCGCCGTCGTATCTGGTGGGCCGTGCTCGCCATCGGCATGGTACTCGTCGTGGCAATTTGGGCTTCGCTCTACTTCGCTCCCGGCGGTACGGTGTCCAGTCCCGTCCAGATGGTCGGCATCGTTTTGTCCTATGTCATCATTCTGGGTGATTTTATCTACGACTTCGTTCGTATTCGTCCCCTGCGCAACATGTACCGCGCGCAGGCCGAGGGCATGTCCGAGAACAAGCTTAACGCTCTTATTGAGCGTGCGGCTGCCGAGGAGGACAAGAAGGACTCCAAGAAGAAGTAGCGTTTGCATTCATACTTATCGCTAAGATATAAGGCGCGTCGTTTTTGCGGCGCGCCTTTTTACTGTTCTATAGATAGATGGAGTGGCACATGATTCGAGCTGCCCTGACGGTCGAAGAGGCTCTGGAGGGCATGAAGGCCCTGGAGCCCAAGATTAAAAACTACGCGCGCCTGGTCGTCTGCAAGGGCGTAAACGTCAAACCCGGCCAGGAGGTTGTCGTTCAGTCTCCGGTCGAGTGCGCGCCTTTTGCCCGCGTGGTGGTCGCGGAGGCTTATGCCGCCGGCGCTGGCCACGTGACGGTTATTTGGGCCGATGATGCCGTGACGAGGCTCACGTACGAGCATGTCGATAAAAGCTATTTTGAGCAGACGCCCGAGTGGAAGCGCCTGCAGCTGGATTCCCTGGCCCAGGACGGTGCCTGCTTTATCTTTATCGAGGGTGCGGATCCTGCGGCTCTCAAGGGTATCGATCCCGCCAAGCCCGCTGCAGCTTCTAAGGCAAGGAACACGCAGTGCAAGGTCTTCCGCCGTGGACTGGATTACAACATCAATCCGTGGTGCATCGCCGGCGCTCCGGTCGTGGCTTGGGCACACGAGGTGTTCCCGGGAGACGCCGACGAGGTTGCAATCTATAAGCTGTGGAATGCGATTCTGCACACCGCTCGTGCCGATGGCCAGGACCCGGAGAGCGACTGGGAGCTTCATGACGCGGCGTTCGAAAAGAACTTGCGCTTCCTGAACGACAATCGTTTTGACCGCCTGCATTACACCGCGGCAAATGGAACCGATCTGACGATTGGCATGACGAAGGGTCACGAGTGGGCCGGCGGCAAGGGTAAGACGCCCGATGGACACCCCTTCTTCCCCAACATCCCCACCGAGGAGGTCTTCACCTCGCCTGATCGTATGCGTGCCGACGGTATCGTGTATTCGGCTATGCCGCTCATTCACCACGGTAACAAGGTTGACGATTTTTGGATTAAGTTCAAGGACGGCCGCGTAGTGGACTACGATGCCCGTGTGGGCAAGGCGACGCTTGCGAGCATTATTGACACCGATGAAGGTGCCGCTCATCTGGGCGAGGTCGCGCTCATTTCCAAGAACACTCCGATCCGCGAAAGCGGCGTTCTGTTCTATGACACGCTCTATGACGAGAACGCTAGCTGCCATCTCGCGCTAGGTGTCGGTTTCCCCGAATGCATCGAGGGTGGGTACGACATGTCCAAGGAAGAGCTCCTGGAGCATGGCGTTAACGTCTCGAGCGCGCACGTCGATTTTATGATCGGCACGGACGACATCGATATTACGGGCATTACGCCTGATGGACGTGAAGTTGTGATTTTCCAGAACGGCCAATGGAGTTGGGAATAGTCCCAGACCGTGGTACAATGCCACCCGCGGGCCGTTAGCTCAGCTGGCAGAGCAGGGGACTTTTAATCCCAAGGTCCAGGGTTCGAACCCCTGACGGCCCACCATAGAATAGAAAAGCGACTGGCGGATGCCGGCCGCTTTTTTGTTACCGCGGCACGGGTTCGAACCCGAAAGGGCGCGGAGCTGAGGAAACGCATGAGCGTTTGCCAGCGCAGCGCGCAAGGCGCGAAAGCGCCGCAGCGGCCGCCTGCGAAGCAGGCTGAACCCCTGACGGCCCACCCAAAGATTGTTGAGACGGTCAACTTCGGTTGGCCGTCTTTTTTGTTGCCGGTGCACGGGTTCGAACCCGTATCTATCTATATATAAGAACGCTTGGCGAACAAAACCTGCCTTTTACCGACGGGAAACAAATAGCTGATGCTTTTGGAGTAAAGTGGCGCTCCAGAGATGACCGATGCCTTAACACCTATAAACCAGCTGGCCATCGCCAATATCAGAAGCCAATGCTTCAGTTATAACCTCAGGGACGCGACTGAGGGACATATTCATTTGTGAACAAAATATGGAGTGCCAGATTCCCGCCCCCGGGGGCCCTCCGGTCTGGCAATATATCTCCTTGCCGCGCGGCCCGGTCGGACCGGATGAG
>CABUPE010000023.1 GCA_902493515.1 uncultured Collinsella sp.
ACGCCGGGCCGACTCGCTTCGGATGGGGCTCTACACCAACTTTCTCGACACTACCGTCAGGTTACTTTGCACCAGGTTGGTGCATGTTAACCTGACCCCTTTGTAGTCATTGGGGACGTTCTTAAACGACTACTTGCTTGCGAACAGCCAGACAAGGATGATCACCAGGATTGCGGCGACGATGCAGACGATGGCGCCGGTGAATTTGATGCGTGAGTCGCGGGTACGTTCGCGCACCGCGTCCTCAGTGGCCTCGAGCTGGGCGACTTCTCGCTCGGTCTCGGCGTGTTCGGCTTTGTCTCGGGCCAAGGATCCTGCAAGCGACTCAGTGATCTCTGGATGGTCATGTACCTCGGTCGCCTGCTCGATGATCGACTGTGCATGTGCGGCATCTGCTTGGGCGTTGGCGATGCTTTGCTCTTGGTCGCGGCGTGCCTTGTCCTCGGCGGCGATCTTCTCGCGCAGTTCGCGCTGGCGCGTCGCGGCGGCAGTCTTCGCCGTCTGCAGCTCGTCGCGCGCGGCATCGGCCTCGGTCGTCACGGCTTGGTGCGCGCGTTTTGCGTCGGCGATAGGGGCTTGAGCCTGCTCGACGGCCTGCTCGGCTGCGGCAAGCGAGTGCTCAAGGTCGGCGGTGATGCGTGGGACATCTTCTTCGGCTTTACGCAGGGCATCTGCCGTGTCGGAGATCTGCATCGAGAGCTCGCTGGTGCGCACCGTATAGTTGGCGGGATTTGCCGAGGGATTGCGTTGCAGCTCGGCGTACTCATGACGCAGCGTCTCGAGCTGGGCGCGCGTGGCGTCGACGGTTTGTTGTGCGGCCGCAATGCCGGCGTCTCGCTCGGCCTTCACCTTGTCGCGGATGCGCTTGGAATCCTCAAGACGTCGAACGAGGCGGTTGCCGGTCTCGCGAGAGCTCGCCTCGCGGGCCTCCACAGCGTCGAGCGCGGCCTTCAGGCGGAGCTCAGTCGCGTCATCCTCTGTCTTCATTTGTTCGAACTGACCCTTGAGCTCTGTCGCTTTGGCGGCGTGGGTATCACGGTCAATCTCGGCGGCCGCTGCAGTCTTTTGGGCCGTGGCAATCGCCTGGCGCTGGTCGGCGACGATCTGGTCGTAGCGGCCTGCGATATCCTGGCGCGTCTCGAGTTCCTCGCCTTGATCGGCGATGCGCTGCTCAAGTTCGGCCAGGTGAGCGCGGGCGTCCGCGAGTGCCTTCTTTGCGGCATTCATCTCGCGCATGGCCGAGGCACCCTGGGCGATAAAGGTGCCCACGGCGTTCGCAGTGTTCGAGACAGCGGTCCCCAGATCGCGGCTCGCGGCGGGGGAGTGCAGGGCGGTCGGGCGAGCGGTGTCGGCAGCGTCCGCATCGGCAGCCTGCGGCACGGCGATATTGCCGGTACCGCCCTCAATCACAGAAAAGCCTGCTGCGTGCGGATCGACCGCATCGGCGCCAATCGTGGGATGCTCGAGCTGCAGAAACGAGGGCATGGTGCTGCCCTGGTCGGCAACCGGAGTCTCGCCGGGCACAAAGGTCGAGGCCGCCTCGGCGGCCTCCTCTTCCTCGGCATTAATATCGGCATCGGCGACGGCGTCTTTCATCGCTTTGACGGCATCCATCATGGAGTCCATGACGGCATCGAGCTCTTCTTCCGAAGACACCTCGATAGGGCCCGCAGCTTGCGGAGCGGCATCCTGTACGGGGTCGTCGTCCTGAGCGGGCGCATCGGCGTTTTGCTCGCCTGCATCTTCGGCGCCAGGGGTTTCCGCCGTAGCGCTTTCGTCCAAGATGGGGTCGTCGAGGTCAATATCATCGCAGGTCACACCATCAGCATCTGCGGTGACGTCTGCGGAATCATCAATATGCTGTTGAGTCTGGGGGTCCAGCTCGTCTGTCATAGGTATGTGCTCCTCATCGTTGTTTGTCACCCTATGATAAAGTCTCGCGCCGACTTCCCGCGCGCCGCAGCAAAGTTTCAAAACGTGTTCGATGGCTCGCGTCGATAGCAAAAACTCGGCCACTCTATCCAATTTTTACTTGACATTCCCTTCGCCGAAAGACGTTGCGCCGTTCGCCTGCCATGGGCTTTATTTTTCACTTGAACCCGTTAAAGTTGCATTTCAGCTTTTGGCGCGTTTATTTGGATGCGCGCAGTCGGCGGGTGCGCCCGTCGCGATTTGAAAGGACTTTATATGGGACTTTTCACTGGTAAGACCGTGATCGTCACCGGCGGCGGCAAGGCCACGCTTAAGGACGGCTCCGCTGGCTCCATCGGTTACGGCATCGATATCGCTTTTGCCAAGGAGGGCGCGAACCTCGTTATCACCGGCCGCAACGTCGCCAAGCTCGAGGCCGCCAAGGAGTCCCTCGAGGCCGAGTACGGTGTCAAGGTTCTGCCTGTTCAGGCCGATGTTTCGGCTGGTCAGGACAACGAGGCTGTCGTCCAGAACGTTATCGACAAGGCCATTGAGGAGTTCGGCCGCATCGACGCCGTCGTCAACAATGCTCAGGCCAGCGCCTCGGGTGTGACCATCGCCGACCACACCATGGATCAGTTTAACCTGGCCATTTATTCCGGTCTGTATGCCACCTATCTGTACATGCAGAAGGCCTATCCGCACCTGAAGGAGACCAAGGGCTCCGTGGTCAACTTTGCCTCGGGCGCCGGCCTGTTTGGCAACTATGGTCAGTGCAGCTATGCCGCCGCCAAGGAGGGCATCCGTGGTCTGACTCGCGTTGCCGCCAACGAGTGGGGCAAGGACGGCATCAACGTCAATATCGTTTGTCCGCTTGCTTGGACCGCTGCGCTCGAGAACTTCCAGGATGCCTATCCCGAGGCGTTCAAGGCCAATGTCCACATGCCGCCGGCAGGCCACTACGGCGACGTCGAGAAGGAAATCGGCCGCGTTGTCGTTCAGCTCTGCGGTCCCGACTTTAAGTACATGAACGGCGAGACTGTCACCCTCGAGGGTGGCATGGGCCAGCGGCCTTAGGGGTTACGCGGTTTTTCCAAACCGCGTAACGGCTCGACGCTGCGCGGTCACCAGGGCGACAACTTGTCATTCAAAGAGGGCGGCATGACCAGAAGGTCTATGCCGCCCTCTTTTCATGCCAATTTGTTCGCCCTGGCGACCGCTCGCTGACGTCGCCAGAGCATCGGCGTTGCCTTGGCTGTTGGAGATGATCTCGTAGTCGTTGGGGACGTTCTTAAATGACTAGCTATAAGGGACACTCTTGCCGGCACTTGGGGACAGTCCCTAAGTGCCGGCAGATTGGGACACTTCTTTGCAAGATGGCGCTGAAGATTGTCCTCGACGACTAGTCGTTTAATGCATCAGTTTCTGTCGAGTCGGTGCGGTTTGCTGGTTGCCCGTATAATGGTCAGCGTATGAACCGCAACCAAGGAGTTCCAGTTTATGGACCAGAGCCTTTTTAAATTTGACCTGATCGCCGAGGACCCGACGACGCATGCGCGTGCCGGCGTGCTGCACACCCCGCACGGCGACATCGAGACACCGATCTTCATGCCCGTGGGCACCAAGGCAAACGTCAAGGGCATTCCTACCGAGACCGTCAAACAGCTCGGCGCCCAGATCGTGCTTGCCAATACCTATCACCTGTCCATGCGTCCCGGCGAGGACACCATCGCCGAGCTGGGCGGCCTGCACAAGTTTATGAACTGGCACGGCCCTATCCTCACCGACTCGGGCGGTTTCCAGGTCTTCAGTCACAACGATGCCGTCAAGCTCACCGACGAGGGCGTGCGCTTTATCGTCAACGACTATGACGGCCGCCATGTGTTCTGGACGCCCGAGGACAACATGGAAATCGCCATGAAGCTCGGTTCCGACATCTGCATGCAGCTCGACCAGTGCCCGGGCTATCCCGCCACGCGCGCCTACGTTGAGCGCGCCGTTGAGCTGTCGAGCATGTGGGCCGAGCGCTGCTATAAGGCGCATGCCCGCGACGACCAGGCGCTCTTTGGCATTGTTCAGGGCGGCATGCACCTAGATCTGCGCCTGCGTTCGCTGCGCCATCTGGAGGAGTGCGGCGACTTCCCCGGTTACGGCATTGGCGGCTACTCGGTGGGCGAGGACCACGAGACCATGTTCGAGACCCTGGCACCACTCGTAAGCGAGTACATGCCCAAGCACAAGCCGCGTTACCTGATGGGCGTCGGCAACCCGACCACCCTCGTGCGCGGTGTGGGTGTGGGCATCGACATGTTCGACTGCGTGCTGCCGACGCGCACCGGCCGCATGGGTACGGCGTTCTCCAGCGAGGGTCGCCTCAACTTCCGCAACGCTCGCTTTGCGCACGACGATGGCCCTATCGATCCCACCTGCACCTGCCCGGTGTGCACGGGCGGCTACAGCCGCGCGCTCATCCGCCACTTGGTCACGCAGAAGGAGATGCTCGGCGGCATTTTGCTGTCGATGCACAACATCTACTACCTGCTCAACCTTATGCAGCGTGCTCGCCAGGCCATTATCGAGGGCCGTTACGGTGCGTTCGTGAGCGACTGGATGAACAGCCCTGCGGCGGTGGATTACTAAGGGCGACAGACACGCTTGCAGAGCGTGGACAACGGCAATGGTCGAGCGCCAGCCGGTTGTCGCATTCGCTGACACCGGCTGCGCGACCGCTGACCGATAGCTTGCAAGTGCTTGATGCATCGTGGGTACCATACCGAATAGTTGATGCTCGGGCGGGTGTTTGACGCATGGCGTCGACCCCGCCCGTTTTCTTTTTCTCGATAGGAGTACCCATGATTAAGAATGAGAACGTCGAGGGCGAGCCCGCCTACGACGAGACGTACCGCCGCGGCCCCGTGGTCATGCGCGGCCCCATGATTCCCAAGGACAACACCTACGCCAACCTGCTGGCGCCCGAAGATTCGACTGACTGGCTGCATGCCGATCCCTGGCGCGTGCTGCGCATTCAGGCCGAGTTTGTCGATGGCTTCGGCGCGCTTGCCGAGCTTGGCCCCGCAGTGACCATCTTCGGCAGTGCCCGCACGCCTAAGACCGATCCGCTCTACAAGGCGGCGCGTACCGTCGGGCGCAAGATCGCGCAACGTGGCGTGGCGGTCATCACCGGTGGCGGCCCCGGCATCATGGAAGCGGCCAACAGGGGAGCGGCGAGTGTCAACGGCAAGTCAGTTGGCTTGGGCATTGAATTGCCGCACGAGCAGGGGCTCAACAAATACGTGAACCTCGGTATGGACTTCCGCTACTTCTTTGTGCGCAAGACCATGTTCGTCAAATACAGCTCGGGCGCCATCGTGTTTCCCGGCGGGTTTGGCACGCTCGACGAGATGTTCGAGGTGCTCACGCTGGTGCAGACGCACAAGGTCAAGCGCATGCCGCTCGTGCTGGTGGGCAGCGAGTACTGGCAGGGCCTGTTCGACTGGCTCAACGGCCCGGTAATGAGCGCCGGTATGATTAGCCCGCTCGACCCGGATCTGGTACACATTACCGACGACCTCAACGAGGCCGTTGACATTGCGCTCAGCGGGTTGATGTAGAGCAATCGTGTCTACCGCGACATGAATATGCATGGCAATCTGATGCTATCTAACGTCAGGTTGCCATTTATATTGGGTATACTGATGCAAAAGACGAGGGCAAGGAGGTCGCGTATGTCTACTGCAACGGTTAAGCCTACGACGGTTCGCCTCGAAGAGGGGCTCAAGGAGCAGGCGACTGAGTTCTTGGATTCGGTCGGCCTCAGCCTCAATTCCTATCTCAATCTTGCCGTTCGGCAGCTGGTAAATCAGCGAAAGATTCCTTTTGAGATTGTAGGAAGGGCGGAGATGCCCAACGAGGCGACGAGGCGTGCCATGGTGATCGCCGAGGCTCATGAGTTGGGGATTTTGCCGGACGATAGCCCGTCATTCAATAACGCTGATGAGCTTATGTCATTCCTCGATGAGGAATAGCGATGTTCGAGATTAAAGTCGAGGCTCAATTTAAGGCGGACTACAAACGAACGATGCGCATGCATCCGCAGCTAAAAAGTGAGTTTAAAGCGGCGGTTGCAGAGCTTGTGGCTCATGGGTCACTTCCGGCGGAGTATGGCGCCCACGAGCTCTCAAACCCGGGCGGAAACTACAACGGCCACATCGATTTCCACCTATCCGATGGCTTGGTCGATGTGGTCGTTCTTTATCTTCCCCATAAGACTAACCCAGTGATTAGGCTGGTGAGAATGGGCTCGCATGAGGAACTGTTTCAGGGTCCGCTGGGCTGATCGCCGATTTCCAAGTTGCGGTGGAATAGGGACTGATTTGCGGTCGATTGGCCAAAAACAGTCCCTATTTCACCGCAACTGATAGGCGCGCCCCGTTCGCTGCTGCGGCCCCCGGTTCTCCTCATTGCTGGATTTCGCTCAAAAACTCAGCGGCGACTTCGTTGCTTTTGAAACGGATGCTGCGGTCTTCTTTCTTGGGGAATGCCAGCAGCGGGATAGTCCCGTACCAGACAGTTTCCTCGTCAATCACGGCCGCGCACAGCCGCCCTTTGGCCTTGACGGAATAGTCGACGTTCATCTCGGCAAAAATCGCTTTCGCGTCATCGCGCGGAGGTGAGGCAACATAAACCTCAAGGGTAATCCCACGGGCGGCTGCGCCTGCGAGTGTGGTGGTGAGTTTCGTGAGGCATGCGGCGGATGCGTAGGATGCGGCTATGAAGGCACTCTTTGTGGCACCGGTGATGTCTTTAATTAATGCCTCAATAGCGTTTGCCGGCTCTATGAGAATGTTGTAATCGGGTTGCTCGCTGTCCTCTGCTGAATAAATTTCGTACCCCAACTTGGCGTACGTCTTGAGTCTTTTCTGGTACATGCGGGCGAGCATGGGTATCGACAGGTCAATGTAGTCGAATATCTCAACCTGTTGCTTGCCCTCGTGGCTTCTGTGCAGTCTGCCC
Source organism: uncultured Collinsella sp. (assembly GCA_902493515.1). Classification (GTDB taxonomy): domain Bacteria; phylum Actinomycetota; class Coriobacteriia; order Coriobacteriales; family Coriobacteriaceae; genus Collinsella. The sequence continues at coordinate 6,925 of CABUPE010000023.1, forward strand.
ACCTGCTGCGTTACGCTGCCGTCCCAAGATATCGGCGTGGCAATGAAAAGGGTGTCAAGGTAGGACAGATCGAAGCCCTCGCTCAGAAGGCTTTCGGTGGCGACGATGATTCGATGTTCATGCTCAAAGCCGGGAAGACTGTTCAGTATCGCTTTTCTTTCTTTGGCGCCGATTTCTCCGGTTAAGAGTATGGGCTCGTGTCTGCGATCATTAAGCAACCTGAACAGTTCCTCAGCATGCTTTTTCCTTTTGGATAGTATGAGCGGATGTCGACCGTTTGACGCTGCTTCGAGGGCGTCATCGACAATCAATTCGTTTCTTGCCGCATGTGCACACAGCATATCGAGAATCTGATTGAAGCTTGCATCCGGCTCGTAGGCGGATAGCCGAATGCCGGTAAATCTCGGTCGAACGATGCGCTGGATGCCCTGCTGAATTGCCTGCGTTTTTGGATCGATGACATAGCGAAGCGGGCCGCAGAGCATCGAGAGCGCCCGCGTGAGTCCGTCGGAGCGCTCGGGTGTCGCGGAGAGGCCATATATATATTTGGCTGGAGCGGACTTGAGGACGAGCTCGAGCTGTGGCGCGGCAGCATGGTGGCATTCGTCGCAGATAATGAGGCCGTAATTACGAACAAGGTTCTTAACTATCGGCTCCCCGGTTTGGGAGTCTTTGCCAGATAGCGACTGAAAGGAAGCGACGTCGATAAGGCCGCTGACGGCGGTTTTGCCCCCTCCGATTTGTCCAATAAGGGGAGGTTGCTTTTTGCTGATTCGTCCTTTTGGCGTTCGGACCGGCTCTCTGGTGTCCGTAATGTCGAGAAATCGTTCGAGCTGCGATTTCCATTGGGCTATGAGCGCGGTCTTTGGAACAATGACGAGCGCCGGAAGACCAACGGCGGCAATAAGATAAGCTCCGATGACGGTTTTACCGAAGCCCGTTGGCGCAGACATGATTCCGTCTTCGTATTCAAGCATCTGGTCGGCGGCAATTTGCTGTTCGGGATGAAGGGTCCCTTTGAATGCCATCTCAATTGGATTGCCTGTGCTACGTTCGTCTGAATAATGGGCAGTAACGTGGGCTTCTTGAATCAGCTGCTCAAGTTGGGCTTTGCAGCCTCTGGGAATCGCGACGCGGCCATCTCTAAGTTCGCTGAGGTCTATGAGTCGCGGTTTGCCGAATACTGATTGATGCATAGATTGCGCACGGAAGAACTCCGGGTTGGCAAATGTCGCAAGCCTGCGGATTTCCATTTGAGCTGCCGGGCTCAGAGACTTTTCGGGGATGTAGAGCATATCGGCTTGTGTGACGAGCAGGTTCGAGGGGAAGTCTCGTGGCGTGAGCGGGAGCCGCTTTCGTGGCTTTTGGACATTGCGCCTGGTTTTGTTTGTCGCTGCAGCTGTTGCTATTCCAAGCGGTTTGTTTTTGGTGTCCTCGATCAGACGATCCACCGTCGCACGCGAGATTAGTTGGATTTGCGAAAGGTAAAGCCATTGGTCGGGAAAGGGCTCGAATCGTTCGTCAACAAATACGCTGTTTCCTTCCCGCTGCGCTTTTCCCTGAAAGGGCAGCGCAATGAGATTTCCAAAGCCGCCTTCAGGAATGGTGGGCTGCGCGGGTATCATTCGGTCAAAGGCTTCGAAGGTGATTGTCTTGTTGAGTGCCGCTGCTTCGGCGATAAGGCAGCTACCGAAATCTCGTGCTGTCTTTGCGTTTATAGGTTCTAGGAAGAAAAACCAGATATGCGCGCCGTTGCCTGACCTTGATCGCTCGACCGCAGCGTTAATTCCATGGTTTTTTACGACAAGCCTGATAGCGTTTGTCGCTTCTTTCCAATCGGCTTTGTCAAAATCAATGACAAGGACATTTGTGTTGCAGTCTTTGTCGAGAACATATTGACCTATGACGTCCCGGAGCCTGTCGTCGCTGCCTTTGAAATGGGCGATAATGGCGGCATCGTTCAGCTCAAGGAATGTGCGGCTGCGACATTCAGCGCATTTAATTCTGTGATGGTTTGCTTTGGGGCAAATGCCTGGCTTCCACTCATTTGCGCAGGCGGGTGTATAGCCGATGCCCCCGTCTTTTCTGCGATACCCGTGAGCGTGCACATCTTTGCGGCCGGTAAAAAGATTGCGAAAGAGCTCGAGTTTGTCGCGCGCTGGGCTCGCGCTGGTAACGATGCCCTCGGTCTGTGCACGTTCGCCGAAAGATTTGCCGGCTTTGTCCCATTCTTCGAGTGTTGCGTAACGGATGTCTGGACCGTTGCTACAGATTACGATCTGCTTACGCGGATCTGAAGCGTGGACAACCGTTTTATTGAGTTTGAATAAGGCGTTCCCGAAAAGGGCGTATTGATGCACGGCGTTGCTCATTTGAATGCCATTCTTGTCTGCGTTCATTGGGATGAGGGTACGCCATTTCGGCTATTTGAGATACTCGACTTTGATTTTGGTTCGGTGATAGTGGGGTGCCGCTCCGTGAGCGGCATTCGGCGGTTCGCTGTCTTTCGACTATTCGGCCCCTTTCCCACCGCAATTCCTAAAGGGATGCCGGCGCGCCTTGAGTTGGGGTGCACCGGCATGATGGCTTTGCTACGGCTGGCTGTACCTTGGTTGTTCGATAGCTCCTGCCTGCCCGATCTTGTCAGGCTGGTATTTGTTGGCGCTGGACGTTTGCCCAGATAAAACATGCCAAAATAAACCTGTCCCTATTTGGCAGGTTGGTAGCGGGGGCAGTAGCTGATGGCGATGGCGTCGACGCCTACGTGGGTGGCGATGGTGCAGCCGATGGGGCCGGTGCCGGCGTCTACGTAGTCCTGGCCCGCGAGCGCCTCGTTGACAAGTTCCTGCTCCTCGGCGGCGCCGGTCGTGAGCACGCGCACGCTTGAGCCCGGGTGCTCGTCCAAAAACGCGAGGCAATCTGCCATGGTGTTGGCGACGATGCGCTTGGCGCCGCGGCCCTTTTTGATTGCCTTGATCTCGCCCGATTTCCACTCCGGCGAAACGGCCAGGCGAATGTTGAGCATTTGCGTGAGCTGGCCGGCGAGCTTGGGCGCGCGGCCGTTCTTAACGAGATTCTCGAGCGTGCGGGGAATCAGCAGCAGGTGGGCGTCGGGCAGCGTCGCGCGGATCTGCGCCTCGGTCTCGTCCAGGCTGCGGCCATCTTCGCGCATGGCCCGCGCGTACTCCACCAGCAGGCCCTCGGCGCCCGAGCCAGTGCGCGAATCGATGCAGCGCACGTCGAGCTCGTGGGTCTCGGCGACCAGGCATGCGTTGGAATAGCAGGCGGACCATTCGCTGCACAGCGAGATAAAGATCGCGCTGTCGTGGCCGTCAGCACGCACGCGGTCAAAGAGTGCCTTGAACTCGCCGGCACTCGGCTGCGAGGTGTGCGGCAGCTGCTCGGAGCCGGCCATGCGGGCGACGTACTCCTCGGCGGTGATCTGTACCTGGTCGAGCAGGTCCTCGCCCTCGATAATCACATGCAGTGGAATGACGTAAATGCCAAGCTCTTGAGCACGGGCGGGGGAGATGTCCGACGTGGAGTCGGTTATGATGGCAAAAGACATAATTGCACCTTTCATTGGGGCGCTTGCGCGCCGCCTTCTGAGAGCAAAGTGCGACAAGTATAGTGGAGTCGTTCCACATTTCTAGGTTCAATTGTTGAATAGTCAACAGTTTGAAGTGTCGGTGTGGAAATCATCAACTGGGGAAGAGGAATGCCGATGGAGGCGTTGGAGATATACAGGCGGCCGGTTGTGCTGTTCGATTTTGACGGCACGGTGGCCGATACGGGCCGGGCGGTGATGAGCTCGACGCGCAAGACGTTGGCCGCGCGCGGGTTTTCGGAGGCGCAGATGGGTGACCTGCGCCGCATGATCGGGCCGCCCCTGTGGAAGAGCTTTCACGACTTTTATGGCTTCTCCCGCGAGGAGTCGCTTGTGGTGGCTGACGAGTACCGTGCCTTTTTTGATGAGCTGGGACCGGAAGAGTATCCCGTGTTCGATGGAATCCCCGAGCTGCTCGATGGCCTTGTCGCGCAGGGGCATCGCTTGGTCGTGGCGACGTCACGCATGGAGGCAAAGTGCATTGACATGGTGGGCGAGCTGGGGCTTTCGCAGTTTGAGGCGGTGGTTGGCATGAATCCGCCGCAGGGACGCGAGACCAAGGCCGATTCGGTTCGCGATGCCCTGGCGGCGCTCGGCGCGACGGCCGACGATGCCGTGATGATCGGCGATCGCTTTAACGATGTGGAGGGCGCACACGCGATGGGCGTGCCGTGCATCGGCATCTATTCGGGCGCGGCAGCGCCGGGGGAGCACGAGGCCGCGGGCGCCGATGCGGTGGTGCACTCGGTGGCCGAGCTTGCTAAACTTTTCGCTATCTAATAGACATAATGTGAGGGGCGGGCGTACCCGTCGCTCATTGGTAAGGAGGTCGTCCATGAATCAGGTGGAGCAGAGCGTCGCTGAGTATGTCGACGAGGTCTGGGAGGATGTCGTCGCTGATATCGAGCAGCTGGTGAGTTATCCTTCCGTGGCAGTTTCTGCCGATGCGGAGCCCGGCGCGCCGTTTGGCCGCCCGGTCCGTGACGCGCTCGATTGCGCGCTCGGCATCGCGCAGAAGCTCGGCTATCAGACGAGCGACGACGAGGGCTATGTGGGAATCGCCGATATCCCGGGCCGCGGCGACAAGCAGCTCGCGACTATCTGCCACGTGGACGTGGTTCCCGCCGGCCCTGGCTGGAACACCGATCCGTTCGCGATGGAGCGTCGCGAGGGCTGGTTGCTCGGTCGCGGCGTGATCGACGACAAGGGCCCGGCAGTGCTGTCGCTTTATGCCGGCGCGTACCTGCTCAAGCACGGCATTGTTCCGCGCTACACCTTCCGCGCGCTGCTGGGCTGCGATGAGGAAGTGGGCATGTCCGACGTTCACCATTATCTGGAGAACCACGCAGACCCCGACTTTTTGTTTACGCCCGATGCCGAGTTCCCGGTCTGCAATGCCGAGAAGGGCCAGTTTGGGGCGACGTTCGTGAGTCCCAAGATCGACGGCGGGCGCATCGTGTCGTGGAGCGGCGCCGAGGCGAGCAATGCCATTCCGTCGCAGTCCATCTGCGAGCTCGCGATTGCCGCCGATGAGCTGCCGGCGCCGGTCGAGAATGCTGACCGCCTGGAGATCACGGCTCTCGACAATGGTCATGTGCAGATTTTCGCCCACGGTATTGGCGGTCACGCCTCGATGCCCGAGGGGACGATCAATGCCGTCGGCCTGATCGTGTCGTATCTGCGCGAGGCCGAGGACGCGTTTGGTGCCCGCGGCGAGCGCCTGCTGACGCCTGCCGAGCACGAGTTTGTCAAGTTTTTGGCCTTTGTGCATGCGGACGCCTATGGTCGCGGCCTGGGTATCGACGCGACGAGCCCGGCGTTTGGCCCGCTCACCTGCAACCCCGGCGTCATCCGCGTGGTGGATGGCCATATCGAGCAGGTCATCGACGTGCGTTTCCCTGATAGCACGAGCGCCGATACCATCCGCGAGCAGCTCGAGCCGCTCGTGGGGCGCTTTGACGTGACGTGTCGCCTGGGTCATGCAAAGGTGCCGTTCTCGGTGTCTGCCGACGATCCGGCCGTGAAGGCGCTTATCGATACCTATAACGAGTTTACGGGCAAGCACGCCGAGCCTTTTGCCATGGGCGGCGGCACGTACGCGCGCAACTTTGCCCGCGCCGTGTCGTTTGGCCCCGAGGAGACCGGTCTGGAGCTGCCCGCATGGGGCGGCCAGATGCACGGCCCCAACGAGTGCGCCAACGAGGAACAGCTCAAACAAGCGCTCAAGATCTATATTGTTGCGATCCTCCGTTTGAATGAATTGGAGCTTTAAGGTCTCGCGGTTTCCCAATCTAAGTTGCGGTGGAATAGTTCCTAGAATGGGCCATTTGATGGCCAAGCAGGAACTATTTCACCGCAACTTTGTTTTTATTGGTGTAAAAGGCGGGTCATGCTTGGTGGCGGGTTTGTTATCCGTTTGTAAAGGCTGGGCCGGGCTTGCGGTAAGGGTCTATCAAATGCCCGTAAGAAACCGCAGATAACGCGGTTGTCGCCTGATCGGGGTCGTATCTTTCCAAACAGCAAAGCGGGCAGGGTGCCCGCGAGTCGCATGTACGAAAGGAAGATCATGCTCGATCAGGCTTATTCTCGTCGTCAGTTCCTCGGCCTCGCTGGTGGTCTTGCCAGCATCGTCGGTCTCGGTCTCGTTGGGTGCGGCGGCTCAGGTGCCTCCGGTGCCGCCGACAAGGGTAGCGCCGCCGCTGCCGAGTCCGTCTCCGGCGAGGTGACCTACGACGGTGCCTCCTCGTTCCAGGCTCTCGTCGAGGCTGCTGCCGAGAAGTTCATGGATGCCAACCCCGACGTCTCCATCTCCGGCTCGGGCAACGGTTCGGGCAAGGGTCTGACCGCTGTCGCCGCTGGCACCGTCACCATCGGTAACTCCGACGTCTTCGCCGAGACCAAGCTCGAGGCCGACCAGGTCAAGAATCTCGTCGACCACGAGGTCGCCGTCGTTGGCATGGGTCCCGTCGTCTCCAAGAACGTGACGGTCGACGACCTGTCCCTCGAGCAGCTCAAGGGTATCTTCTCCGGCCAGATCACCAACTGGAAGGAGGTCGGCGGCGACGACGTCAAGATCGTCGTTCTCAACCGCAAGGCTGGCTCCGGCACCCGTGCCACCTTCGAGGCCGCCGTTTTTGGCGACGAGGCCGTCGACTTTAAGGGCGACGCCGAGCTCGACAAGTCCGGCGATGTCCAGACTCAGATGGGCAGTACCGACAACGCCATCTCCTACCTCGACTTCTCGCACTTCGATGACTCCAAGTTCAACGCCATCAAGGTCGAGGGCGTCGAGCCCAAGAGCAAGAACGTCACCGACGACTCCTTCAAGATCTGGGCGACCGAGCACATGTACTGCTCCAAGGACGCCGACGAGGCCACCAAGGCCTTCCTGGAGTTTATGCTCTCCGACGACGTCCAGGGCAAGCTCGTCGAGGAGCAGGGCTTCATCCCCGTCTCTGCCATGAAGGTCGTCAAGGACGCCAGCGGCAAGGTCTCCGCTAAATAAGTAATCGCCCCGGAAAGGTTTGCAATGGCAAAACAGCTGCCAAAGCGCGACCTTGAGAACGTGGGCCTGGGCGTCACGGGCGCGTGCGTTGCGCTCGTGACGCTTGTCGTTGCCGCGCTCATCTTTATGGTCGCCCAAAAGGGCCTCTCGGCTTTTATCAAGGACGGCGTCTCGGTCGTCGAGTTCTTCACCGGCACCAAGTGGGACTTGGCCAACACGGCCAAAAACGGCCTGCCCTACACCGGCGCCCTGCCCCTGATCGTCACCTCGTTTGCGGTCATGGTGCTCTCCACGCTCATCGCGCTGCCCATCGCCATCGGCTCTGCCATCTTTGCGGTCGAGATTAGCCCTAAGTTTGGCTCTAAGATCTTTCAGCCGCTCATTGAGCTTTTGACCGGCATCCCCTCGGTCGTCTTTGGCCTGATCGGTTTTCACGTGGTCGTCGGTCTTATGAAGAGCGTTTTCCACGTGAGCACGGGCCTGGGCATCTTGCCCGGCGCCATCGTGCTGGCCGTCATGATCCTGCCGACCATGACCACGCTTTCGGTCGATGGCCTGCGCGCCGTGCCCGACGGCTACCGCCAGGGCTCGCTCGCGCTGGGCTACACCCGCTGGCAGACCATCTGGCACGTGGTGCTCAAGTCCGCCATGCCGTCGCTCATGACCGCGGTTATCTTGGGCATGACCCGCGCCTTTGGCGAGACGCTCGCCGTGCGCATGGTCATCGGCGGCATCGAGGCCATGCCGACGTCGCTGCTGTCGCCGGCGTCCACCATCACCACCACGCTCACCACGTCCATGGCAGTCTATGCCGAGGGCTCGGCCCAAGACGATGTTCTGTGGGCGCTCGGCCTGCTGCTGATGGGCATGAGTCTCATCTTCATCCTGATCATCCATCTCATTGGCCGCAAGGGGGCGAAGGCTCGTGGCTAGCACGCGCATCCACATTGACGAGGCGAGGCTCGGGCGTGTCCAAAAGCAGGACCGCATCGCCACGGGCGTGTTGACGGCGATCGTCGCCATCGTCATGCTCATCGTCGTCTCCATGGTGGCCTATATCCTGTTCGAGGGCATCTCGACGCTGTTCCAGCCGGGCTTTCTCACGGAGCCGTCGCGCGCCAACGGAACGCAGGGCGGCGTGCTCTACCAGCTGTTCGACTCGTTCTACCTGCTGCTGATCACCCTGATCATCTCGGTGCCCATCAGCCTGGGTGGCGCGGTCTTTTTGGTTGAGTACGCACCCGACGGACCCGTCCGCGACATTGCCTCCACCGCCATCGAGACGCTGTCCTCGCTGCCTTCCATCGTTGTCGGCATGTTCGGTTTTCTGGTGTTCTCGGTGCAGCTGGGCTGGAAGTACTCCATCATCTCCGGCGCCGTCGCGCTCACCATGTTCAATATCCCTATTCTGGTGCGCGTGATCCAGCAGGCGCTCGAGGACGTGCCGCAGGCCCAGCGCGATGCGTGCCTGGCCATGGGCCTCACCCGCTGGGAGGCCACGCTGCACATCCTGATTCCCGAGGCCATGCCCGCTATCGTGACCGGCATCGTGCTTTCGGCCGGCCGCGTCTTTGGCGAGGCCGCGGCGCTGCTCTTTACCTCGGGCATGAGCTCGCCGGTTCGCCTCAACTTCTTGAGCCTTAACCTGTCGAGCCCTACTTGCGCCTGGAACGTGTTCCGCCCCGGTGAGTCGCTCGCCGTGCATATCTACAAGATCTATGGCGAAGGCAGCCCCGAGGCCCAGCAGATCGTTTGGGGTACCGCGGCACTGCTGATGATTTGCGTGCTGCTGTTTAACGTAATCGCCCGCATTGTGGGCAAGCAACTGGCAAGGAAGATGACGGCCGAATGAGCGAGATGAATGTAACGCCCGCAACCGAAGCGGCATCGTCCGACACCCGGGACTTCCTGTCGAGCGTGGGGGAGAGCGAGAAGCGCGTGCGCGTGAGCGGCAAGGCCGTGAGCGACGAGGTTGTGCTCTCCACCAAGGACGTCAACGTGTACTATGGCGACCACCATGCACTGCACAATACGTCGCTCGACTTCCACAAGGGCGAGATCACGGCGCTCATTGGGCCTTCGGGCTGCGGTAAGTCGACCTTCTTGCGTAGCCTCAACCTCATGAATCGCGAGATTCGCGGCTGCCGCGTGGAGGGCGAGATCAACTATCGCGGGCGCAACGTGAACACCAAGACCGAAAACACCTACGAGCTGCGCCGTTCCATTGGCATGGTGTTCCAGCAGCCCAACCCGTTCCGCAAGTCCATTCGCGACAACATCACGTTTGCGCCCAAGCGCCACGGCATCACCGACCGTGACGAGCTCGACCGCATGGTCGAGGAGAGTCTGCGCGGCGCGGCGCTGTGGGACGAGGTCAAGGACAAGCTCGACAAGAGTGCCTACGCGCTTTCGGGCGGCCAGCAGCAGCGTCTGTGCATCGCGCGCACGCTGGCGCTCAACCCCGACGTGATCCTGTTTGACGAGCCCTGCTCGGCGCTCGACCCCATCTCGACGCTGGCGATCGAGGACCTTATGTCGTCAATCGTTGCCGACCGTGCCATCGTCATCGTGACGCACAACATGGAGCAGGCGTCGCGTGTGTCCAACCGCACGGCGTTCTTCTACATGGGCGATATGGTCGAGTACGACGAGACCGACGAGATTTTCCAACGGCCCAAGGATAAGCGGCTGAATGATTACCTCACCGGCATGTTCTCCTAGTCCGGGACATGCTTGAGGCCCGCGGTGGCCACGGTCGCCACGGGACTGATTGGAGAGGCGGGTCATCTCTTGCGGGAGATGCCCCGCCTTTTTTGTGTCGCTGCCAGACCGACCACCACAAAGGGGACAGGCACCTTCGTGGTGGTTTGGGGTGGGGCTCGCTGCTATCATGGACAACGTTGAATTTCTACGAAGGAGCAGGGCACATGGCGATTCTTTTGGGATGCGATTCCGTCAGCCTAGAGTTTCCCACCAAGCATATTTTCGATAGCGTGACGCTCGGCGTGGGCGAGGGCGACCGTATTGGCATCGTCGGCAAAAACGGCGACGGCAAGTCGACGCTGCTGAGCGTGCTCGCCGGCACGCTGGAGCCCGACGACGGCCGCGTGACTCATCGCCGCGGCACCACGATCGGCCTGCTCGGCCAAAAGGACCAGCTTGTCGACACCGATACCGTGCATCATGCCGTTGTGGGCGACACGCCCGAGTATGAGTGGGCGTCGAGTCCGCGAACACGCCAGATCCTTGCCGGCCTCATTAGCGATGTGCCCTGGGAGGGAACGGTGGGCGAGCTTTCGGGTGGCCAGCGCCGTCGCGTGGACCTCGCGCGCCTGCTGATCGGCGACTACGACGTGCTCATGCTCGACGAGCCCACCAACCACCTGGACATGCGTACCATCAACTGGCTCGCGCGTCACTTAAAGGCCCGCTGGCAGCGCGGCCAGGGCGCCATGCTCGTGGTCACGCACGACCGCTGGTTCTTGGACGAGGTCTGCACCAGCATGTGGGAGGTCCACGACGGCCAGGTCGATCCCTTCGAGGGCGGCTACTCGGCATACATCCTGCAGCGCGTGGAGCGCGACCGCATGGCCGCCGTCACCGAGGAGCGTCGTCGCAACATGGCACGCAAGGAGCTCGCGTGGCTGAGCCGCGGCGCCCAAGCCCGCTCCACCAAGCCCAAGTTTCGCGTGGATGCCGCTCGCGAGCTGATCGCCGACGTGCCGCCCGTGCGTGACGAGCTGGAGCTCAAGCGCCTGGCCGTGAGCCGCCTGGGCAGGCAGGTCATCGACGTGATCGACGTGGATGCCGGCTATGCGGATACCGATGGCGCGCCCAAGCAGGTGCTCTCCGACGTGACATGGCTTATCGGCGCGGGCGACCGCTATGGTCTTTTGGGCGAGAACGGCGCCGGTAAGTCCACACTGCTCGACGTGATTCAGGGCAAGATCGCGCCCCTGCGCGGCCGCGTGAAGATCGGCCAGACGGTGCGTTTTGGCGTGCTGTCGCAGCAGCTCGAGGAGCTCGAGCCTTACATGGGCGACACGATCCGCGAGGTGCTCAGCAACTATAAGAAGTACTACGTCATCGACGGCAAGGAGACCTCGCCCGAGAAGCTTTGCGAGCGTCTGGGCTTTACGACGCAACAGCTCTGGAGTCGTATCGGCGACCTTTCGGGCGGCCAGCGCCGTCGCCTGTCGCTGCTGCTGACGATCCTGGACGAGCCCAACGTGCTTATCCTGGACGAGCCGGGCAACGATCTGGATACCGACATGCTCGCGATTGTCGAGGACCTGCTCGACGGCTGGCCGGGCACGCTGATCCTGGTGACGCACGACCGTTTCCTCATGGAGCGCGTGACCGACCAGCAGTGGGCGCTGCTCGATGGCCATCTGACGCATATGCCCGGCGGCGTCGACCAATACCTGCGCCTGTGCAACGCCACCGCCGAGGGCGAGCCCGTGGGCGCGCCGAGCGCCAAGACCGGCACGTTCGACACCGGCGCCGCAGCGGTTGCGGCCGAAAAACCCAAGACGAGCGGGCAGCCCAACGGTCTTTCCAACGCCGAGCGCCAGACGCTCCGCCGCGAGGTGAGCTCGCTTGAGCGCAAGATGGAGACACAGCGCGCTCGCGTGGAGGAGGCCGAGGCTGCCATGGCCCAGGTCGATCCCACCAACTACACGGCGCTCGGCGAGCAGCAGGCAAAGATCGACGAGGCCCATGCCGCCATGGACGAGCTGGAGATGGCGTGGCTCGAGGCGAGCGAAAAGCTCGAGGGCGAGGAGTAGACGAGGATGATCAAGGCCGCATTTTTCGATATCGACGGCACGCTACTGAGCTTTAAGACCCACCGGATTCCGGCGTCGGCGCAGCAGGTGCTCGACAGCTTTCACGAGCAGGGGATTGCGTGCGTGATCGCCACGGGTCGCCCGACCTACCAGATGCCGGACTGGCTGTTCGACTTGGGCTGGGATGCGTACATTACGCTCTCGGGCCAGCACTGCTTTGATGCCGAGGGGGTTTATCGCAGCTGTCCGATTGATCCGGACGACGTCGCGGTGATTGTGGGCCAGGTGGCGCAGGGGCGCTATGACTCGCTGTGCATGCAGGGCGAGAACTCGTTTGTGAACCGCCTGTCCGAGCGCGTGGTGACGGCCGGCAGCAACGCGGGAATCGTCTACCACGAGGAGCCGTTTGAGCATGCCTTCGATGCGCCGGTCTACCAGTTCTGCGCCTTTGTGGATCCGGCCGACGAGCATATCGTGACCGACGCCGTGTCGCATTCGTTCACTACGCGCTGGTGTGATCTGTTCTGCGATATTATTCCGGCCAACGGCGGTAAGAACCTGGGCGTGGCGGCGACGCTGGAGCGCCTGGGCATCGACGCGAGCGAGGCGATCGCCTTTGGCGACGGCGAAAACGACCTGTCGATGTTCTCGGCCGTGGGCGCAAGTGTGGCCATGGGCAACGCACAGGACACGGTGAAAGCTGCGGCGACCTATGTGACGACTGCCGTGGACGACGACGGCATCTACAACGCCGCGAAGCACTTTGGACTCGTGTAGCTGCGACCCGGCACTTAGGGACGTTCCTTATCTGCCGGCAGCTGGGGACACTCCTTGCGGGGCGTCCCCATTTTGTTTTCGTCCCGCACGTTTTGTGAAACACGGCTAACTTTTAGACAAAGTAGTAAGACATGGGCAACTTTTGCGGTAAAGTTAGCCGTGGAAAGTATCCAAAGGCTAACTAGCAATCATCGCGAAAGGCGGCCCATGGCCCTGCGTGAATCCGGAGAAGACTATCTCGAATCGATCTACGTTCTGTCGGAACGTCAGGGCATCGTGCGCTCGATCGACGTTGCGGAGTACCTCGGCGTAACCAAGGCGAGCGTCTCTAAAGCCATGGCGACGCTGGAGAACAGCGGCTATGTCGAAATGGGCAAGCGCGACGTTCATCTGACGGAGCGTGGTCTGGAGGTCGCTCGCCAAATGTGGAAGCGTCACTGCTTTTTCGTGGGGCTGCTGGAGGATGCGGGTGTTTCGGCTGAGGTCGCGTCGCAAGAGGGCTGCCACATGGAGCACTGCCTGAGCGAGGCAAGCTTCGAGAAGCTACGGGCGATGTTGGGCCGGGAAGATGTAGCGGGTCCAACAACAGAAGCCTAACTGTCCCACGGTAGCGCAGAGTTCACGCAAAGCGCGAACCAGCGACTGGGACCAGCGGCCCTTTCGGCCAAGTCCATTTCAGCAAAGGAACCCCGCTAGCAAGCGATGCCCAAGAACCGCCAGCAACGTTACTGCAGGCCGGGACCGGGCTTGGTTTTGAAAACACTCCGCAGCGCGAGGCCCGCCTTTCCGTTGCTCCGTAGGAGCAGGAAAGGCGGGCCTCATGCGCGAGGACGTTTTCAAAACCAAGCCCGGTCCCGGCCGGACAGCCCACGAACGCTACAGGTTCTTGACACCCATCGCGCGCATGGCGTTCAGGATGGCGATGATCGCCACGCCCACGTCGCCGAACACGGCAAGCCACATGTTGGCGATGCCCAGTGCCGCAAGCACCAGAATCAGCAACTTAATGCCCAGCGCAAAGATGATGTTCTGCCAAACAATCGTCATGGTCTTGCGCGCCACGCGGATCGCGCGGGAGATGTTGGACGGCTTGTCATCCATCAGCACGACGTCCGCCGCCTCAATTGCGGCGTCCGAGCCCATGGCGCCCATGGCGATGCCCACATCGGCACGGGTAAGCACGGGTGCGTCGTTGATACCGTCGCCGACAAAAGCGAGCTTGCCCTTGCCGTTCTCGCTCGCAAGCAACGCCTCAACACGCTCGACCTTATCGCCCGGCAGCAGCTGCGCGTGGAACTCGTCGAGACTGAGTTGCTTGGCCACAGACGCCGCAACCTCCTCGCGGTCGCCCGTGAGCATGACGGTGCGCTTGACGCCGGCGGCGTGCAGGTCGCTGATCGTCTGCTCGGCATCGGCCTTGACGGTGTCGGCAATTACAATGTGGCCGGCATAGATGCCATCGACCAGCACGTGAAGGATCGTACCGACGACCTCGCAATTGGGCGCTTCGACGCCGGTCGCTGCGAGCATCTTAGCGTTGCCGACGACGACGTGCCTGCCGTCGATGTTCGCCGTCACGCCATGGCCCGCGTCGTTGGTGGAGTCGCTTACGCGCTTGGGGTCGAGTTCGCCCTGGAAGGCGGCGCGCACCGACTGCGCGATGGGATGATCGGAGAATGACTCAGCGAGGGCTGCGACCTCAAGCAGCGATTGCTCGGTATAGCCGGCTTCGGGGTGTACTGCCACGACCGAGAACGTGCCGTTGGTGAGCGTGCCGGTCTTGTCGAAGACGACGGTGTCCACGTCGGCGAGCGTCTCGAGGTAGTTAGAACCCTTGATGAGAACGCCCAGCTTGGAGGCGCCGCCGATGCCGCCAAAGAAGCTCAGCGGGACGCTGATCACGAGCGCGCACGGGCAGCTGACGACCAAGAAGGTCAGGCCGCGCAGGATCCAGTCGGACCAGGCGCCGGTGATCAAGCCGCCGCCGAGCGCGAGTACCGCGGCCGCGCCGGTGACGGCGGGCGTGTAGACGCGGGCGAAGCGCGTGATGAAGTTCTCGGTGCGCGCCTTCTTTTCGCTGGCGTTTTCTACGAGCTCCAGGACGCGCGCGACGGTGGACTCGCCAAAGGGCTTGGTGGTGCGCACGTTGATGAGCCCCGTCATGTTGATGCAGCCGCTGATGATGTCGTCGCCGGACTTGGCGGGGCGGGGAACTGACTCGCCCGTGAGTGCGGCGGTGTCGAGCTGTGTCTCGCCTTCGACGATGACGCCGTCGATAGGCACGCGCTCGCCGGGCTTGACGACGATGACGGTGCCCACGGCGATGTCATCGGGGAAGACCTGCTCGAATGTGCCGTCGGGTTGCTCGACGTTGGCGTAGTCGGGCGCGATGTCCATCATGGCGCTGATCGACTTGCGGCTCTTGCCCACGGCGTATGCCTGGAACAGCTCGCCGACCTGGTAGAACAGCATGACGGCGGCGCCTTCGGCCATGTGCGGGTCGGTGTCGGGGAAGAGCACCATGGCAAACGCGCCGATGGTCGCGACGGCCATGAGGAAGCTCTCGTCGAACGCCTTGCCGCGGCGGATGTTGTTGTATGCCTTTTGGAGCACGTCGTAGCCGGCAATCAAAAAAGGCACGAGGAACAGTGCGAAGCTGGCGTAGATGTCGCCCGGGGTGCCGAATGCGGCAGTGAGGGTGCCGAGCTCATCGAGGGCGTACACCACGGCAAAAATGCCCAGCGCTACCAGGATGCGGTTGCGCTTATGCTCGAGTGACTCTTTTTTCTTGCGCTTCTTCTTTTTCTTCTTGGGGTCGGCGGTGGCCATGATTCGTATCCTCCCATTTGAATGTATGAACACTCGCTCATATAATTTCGCGAGCAAAGGCCGCGGCAAGCGCGGCCTTGCGGGTTGGCGTAACCTGGGCTAGAGAATGATCTCGCAGTCCGGCTCGGCGTCGGCGGTGAACTCCACAACGCGGTCGAGGACCTCGTCGAACTCGGCGTCATCGGCCTCGAGCGTCAACTTCTGGGTCATAAAGTTGACCGAAACGGACTTGACGCCATCGAGCTTGGCCAGCTCGTCCTGAAGCTCACGCGCACAGTTGGCGCAGTCGATCTCATCGAGCTTAAACTGGTTTTTCATGGTGGGTTCCTTTCCCTGTATTTGCGGCTTGGGTGCAGGCCGCGCTGGTACCGTGGTTGGCTGCTATTCGCAGATGTGGCTCATGCCCTGGTTGAGCATGGTGTAGACGTGGTCGTCGGCGAGCGAGTAGAGGATATTGCGCCCGTCGCGCCGGAATTTAACCAGGTGCGACTGCTTGAGTGTGCGCAGCTGGTGCGACACCGCGGACTGCGAGGTTTCGGTCGCTTCGGCGATGTCTGCCACGCAGAGCTCGCGGCCCATGAGGGCGTAAAGGATCTTGATACGCGTGGTGTCGCTGAAGACCTTGAACAGGTCGGCGAGGTCGTAGAGAAGCTCCTCGTCGGGAAGGTCCTCGGGCGAGCAGGTGGTGGGGATCACTGGCTCGGTGGCCTCGGTGTCGGGTTTCGTTTCATCAACGCGGATGCTCATTGCAATATCCTTTCATATGAACATGCGCTCATATAACTAATTTTCAATTATATGAGCGCATGTTCATATGTCAATACAATTTGCGTTAATTTCGATGACTGCTTGCCGCCTCTGCGATTTTCTGTGGGTTGGGAGACATCGACGCAATGTTCGCCAACATATTTCGAGATGTTCGGCCAGCATGCTAAGAAAGCCACCTTGAGAAGCATTAGAACTGTTCATATTTGTACTTTATCGTGTTAAATACCGCGAGAATCAGTTCTTCCTCTACGGGAGTTCCTGCAGAATCAGTTTTATCTAAAGTTATATCGAGCATTGCTTCAGCCAATCTGGTACATCGGTGGCCGAATAAGTCGAAAAATGTAGGTGGACATCCGCAGAGATCGCCTTTAGAAGAGCGAATTCTCAATTAGATCAATAATCGTGTCGTCTTCCGTGCGGTTTTCATCGATTTTTGCGAACATGTCGCATTCCCAAGGCCCATTGATTTCCTCAGCAAGGGCCCCGACATGTTGCATGTCGTCGGGTTCGGGCACATCGTTGATGCTCGGGTCATCAGCTTGCGGATATTGGCTTGCAATTTCGCGCTTGGCGGCCTCTTCTTCTTTGAGTGTCTCCAGGACGCGGCGACCGTATTCGAAGTAGCGCCGCAAGACAAATTGACGAAGATTTTCTTGCGGGATGGCGAAGTTATCCGGGAGTCGACCGGGCCAGATCTTCTCGCGAATGCGAATCGCTTCCATGACCCGCCTAAAAGCGGACTGCTTGAAAAATGAATGACGACTAACTGTGATAACGGCATATCCCATGTTTCGCAGCGTGTTTCGGCGCTCCTCGTCAATTGATTGCTGCTCGGGCTCGTCGTGGTAAAAGCCGTTGTATTCGATATCGGTCATCGAATTTTCGAGCAGCGCGTCGAGGTAGAAAACCGTCCGTCGCGTTAGGGCGGCGTATCTTTTGGGGACTGGGATCGGATAATCCGTTTTGATAGCGCGTATGGCTAAGCCACCCATTGACTTGGGCATTGTCAGCATCATGACAAACGCCGTTTCGAGTGGGGAGCGACAGCCTTCGCGTACATAAGAAAGTGCCTTAAGCGCTTTATTAGATCCACGATACCCCGATGCCTCTGAAAAGAAGGCTCTGAGCTCTTCAACGCTGGTTAGGGCTGGGCGCTCGCGATATTGAGTTTCGTCGGACGTTCCAAGTGCGTAGGAGCCGCAGATTTCAAAGTAATACTCAACGAGCTCCGAAAGGTTGAGGTCGGCTGTTGCTTCTAACGCGCACAGCTTGATATCGACGATGTAGACGTTCGGCTCGAGTTCTAAGTAGCTTTCTGCATCAAACGTATAGCGCGTGCAGTGGCAGATGCAGCCCTTGCGGTGCCTTTTGGCATTATTGGAAAACGTCAGCACATGGACGCGTTCAGAATCGACATTCTTTCTGTTGAGCCATGCTCGTGCCGCTTCCAGGTCGGACGTGGTCGGCGTAGACACCCTGATCTTTTCCATAGGTGTGGGACCGGTCGCGTAGCTTGCGAGCGAGTTGGCTGTTTGGTATACAGCGCGTGCCGTGGTATGTGACAGAACGATTCCCATACGCGCATGATGGCATAGCGGACGCCACATACGTCCGAAACTTCGGGCAACGGTATTGGGGCGCGGCTTATCTTCTGCGAACGGTGGGTTTTGAGCTGTCGTATTGAGGGAGCAGCTTTGGCTGGGGAGGTTTCTGCCGGCTGCCCCTATTTTGATGAACTTTAGTTGCGGATTCGTAGCTTCTAAGCGTTTTTACCGACCGCTCAGATGCCTCACCAACATAATTTGAGTTATTCGGCCTTCTCCTATACAAATGGTGCGATCGCAACGTCCTATTCGAATTGATTCAGGTAGATTTCTGGGGCTTGGATGCGAAATTAAGGCGACTATAGCTTCGATTGCGGTTCAAGGGGCCTTGACTAGTGGTTCAGCTGGCCGAACAACTCGAAAAATGTAGGTGGGCCAACCTGCCGACTATGTGAAGCACGCGTATTTGCTCGTTTTGATGAAAACTAGGGTGCAGCCATAAGGCTGCGCCCTAGTTTACTGCGTGCCGGTGTGCCCAGACGGATTGTGCTGTGCCTGGCAGGCGCTCCCGCAGATGGATCGGTTATTTCGCGAATAGGTTCTTGAGGTTGAACTCGGCTTGGACGGTGCGAAGCATGAGGTCGGTGTCGTCCAAGCCCAGATGCTGCTCGTTGGCGTCGGCGGCGAGGGTGCCGCGGCGGCGGGCCCAGTTCTCGAGCGCGGCGGGCGCGGATTCGCGGGGGAGCGAGCGCACGTCGGCGTCCAGGCTGCGGCAGATCTGGCGCGAGTCGATGACGATAATCTTACCCGCGCGGCGTGCCTCGGCGTAGCCGTCCAGGTGGATCTTGAACCAGCTGTCCTCAAAGGCGGCGTTGTGTGCCATGTACGGGTACTTCTTCATAAGCTTGAGCAGCTGCTTCTGCAGTTCCTTGTTCTCGCGGAATGGCTTTTTGCCGTCGATGTCGTCCCAGGTGATGTGGTGGATATTCGACAACGGCACATCCTCGCCGCGGTAGATGTCGGGCAGGCCGCAGTAGTGTGCCTCGGCGTCGTGCGGGACGGCGTCGCTGGTGAGCTCCATGATCTCCCAGCCCACGTTGATGATGTAGCCGCGCTCGGGTGCACGGCCGGTGGTCTCGATGTCGATACCGAGCACGGTGCCCTGGATGGGCTTGCGGGCGTAGGCCACGCCGAGCGCGTCGCGGTCGCCGCGGATCTCGCGCATGACCGACGCGGCGGTGCGCTTTTGCATCTTACCGATGGCCGCGCAGGTGTCGGCATCGGACAGGCCGCGCGAAAGCGTCGCGGGCGTCACGTTGCGTAGGCGTGCCTCGCCGATCTGGTCGCACAGGTCGCGGTTGCGGTCAGCCAGGTCGCGCACGGTGGCAAAGTCGAAGCTGGGGTCGCCCTCGGCGGTAAAGTATTCGGTTTCGAGCACCTTAAGGGCCTCCTCGCCCTTCTGGCGCTCGGACTCCATGGCGCCGTGATCGCCATAGATAAACATGGGAATAAACGGCTGGCGCTCGTATTCGAGTGCTTGTGAAACGTTCATATAACTGCTCCTTGGATGGGCCGCGTCGTGCGGCTCAGGGTCATTAAGATGTGGCGAGATGATAGTTTACCATGGGCAACTATTGGCATCGCGCCTAGGACAACTACAATACCCTAGTTGACCGCTAGGACTTTTACAATGCTGCCGAAAGACACGAAAGGTTCCATCCGTCATGGATTTGCTGATTGATATTCTGCTCGACGCCGGCAAGGACACGCTCTCGCTGCTGCCGTTCTTGTTGGTGACGTATCTGGCCCTCGAGACCTTGGAGCACGTCGCGGGCGACCGCGTTAACGGGGCCATCAAGCGCGCCGGCGCCGCGGGTCCCGTGGTTGGCTCGTTGCTGGGTATGGTGCCGCAGTGCGGCTTTTCGGCCATGGCGGCAACGCTGTACGCCGGTCGCGTCGTGACCTTGGGCACGTTGGTGGCGGTGTTCCTTTCGACCTCCGACGAGATGCTGCCGCTGCTACTTGCCGAGCAGGTTCCCGTGCAGACTATGGCGATGCTTTTGGCTTCGAAAGCGCTGATCGCACTGGTCACGGGCTTTATCGTAGATGCCGCCATTCGCGGTCTGCGCCGCAACGCTCGCGCGCATGCGGCGATTCGCCGTACCGTGCTGGGAACCGCGGCCAACCCGGCCCACGTGAACTGCGCGCACGACGACCACACTGGCGGTGACATCATCGACGAGGTGGCCGAGGCGGGCGTGAGCGCCGACCACATCCACGAGTTGTGCGAGCGCGACCATTGCGATTGCGATGATGATGAAGATGAACACGAGCGCGACCACGGACACAGCCATGACCACGGTCACACGGGCGAGCATGAGCACCACCACGGCCATGGGCACGACCACGGTCACCCCCACGAAGGGACGCCTGTCCTGTCGATCATCCGCAGCGCGATCTCGCACACCGTGCAGGTCTCGGTATTCATTTTTCTGGTGACGCTGATTCTGGTCGCCGTGCTCGAGACCTTCGGCGAGTCCGCGATCGAGCAGTTCCTGCGTGGCAACGAGACGCTCGCCGTCCTGGGTTCGGCGCTTGTCGGCCTGATCCCCAACTGCTCGGCGAGCGTGGTCATTACGCAGCTGTACCTGGAGGGCGCGCTACAGCTGGCACCGATGCTCGCCGGCACGCTTATCTCCGCCGGCGTGGGCTACCTGGTGTTGTTCCGCACCAACCGCAGTGCCCGCGAGAACGTCATGTTCCTGGTCATGATGTACGTCATCGGCGCCGGTTGGGGAATCGTTCTCTCTGCCTTTGGTCTCTAAGCCCAAAAATCTACCTTGGTTAGCGCAGCAGCTCGGTGAGGCTGCGCTTAAAGCGGGCCCGGTCTTCGCTGGTAAATGCCGCCGGACCGCGAGTGCGACCGCCGGCGCGGCGCACCTTCTTTTCCTCGTGGCGAATAAACAGTTGCATGTCGATGGTCGCCTTATCGTAGACGCGCCCGCGCACGCCGATGGCGGCGGCATCGCGCCCGAGCACCATGCTCGCCAAGCCAATGTCCTGCGTCACGACTACATCGCCCGCCTGCAGGCGTTCGACAATGGCAAAGTCGGCGCTGTCGGCGCCCACGCTCACATCGAGCGTCGTGACCCAAAATCCGCGTCGCGCATGCTCGACGTCGCGCGGATCGTCGCGGCGAATGTGGCGTTCCAGGTTCTGTGTGCTGTTGCCGGCGATAACGACGGCGACGCCCGCCCGCCGCGCGCAGTCAATCGACTCGCGCGTGACCGGGCAGGCGTCTGCATCAATAAAGAGCGTTCGCGGCATCTAGTGCACCAGTTTGCCAAATTGAATAGCGCGAACAATCAGCGTTACGCCAAACACCAGCAGTGCGGCGCCGCTAAAGATGACGAGCATCTTGGCCGACCACAGCGGATAGATAAACACGAACATGCCGGCGATGATGGAGAGCGCGCCGCTCAGGATGGCGAGGGCACGGTTGGACGAAAGCTCGGACTCCAGAATGGACATGACACCTTCGACGATCCAGCCAAAGCCGGCCACGATAACCACCATCGTGGTGAGCGTCGCGGTCGAGAAGGCCTGGTTGCGCAGGATTATGACGCCGCCCAAGATAATGAGTAGGTTGGAGATGATGCTCGTCACGCGCCAGCCGGTGGGCAGCAGTGGCTCGAAAACAGCGGTAAACAGCCTGATCGCGGCCGTGATCACAAAGTAGAAGCCCAAGACGGTCGTTAGGAAGACGAGGGACTTGGCGGGCGCAAACAGCAGTGCGATGCCAGCGACGAGCGCCAAGACGCCCGTGATGGCGTAAATCCAGCGCACGGCCTTGACGGCCTTGCCTGCCATGCTTTTCTCGTCAAATCCAAACTGGCTCGATTTTTGGTCATCGTTCTTAAAGATGCCCATAATGTCTCCTTTCCGTGCGGCGTAAGCCTTGATCGTTACAACCAGTATCGCCTAAAGGCGCTGGCGTATGGGTCGGGGAGGGCGAAACGTAACCCAAAGGCCCCGAATTGTTTCCGTTGTTCCCCACGTCGCGATTTTCTATTCAACAGGTGTAGAACATTGCAGCCCTGTTCGTTATTGCCTACGTTTTAGGTTAGATTTTCCTAAGAACAATTGCCCGAAATTGGGGGTCCCTATGAACGAAGCAGTTCCCGCAGCGCCGGTAAGCGCTGAGTCGATGGCAAAGCAGGGTTGCGAAAAGCTCGGCTTGGACGCGTTTGATGCGTTGGTTCGCTGCGCCCGCACGTGCCGTCGCTTTGACGAGTCCATGCGCGTGCCGCGTGAGCTTTTGCTTGAGCTGGCGGAGCTGGCGCACCTGACTCCCTGTGGTGCCAATGCTCAGCGTCTGCGTTTTCATGTGGTAAGCGGTGCAGAGGACTGCGCGCGCGTATTTGATGAGCTTGCATGGGCCGGCGCGCTTAAGGATTGGCCGGGTCCTGCCGAGGGCGAGCGCCCGACCGGCTACATCGCGATTTTGGCCGAGCGCGCCGTTCCGGGCAAGCCTGCCGCTCCCATTACCGAGGTCGACACGGGCATTGCCGCGCAGACGATGATGCTTGCCGCCCGTAGCGCCACGCCCGAGGTGGCAGCCTGTATGTTCAAGGCCTTTACGCCCCGCGCGATCGATGCCATGGGGCTCGATAACGACAAATATGAGCTCAAGCTGATCATGGCGTTTGGCGTTCCGGCCGAGACACAGGTGATCGATGCGATCGATTCCAACCCCGACGGCTCCATCAATTATTGGCGCGACGAGGCGCAGGTGCACCACGTACCCAAGCGTTCGCTCGCCGACGTGCTGGTGTAGTTGAGTGTCACCGCGGTGTGATCCGGCGGTAAACCACCACAAAGGTGCCTGTCCCCTTTGTGGTGGTACGAGGGGAGGGTGTGTGGCAGATCTGTATTTGGTTCGGCATGGGCAGACTGAGCTCAATGTGCAGAGCATTTTGCAGGGCTGGCACGATTCGTCGCTTACGGCGCGCGGGCGCGAGCAGGCGCTGACGGCGCGTACGGC
The DNA here is from genome assembly GCA_902493515.1 of uncultured Collinsella sp. GTDB lineage: Bacteria > Actinomycetota > Coriobacteriia > Coriobacteriales > Coriobacteriaceae > Collinsella. Next base: position 29,786 of record CABUPE010000023.1, read on the forward strand.
GTTTGCGGCGCGTGGCGTGGCCTTTGATCATGTGTATTCCTCGCCGTTGGGCCGGGCGCGGCATACGGCCGAGCTTATCGTTGGCGAGGGCCGTTCCATAGAGCTGGTCGATGACCTGCGTGAGTGGCATTTTGGCTCGCTGGAGGGCACATCAAATCGCGAGATGCCGCCGCAGCCCTGGGGTGATTATCCGGTTGCCTTTGGTGGCGAGTCGGAAAGTGAGCTTCAGTCGCGCATGGTCGCGGCTCTGTCCCGCATCATGGCCAGGCCGCAGCACGACTGCGTGCTGGCGGTTTCCCACGGCTCAGCCTGCCAGGAGTTTCTTGAGTATGTGACTGGCGAGGGGGAGCTACCCGACAACGGCGCCGTGCTTCATTTTGGCTATTGCGACGGGGCGTTTTCGCTCCTTGATTGGTAACGAACGAAAGGACCCCTATGAATAAAGATCTGTATCTGGTCCGTCATGGACAGACGATATTCAACCTCAAGCGTATCATTCAGGGGTGGAGTGACTCGCCGCTTACGCAGTTGGGCTGCGACCAGGCGGCGCGCGCCGGCATGTTTTTACGTGCGCGCGGCATTGAGCCCGATCATGCCTACACCTCCACGCTTCATCGCACCGAGCAGACTATCGCCAACTTGTGGCCGGGCTTGGCGTACGAGCGCCTGGACGGCCTGCGTGAGTGGTTCTTTGGTGACTTTGAGGCCGAGCGCGTGATGCTCATGCCCGAGCGCCCGTGGCGCGACTTCTATCGCCAGTTTGGCGGCGAGGGCCAGATGCAGGTGCGCGAGCGCATGGTGGCGACGCTCACCGAGCTTATGCAGCGTCCGGACCATACGTGCGTGCTCGCGGTAAGCCATGGCTCGGCCATCAAGGAGTTCATGGACCACGTGAGGGGTGCGGCGGCCGACGAGCGCGATCGCGTGCCGGGCAACTGCTCAGTGCTGCATTTTGCGTTTGACGATGCGGCCGGTACGTTTGAACTGGTCGAAGTCTTTACGCAGGAAGACTACGCGCGCGAGCTGGGGCTTGAACCGCTCGTGGCTACTGCGGGTCCGCAGCGCGGATAACGCGAGCACGGCGGCACGGGTCGCCGGCATAACTTCTCGACGCAAAAGGGGCGGAGATGCATGTACCTGCTGCATCTCCGCCCCCTGTTTGTTGGGCTGCCGATTTTTGTGCTGGACGGTCTGGTCTTGCTAGAACCGCGCGACCTGGTGCGTGAGCAGACCCGTCGGAACCTGCGGCACGCCGCCGCTGACCTGCGCGGCGGGGAAGAGTACAGCTACGGCAAAGTTGAACGGCTCTTTGCCCGTGTAGGTGCCGGCGGCACGGGCATCGTCGGTCAGGAGCTGTGATGCCCCGACCAGCGCGGCAGCGTAGGTAGGGTCGTCGACCAGTGCTGGCTCCGGTGCTTGGTCAAGCATAGCGCGGATGGCCCCGACGGCGTCCTCGCGCTTGACCTCCCACGCGCGGTGCGTAATGCCCGCGGGGTCGGTGACGGCGTAGAGCGACGCGCCCTCTTTGGCGGCGCCCAGGATGATATCCATGACGGGCGAGGCCTCGTAGGCGAGCGACACGGGACGAGGCTGAACTTTGAGTTCGGCGATCGCGTGCGCAGCGGCGGCCACGTCAGCGCTGGCAACGCCCTTGCCGCCCGCCAGCGCACCAACCGGGCAGATCGCCACGACACCCGTCACACGTCCCGGCTCGCCCGAGCATTCGTACACGTAATACGCCGCACCCGGGTCCTTGAGCATCAGACCATCGGCAAGGGCTCCGCGCAGAGCATCGTTGCCGCTCAGGATGCTGCCCATTGCAGGCAGCGCCTCGAGCACGCGGTCCTGAGCCGGGCGGATGCAGGGAAACGGAAGTGCTTTCATAGGCGGTCCTAACGCACGAGTCGGTTTGTTCGCAGCTTATTATGCCCCAACTTGGCCGCTCGCGTCCCAGAGCACGTTATCGGCGAGCGCGATCAGCACCTGCTGACAACGAACGATATCGGCATGGGGCACATATTCGTTGGGCTTGTGCGCGAGCGCGAGCGACCCGGGACCGTAGCTCATGCAATTGCGGTTACCTGTCTTGCCGGCAATGACAGCGGTGTCGGTGTAGCCGGTAAAGAAGCCGACGGTCGTGTCCGCCCCCGTCACGTCATCGGCGGCACGCTTGAGCGCGGCTAGAAGAGGAGAGCTTGGATCGCGCTCGATGGCGGGGCGGTCGCCTGTCACGGTGTAGCTTCCATGGCAGCCGGGGACCGCGGCTTCGGCAACGGCGATGGCCTGCTCTACCATGCGCGTCGCGGCGGCCGTATCGGTCGGCGGGGTCAGGCGCATGTCGACCCAGACTTTGGCGCGGTCGGGCACGACATAGGGGCGATATCCGCCCTCGATTTGGCCAAACGTGATGGTCGAAGGCCCCAGCTCATCGTGCGCGGGCAGCGCCATAAACGCGCGACGGAGCGAACACACGACCTCGGCTATGGCGGCGACGGCATCCGCGCCCTTCCAGGGCTGGCTCGCATGCGCCGTCACGCCAGTCATTTCAATTTCGAACCACGTACGCCCCTTGTGCGCCACCTGGATCTGTCCGTCGGTGGGCTCGGTGTCCAGCACCCATTCACGCGAGCCGACCCAGCCGGCATCGATAGCTGCCTCTGAACCACGCATAAAGTCTTCCTCGTCGACCGAGCAGATGAGTGAAAAGCCGCGGTGGGGCAGCTCGCCTTCTGCCACCACGCGCTCGAGCGTATGGACCAGTGCGGCAATGGCGCAGGCCAGGCCACCCTTCATATCGCAGGCACCACGGCCGTAGAGTTTATCGTTGCGAACGATCGCTCCGAGCGGCGGAATGTCCGCGTCCCAGCCGTCGCCCAAGGTAACGGTATCCATATGGCAGATATAGACCAGCCGCGGCTCGTCGCTCAGTCCCGGCACGGTGACCATAAGGTTGCGGCGCCCGGGGAGTACTTCGAGCTCTGCAATTTGCACGGCATCGAGTACCGGATGGCTCAGCTGCGCTAACCGTTCCTCAACCAACGCTTTGATATAGCGTTCAATCTCGCCCTCATACGCACCTGGGTCGGAACTGTCGATCCGCACGAGTCCTTGCGTAAGCCGCCAAGCAAAATCTGTATCAACCATAGGCACCTCACAGATAGTTAGGTCAACATACAGATTGTATGCCAAGAAGCGGCTCGGTGCATTTAATGGAGCGCTCACAAAAACGGGGGCGCCTCTCGTGCGAAAGGCGCCCCCGCGGGCATTCAATGTCAGTGACGGGCAGGCCACATGGGGAGCTGCCCGTCAGGTCAGTCGGCGCTACTTGATCACGCGCACGCGATACATCGACGGAATCTGCTTGAGCGCCTCGATGGTGCTGCTGTTCAGGTGCTCATCGGTGTCGAACATGGTGTAGGCGTTCTCGCCGGCGGACTCGTTGGTCATACGCTGCACGTTGGCGTTGTCTTTGGCCAGGATTGCCGTGATCTGGCCGATCATGTTGGGCACGTTGGCGTGCAGGCAGGCAATGCGGCTTGCGGCGCGCGCCTTGCCCATGCTGCAGGCGGGGTAGTTGACGCTGTGCGCGATGTTGCCGTTCTCCAGGTAATCCTTGAGCTCGCTGATGGCCATGTCTGCGCAGTTGGCCTCGGCCTCGCCGGTGCCGGCGCCCGAGTGCGTGGTGATAAACGTATTGGGCATCTTGACGGTCTTGGGCGTGGCAAAGTCGCAGCTAAACCAGCTGAGCTTGCCTGCACGCAGGGCGGCGTCGACGGCGTCCTCGTCAATGATGGTCTCGCGTGCGTAGTTGATGAGCACGGCGTCCGGGGCCAGCAGGTTAATCTGCTCGGTGCTGATCATGCCGATGGTGTCTGCCTTGCTGGGCACGTGCACGGTGAGGTAGTCGCAGCCGCGGCAGAGATCCTCGAGCGTGCCCACGCGCTGCACCTCGCGGCTCAGCACCCACGCGTGCTCGACGGAAATGAACGGATCGTAGCCGTAGACGTCCATGCCCAGGTCGACGCAGGCATTGGCGACCTTGGAGCCCACGTTGCCCAGGCCGATGACGCCGATGCGCTTGCCCTTGAGCTCACGGCCCACAAAGGCCTTCTTTGCTTTCTCGGCATCGACCTGAAGTTCGGGGTCGTCGGCGTTGTCGCGCACCCAGTTCATCGACTGCACTACACCGCGGCTCGAGAGCACCAGCATACCCAGGACGAGCTCCTTGACGGCGTTGCTGTTGGCGCCGGGGGAGTTAAAGACGACGACGCCCTTCTTGGCGTACTCCTCGACGGGGATGTTGTTGACGCCGGCGCCGCAGCGGGCGATGGCGCGAATGCCCTCGGGCAGCTTGTAGCCATGCAGGTCGGTGGAGCGCATCAGGATGGCGTCGGCCTCCTCGGCGGTGCCCACAAACTCGTAGCCCTCGCCAAACTCGACCTTGCCGTCCTTGGTGATGTCGTCGATGGTTTTGATCTTGCGCATGAAAAACTCCTTAGCAGGTTTGGTTTAAACAGGTGGTTTGAAGTGGCTGGTCGGCCCGCGGGTTGCGGGCTAGTTAGATCGCGGGCTCAAACTATGCTGCGCTTCGAAGTCCTTCATGTACGAGGCCAGTGCCTGCACGTCTTCCATGGTTACGGCGTTGTAGACGCTTGCGCGCATGCCGCCCACCAGGCGATGGCCCTTGACGTTTTGAATCTGGTGCTCGGCCGCGCCTGCGACAAAGGCCGCGTCGAGTTCGGTGTCGCCGGAGCGGAAGGTAACGTTGGCGATGGAGTGGCTGTCGGCCTGCGTGGTGCCATGGAACAGCTCGCTGTGCTCGAGCAGGTCATAGAGCAGGTTGGCCTTGGCCCAGTTGCGTTCGGCCATGGCGGCAAGTCCGCCGGTCTCCTCGACCCAGTGGAACACCTTGCCGCATACGTAGATGCCAAAGGTGTTGGGCGTGTTGAGCATGGAGCCCTTGGCGGCCTGGGTCTTAAGGTCCATGTACTGCGGCGTCTGCGCAAAGGCGGGGCCATCTGTGATGAGGTCGTCGCGCACGATGACCACGGTCACGCCCGCGGCGCCGGCGTTTTTCTGCGCGCCGGCGTAGATGAGTCCGTAGCGTTCGACGTCGAGCGGCTGCGACAAAAAGCAGCTCGAGACATCGGCGACCAGCGGTACGTCGCCACAGTTGGGCAGCTCGTGGTACATGGTGCCAAAGATGGTGTTGTTCTGGCAGATGTAGACGTAGTCGAGCCCGTCGCCTGCGGCCTCGGCGGCAATGCGCGCGTTGATGTCGGCCATGTTGGGAATGCGGTCGAAATTGGTGTCCTCGGAGCTCGCGAGCAGCACGGCCTCGCCGTACTTGGCGGCCTCCTTGTATGCCTTGTTGGCAAAGTTGCCGGTCACGATGTAGCCGGCGCGGCCGCGGCGCATGAGGTTCATGGGGATGCCCGCAAACTGCAGCGTGGCGCCGCCCTGCAAAAACAGGACGCGGTAGTTGTTGGGGATGCTCAGCAGGCGGCGCAGAGTTGCCTCAGCGTCGTCGATGATCTGCTGGTACATGCTAGATCGATGGCTCATCTCGAGCACGGACATGCCGCAACCGCGGTAGTCCATCATCTCGTCGGCGATCTCGGCGAGCACGCTTGTAGGCAGTGCGGCCGGGCCAGCTGAGAAGTTGTGCACACGTGCCATCTTCTGGTTCCCCTCGTAGTCGTTTGAACGTTCGGGATACTTTAGCACAGTGGAGCGGTAGGCGCGACCGCATCACGGTAAAACTCGACTACGCCGCTATGATTTACAGGATGGTTACATGGGGGAGGGGCGCTTTACTCCTCAGGCAAATCCAAATCAGCGAGCGAAGACATAAGGTTCTCTAGGCGCTTGATCTCTTCGTCGCAAATTAGCCACCTCCTGGTCACTACGACGCCAGCGTGGCGATGACGGCTTCGTCACCGGCGTATATGAGGGTGTTGCCGTCGGGGATGATCGTTTGGCCGTCGCGCTTGAGCATCACGACGATAAACGGGTGCTTGCCCTGCGGCACATCGCGCAGGCGCTGGCCGGCCAGGCGACCGTGGGGTGTCACGGTGACCTCGCGCAGTGTAACCTCGGCACGCTCTTCGAACGTTGGGGCGGCCATCACCAGCAGATCGCCTTCCTGGATCACGGTGTCGCCATTGGGCAGTACCGGGTGCGCCCCGTCGCGCAGCACCAGGACCACGAGCATATCTGTGGCGCTGCCAATGTCCGCGAGCGAGCGTCCGGCAAACGGATGTCCAGCGCCCACCTTGAGCTTTACAAACGACATGCCGTCCTCGTCGCGGTAGTCGTTAAAGGTGCGGCGCACGTCGCCGGTCGCATCGATCATATCGAGCTTCTTCGCCACCGCCGGCAGAAGCGAGCCCTGCACCACAATGCTCGACACGGCAACCACAAACACCAGGTCAAATAGGTCGTGTCCGCCGGGAACGCCGGCCACCACGGCAAAGAGACTAAAGACGACCGAAGCTGCTCCGCGCAGGCCCGCCCAGCTTACGAGCGCGACCTGGCGAGGGTTCGTCCTAAACGGCGACAGCAGCATGCCTACGGCGATGGGGCGGCTCGCAAAGAGCATAAACGCCATGAGTGCCAGGCCCGGTAGCAGCATTTGCGGCAGGCGTGCGGGTGTAACGAGCAGGCCGAGCAAGAAGAAGATTGTCATCTCGGCCATCTCGGTGAGGGTGTCAAAGAAGTGCGCCATCTCGACCTTGCCGGTGATGTCGCTGGCGCCCAGTACAATGCCTGCCAGGTACACGGCCAAAAAGCCGTTGCCGCCCAGGTGGCTCGGCAGCGCGTAGGCGACGATGGCCACGGCGAACAAGAAGATGGTCTGCGCGTCCTTGGCCGTTGCGTGCGCGCGTTCAATCAGGCGGCCCGCCGCCCAGCCGATGGCAAGGCCCAGGCCCACGCCCAGGATAATCTGCTTGGCCAGCAGTGCGGGAATGTTGATGTCGCCGCCGGCCGCGAGTGTAGCGAGCACAGCGGTGAGCATGTAGGCGACGGGGTCGTTGGAGCCCGATTCGACCTCGAGCAGCGAGTCGGTGCCACCTCTCAGCGACAGGCTGTGCTCACGCAGTACGCTAAAGACGCTCGCCGCGTCGGTGGATGCCACGACCGATCCCAGCAGCAGGCTGCCGATCCAGTCGATCCCCAGCGCGAAGTGGGCGAACACGCCGGTGATGCCGGCAGTGATGACGACGCCGAGCGTGCTCAGCAGCACCGCCGGCGCAGCGACGGGCTTGGCGCGGTCGATATTGGTGTTAAAGCCGCCGTAGAACATGATGAACAGCAGCGCCGTGCTGCAGACGGTTTCGGTGAGTGCGTAGTCGCTAAAGTCGATATGCGTCGGGCCGTTGACGCCCAACAGCATGCCCAGCGCGATAAAGATGAGCAGGGTGGGGAAGGGGAGTTTTTTGCCGACGGGTTTGATGGTCAGGCACAAAATGATGACGAGGCCGATAAAGAGAAGGATCTGGTTCATGGATAGTGTCCGCTCCTGGGTGGTTGGCGTGGCACGGTCAGTTGTTTGTGGTTATTTGTACCCAAAGATGGTGGGTTTATGGGGTTGGATTGCGGGCGTGCGCGATATCGTCATAGACGGCTGCCGTCTTTGCCTCTGCTCGGAAACCCTTTCCAGCTTTATTGCAACGGAGTACAATGGGTAACGTTTAAGTTCAACTTGAAGTTTTAGTTGCGGCACCGGGCTTCGGCCGCAATGCAAGGAGAGGCGTACCATGGCGATCTATGTGACATCTGATGCTCACGGGCACGTGCGTGCGCTTGACGAGGCCCTGTCTAAGATCTCGTTGACGTCCGACGACACGCTGTACGTGCTGGGCGACATGATCGATCGCGGGCCCGATCCGGTCGGCGTTATTAAGCTCGTGCGCTCGCTGCCCAACGCCCACGTGCTCAAGGGTAATCACGAGCAGATCATGCTCGATGCCATCATTGGTCAGGATCCGCTCGATGCCGAGACCTGGGATATCAACGGTGGCTGGACGACGCGCGAGCAGCTCAACGACATGGAATTTGAGGCATACGAGGAGCTCGTGCGATGGATGGCCGCGCTGCCGCTCTACGCGGTGGTCGAGACTGCCGAGCGGCCGTACCTGCTGGTGCACGCCGGCATTCAGACCGAGGCGGCGCGTGCGTTTTTGCTTGAGCATGGTGTCGATTGCGGCGACGGCAGGGGAGCGGTCGATGCCGATCGCGAGCTGCTGCAGCAAATGCTCGCCGTACAGTCGTCCGATGACTTGCTCTGGATTCGCCATGGCTATTGGGATGCCCCGACGGGGCTGCTTTCTGCCGAGGGCAAGGGTTCGGTCGTGGTGAGTGGCCACACGCCAACGGTGTCGCTCGGGCGTTATTGCGAGGTCGGTGGTCTTGCGGGGCTCGATGAGGAATCGGGACGAGGGCAGATCGTGCGCTTGGGCGGCGAGGACACTGCCGGCGTGCCCGATCGCATCGATATCGATTGCGCCGCCGCCACCGGCTCCGAGTTCGGTCGCGTGGGCATCCTGCGGCTCGATGATGGGGCGGAGTTCTACGCGAATATTCGCCCCGGGGAATAACCTTGTTCCGCCGTTCTACCGAACGGCGGTCACGTTTACGGGCTTTAGCCTGTGCGGGGCGCGCAGCGCGCCGCATCAGAAACCACCCGC
>CABUPE010000024.1 GCA_902493515.1 uncultured Collinsella sp.
CGGCGATGACCAGGATAGCGCCGTGCATCTGAGCAGCACCGGAGATCATGTTCTTGACGTAGTCAGCGTGGCCCGGGCAGTCAACGTGAGCGTAGTGACGGGCAGCAGTCTCGTACTCAACGTGGGAGACGGAGATCGTAATGCCGCGCTCGCGCTCCTCGGGAGCCTTGTCGATGTTCTCGAACGCAGTGAAGTCAGCCTTGCAGCCCTCGGTCTCGGAGAGAACCTTGGTGATGGCAGCGGTCAGCGTGGTCTTGCCGTGGTCGACGTGACCAATGGTGCCGATGTTAACATGCGGCTTAGTGCGCTCAAACTTCTCTTTGGCCATAAAGCCCTCCTCTAAACAGGTCGTCCCCGGACGGGACTTTGCCTTTATACCATAGTGGCCTCTCAACATACTATTGAGAAGCCACCGTGTTACCTATGGTAGCGGTGACTGGATTCGAACCAGTGACGCCACGGGTATGAACCGTGTGCTCTAACCAACTGAGCTACACCGCCGGATGGAGCCTGCAACCAGACTTGAACTGGTGACCTCTTCGTTACCAACGAAGTGCTCTACCGACTGAGCTATACAGGCACTTGACGGGTGGGAGCTATAGGATTCGAACCTATGTAGGCAGAGCCAACGGGTTTACAGCCCGTCCCCATTAACCACTCGGGCAAACTCCCAATCGTTCAAGTATCCGCAGGTCCTTCGGTCTTTTGGACCGCCGCCCCCGCGAACGAAAAAGATAATACGATGCAACCTTGGGGGCTGTCAACGAAAACCTCTAGATACACGGTGCCGGGCGTATCTATATAGCTGTGACCTGCGGTTTTGTTGAGTTTGGATATGAAGGACGGTGGATTTGGCTACGCTTGTGACATTTCACGAGGGAACACTTTGTCACGGTGGAGTACATCTGCAGCATCGACCTTCGATACCGACCCTCTTGCACTATTACATAGGTCACGATCGTGCTTCCACGGCACGTTCAAGCGTGGATAATCTCCCGCTTTTAGCGCGGCTCTAAGCCCAAAGCGGAGATTATCCACGCTCATTCTCCAGACGGGAGAACTATAGAGCCGCTACTGCTCGGGCCAGACCAAAGTAGACCCATAGAGCGGCTCCCCCTTGGTGCAGGGGTAGCGACTCAAGTAACACGACGATAGCAAGTCGAAGAAATAGGTCATGGCGTATTTCGAATAAACGCCGAGTCGGTCAATTCCGTTTCCCGCATTACCAAGACGATATACACGGTCAAAAGACCTCGATTTGTCATCGTTGCTAAACGCAGTAATTAGAATCTTCCTGCCCGAACGGCAATCAAGATACTCACGCGCCTGGGACGCAAATAGCCCGGAGACCGATACGAGAATTATCAATGACTGCGAAGCGTCTCCCATGTTTTTCAATTCCGCGACGTTAGCCCCAGCAACTATGCGAACTATCTTGCCCGCATAAAACATTTCCTGCTGAAATCGTACGAGATTGGCGCTCACATTATTGGTGCACCAGATTTCAACGTTTTTATGGCCATCAATTTCGTCGGCAAGGTGCTTAATAGCGATATCGGACACGCCGCTTTCAACCTCAGCGAACATCTCGATCATGCGAACGTCGAGCTCTGCCCTGTACTCCTCGTAGCCAAATTCCTCCTCTCGATGGCTTAAGTCGCTTGGAAAGACTGATTGAGTAAATGATTCTTTCAAATCGCTAAGAGACTGGTAGCCCAATCGATTGCAGAAACGACGAACAGCGGAACGGGTCACGAATGCATCGCGGGTTATTGTGGCAACATTGATTTCGCTCGAACGCCTAATGTGAGCGATGAGATATCGAGCGATGGCGGCATCGTTTGACCCAAACTCGCTGTTGATGATGGAGCTAATGCGATTGAGCACATCGAAGTCATTGATATTCACGTGATCCCTCTTTCCGCTCTCCTCGAAATCATAGTTCATTTATTGAATCAAACAGCTTTGGTCGTTCTCCTATGATTCAAATCAGTTGACGTCATCTTAATCGTAATTCCGCCACACGTATCCACCGTGTTGAATGATGGAAAGGGGATTCATGGGCAACGTGAACAACATCCCGTTTCTCTGGGGTTCCGCCACGGCGTCTTATCAGTGCGAGGGTGCCTGGAACGAAGACGGCAAAGGCCTTGGCGAGTGGGATTTCTTTAACCACACAAGCAATAAGAACATCAACCATGTTGACGGTGATGTATCTTGCGACTTCTACCATCGCTATGAAGAAGATATCCGCATGATGAAAGAAGGCGGACAAAACACCTATCGCTTCTCTCTTTCATGGAGTCGAATCATCCCCACGGGTATCGGTGAAGTGAATGAAAAGGGTATCGATTTTTATAATCGGGTCATTGATTGCTGCCTCGAAAATGGCATAGAGCCCAACGTTACGCTGTTCCATTACGATCTGCCATTCACGCTTGCTTGCAAAGGCGGATGGCTGAACAACGATATGGCAGAGTGGTTCTGCAAATACGCCAAGATTTGCTTTGAGCGCTTTGGAGACCGCGTCAAAATCTGGGCTACCGTTAACGAGCCGCATTTCTACAGCTACTGCGTAAACATGTTGGGCAACTATCCCCCCAATCGATCGCTCGACGTTCAGTCGTACATGCAGTTTCAGTACAACCTGATGCGCGCAAGCGCACTCGCAGTCCGAGCATATCGTCAAATGGGCTACGACGGCATCATCGGCGCCGTCCACGATGGCGGCGTTGTCGAACTCGACCCGGCAACCGAGCACCCCGATGACGTATTTCGATACGCAGACTTTTTCGCCAATCGCATGATTCTGGCACCAGCACTTCAGGGTCAACTGCCGCCAGAAATGGACGAAATCCTTGAAAAACTTGGCGTCTCGCTCTATCGATCCCCAAATGACGTAGAAGAATTCAGAGACGGTAAAGTCGATTTTATTGGACTCAACGTGTATTGCCGAGAGTATGTAACCGACTGGCACGGTGGAGAGCTTGCCGTTTCGGCGAACAATAAGGGCGGTTCGAGCAAAAAGGTCGAAGGAAAATGCATTGCGCCCTTGTTTGAAAGCGCCCGCGACAGCAATGTTCCCCGCAATAAATGGGGCCGCGAAATACTCCCAAGTTGCATGTATTCAACCATCATGGATGTCCACGAGCGCTATGACGCGCCCCGCATCTTTATTACGGAAAACGGACATGGCGCCTATGAGCAACCAGACGCAGACGGAATAATCCACGATGATGACCGCATCGAGCTTCTGGGCCAGTTCATCGAGCACATGATGAGGGCTAAGCGCGACGGCGCGCGCGTTGAGGGCTACTACCTCTGGTCGACGATGGATCTGTATAGCTGGATCAACGGCTACGAAAAACGATACGGACTTGTCCATATCGACTTCGAGAACAATCTGGAGCGCACCCCCAAAAAGAGCTGGTATTGGTACCGAGACCTTATCTCGAAGTATCAGGAGCAGGAAGGTTAGGAGAAAGAGATGAAATATCAGGCAATGTCCGAAACAGTCCTAAAGGCTGTTGGCGGCAAAGAGAACATTACATCGGTAACTCATTGTGCGACGCGCCTTCGCATCGACGCACGAGACACCTCGATCATCGATCTCCAGCTCGCCAAATCGGCTGACCAGGCGCTCGGGGCAGTAGTCAGCGGTGGCCAGCTTCAGGTGATCATCGGCCCCAACGTCACCGAGGCCTACAACGACTTCCTCGACTTCGCGGGAATCGAAGTCGGCGGTGGCACGGTTGCCGACGATGCCCAAACCGCCAAAGACCTTGCAGAAGGCATTAAAAGCGGTAACACCGCCATGGGCTTGATTGAGAAATTCGGGAACGTCTCTGCACAGGTATTCATGCCCATCGTCCCGGCGCTCATCGTTGGCGGACTCATTCTTTCGATCAAGAATCTCCTGGTCAATTATTGTGGATTGAGCACCGATAGCGGAACCGCCCAGGTTCTGCTGGCGATCTTCAGCGCCTCATTTAGCTTCCTGCCCGTTTACCTCGGCTATCAGCTCGCCGCCGTCATGAAGATGCAGCCTATCATGGGCGCACTGCTGGGCGCAATCATGATTAGCTCGTCTATTAGCGGTGCTGAGGGTCTCGACTTTCTTGGCATCCCCATCCCGACGAATGACTACTCGAGCACGGTGGTGCCAATCGTACTGGGCGTTGTGTTCATGTACTTTGTTGATCGCGGTCTTCAGAAAATCATCCCCGACATTACCAAACTGTTCTTGAAGCCGCTGCTCACCATGTTCATCGTCGTGCCTGTTGAGCTGATTATCCTCGGCCCCGCCGGCAGCATGATGGGCTACGCGCTGAGTGATGCCGCCACGTGGCTCATGGATAACGTGGCATTTATCGCTACTCCAATCCTTGCAGCCCTTAACCCCTATTTTGTCATGCTCGGTCTTGATAAGGCCTACATCGCGATCGAAGTTGCGAGCTTGGCGCAGCTCGGCTGGGCGCCCATCATCTTTGGCTTCATCTCAAACCTCTGCATTGGCGGCACGAGTCTCGCCTTGGCAACTGCAATGAAAGGCAACAAGGAGAAGAGAGGTATGGTCACCACGGTTGCCGTCACCGCACTCTGTGGCGTAACTGAGCCCGCATTTTACGGCTGCCTCATCGAGCGTCCCCGCCTGCTTGTCGGCACAGCAATCGGCGCCCTCTGCGCGGGACTCCCTGCAGGCATCTTCGTCCTGAAGGAGTATGTTGCGGGAGCATGCCCCGGTCTTCTTTCTGCGCTGATCTTTATCGCTCCCGATGGATCCATGGGCAACTTCGTACTGGCGTGCGTTGTCGCCGTCATCGCCATCGTTGTCTCGTTCATCGCTGCACGCGTGATCATCAAGAAGAATCCCAACTATATTGAGTAGATGCCCGCTGCTTGCATTGGGGACATCCTCGGCAGACCATTAGCAAGAACCCAAGAAGTCCCTTAGGAGCTCGATTAATCCATTCGGATTCCTCAGGCACAAACGACCCCGATTCCACAATGAAATCGGGGTCGTTGTTTCTAAAGCCTTCGATAGACAATCGGTGTTTACCTTAGCTCCCTATCCAAGTTAATTATCCACGCTCGTTCTCCGGTCGGAAGATTTTCTTCTCTCGCGTGTCCAGAAATCCACGCTCGAGCAGAACATCCAGGTCCGCACCCGCCCTTGTCTCGATCTGTAACAGCAAGAGGCCTATTCCGCTTCTACATGTTACAGATCAAGATATTCCTAAAACACCCTAAGTTTCATCTCAATCTGTAACAGTTAGATGCCAAATATCGGTCTTGGTGTTACAGATTTAGACAAACTGGAGGACGAGACAAACCAAAAACGGGATGGGCGCTAACCCGATGGCGCACCACCTAAATAGAAACGGGCTCTGTCCCATATAGAGACAGAGCCCGAAACTCTCATGGAGCCAGTGACAGGAATCGAACCTGCAACCCACTGATTACAAATCAGTTGCGCTACCGTTGCGCCACACTGGCACACTTGGCGCTTTCGCGCGAAGCCTGTTAAGAATAAAGGAATTACGGACGGGGCGCAACAGGCCACACGGCGTTATACAAATATGCAAAATCCAGCAACAACAGGTACCAGGCCCGTTCATTTCTGTCGGTTCGCCCTCAATCTCAAAACCATTCGTCAGAACGAATAGTTTTAATTACAATTGCTATATATAAAACTATTCGTTTTGACGAAGGGTTTCGTGATGCTTACTACCAAGGAAGCCGCCGAGCTGCTCGGCATCACTCCGCGCAGGGTGCAGGAGCTCATAAAAAACGGAGCACTTGATGCCCGCAAGGCTTCTGGTGTATGGCTCATCGACAAAGACAGCGTCGACACGCGACTCCGTTCCGTGACCAAAACGGGGGGACGTCCCCGCCGCGGCCACGGTAAGAGCGAGATCGCGTTCACCCTCATGAATCGCACGCACGAAGTCGCTCAGCTGGTCTACAGCACATCGCGAAAAGACTTTACCCATATCGGCGCCGACATCGATTACGCCCACGCCCCTATTGGAGTATTTGGCCCTAATAGCCCCATATCGCTCGACTCTTTCCGCATTTGGTGGCGCGGCCGCGGTATCCCGCTCACACGCATTGGGCTAGCCTCCCTGCTTGCAGAAGCCGCAGTCGATGTTCCCGATGAACTCGTACAGCGAAATCTTGGCCTCTCCTTATCCGACCAGTATTGGATTAGGCCCCAAGACTCCGGTCTCACCTGGGAGGATATCAACTTCTTCAATAACGCCTTTGATGACGTCTCACTGTCCATTGCGCCCTTTGCCCCAGAGGGAAAAGCGGCTGCTGCAAAGCCCGATAACACCTCGGACGGCAATCTTCAAAAGTACTGGACGTGCGAGGGCGAGCGTCGAATTCTGCATAAGGCAGGAGCGCACCTGAACCAGGAACCTTATAACGAGCTGGTGGCGACTGCACTTCACCGTCGCATCCTAAACGCCTGCGATTATGTGCCTTACTCGCTCGAGGGCACGGGCACTTCCGCCCTGAGCATATGCGATGTCTTCTTAACTGATGAAGAAGAGTATGTCCCTGCGTTCTATGTAAACCAGTACGCGAACGCAGATGAACGGCTAACCGACTACGAGCGATATGTAGCAAACTGCGAGGAGCTCGGGGTGACAGGCGTCAAGGATGCCCTTGACCGCATGATCGTGTGCGACGACATCATCGCCAACTACGATCGTCATTGGCGTAACTTTGGCCTTGTGCGAAACGTAAACACGCTAGCCTGCAGACCTGCCCCTATCTTCGATTCGGGCTCATCACTCTGGTGCAACATATCACTAGAGGAGCTTAGGGCGGGAGAGCACAGTTTTACCAGCGCACAATTTCATTCAAGCCCCGCCAAACAAATGTTGCTCGTCGAGGACATGGGCTGGTTTGACGGCGACAAACTCGAGAGTTTCGTTGACGAGGCAATCGAAATCCTATCCAAAAACGACGCTCTTACAGCGAGACTGCCTTATCTAAAAGAGGCGCTAACATGGCGCCTCGAAAGAATGATCGACATCGCTGAATGGAGTTAGCGAGACAGCATCGCCCCGCCAACTCCCCTACCTCCCGCGCAGAGCTTTGAGCTTGGCCAGGGCCTCGGGGCTTAGACGGCTGCCCAGGGTCATCTTGATCTGCGGGGCCTCCTCGGCCTCGTGCACGTCGTTGTCGATCTGTTTGATCTCGTCCACCAGCATACGGCTCGAGATGCGCGTGACGCCCTTGCCCATGACGACGGCCTGGATCGTGCCGTCGCTCGATACCACGGAGCACGCGCGGCCTTCCTCGCGCGCCTCGATGCAGAGCTTTTGCACCACGGTATCGGCAGAAACGCCCGTCGGCGAAAACTCGATGCGCACGCCGCGGGCCGGCAGGTTGGGGCGCTCGCTGGAGATATTGCCCGCGCCGTCAAACACGATTACGGCCTCGTACCGACCTTGGGCAAACGCGGCAACGTCGTTGATGAGCGCGGTGCGCGCCATATCGTGAACGTCGCTGGAATACGGATCGTCGGAATGGTCGTACACGAGCTTTTCGTAGCGCGGCGTGCAGTGGATCACGTTGTAACCGTCGACCACCAGCAGCTCAGGCTTGTTGGAGTGTACCGTCGAGACTGGGTCGGCGATAGCCTGCGCAAACGCATTGCCGCCCACGCCGTAGGTCGCGGCCGAAACAATAGGCTTGGCCGAGCCCTCGCCAAAGCGCTTGGCCTTGGACTTGGCGCGGTTCTTCTTGGACATGCGCTACTCCTCCCCCATGAGCTCGCCGGCATTGCGGCGCAGCCACTCAAAGCACAGAGCGGTGGTCGCCTGGGCCACGTTGAGACTCTCGGTCATGCCGCGCTGGGGAAGCTTGGTCAAAAAGTCGCATTTCTCGAGCACCAGACGCGAGATGCCGTCGCCCTCGGAACCCATGACGAGCGCCACGCGACCCTCGAAGGGAGCATCCCAGCAACTGCCTTCGGCGTGCTCGGAGGCGCCGCCCACCCAAAAGCCGGCGGCCTTGAGGTCATCGAGCGCACGGGCGATATTGGGAACCTGCGCGATGGGCAGGTGCATGACGGCGCCGGCAGAAGTCTTGTAGCTGCCGACGGTCACACCGGCGGCGCGCTTGTTGGCAATGATGACGCCCGCCGCGCCCACGACCTCGGCGGAGCGCACGATGGCGCCAAAGTTGCCGTCGTCGGTCACATGGTCGAGCACGACGACGAGCGCCGGACCGTCGCCCGCACGGTCGAGGATATCGGCAACATCGGCATAGGGGAAATTGCCCACCTCGAGCGCAATGCCCTGGTGAGCGCCATGGCTCGACAGCGCATCGAGCTGCGCGCGCGGCACATACTTAATGCGGACGCCTGCAGCGTTGAGGTCGTCGACCAGGCGCGACAAGGCGGCATCGCGCTCCCCGCCCTCAGCGATGAGCGCGCACTTGACGGGAAAGCCGGTACGCAGCGCCTCGGCGGCAGCACGGCGACCTTCGATAAACTCGCCCTTGGGAACCTGGACGTTATCGCGGCTACGCTCGCGCTGCGGGCGAGCAGCCTGTGAGCGCTCGCGCTGGCCCTTGGGAGCGGCAGCGCGGTCGTTGCGGCGAATCGGACGCGAGCCAGAAGCAGCCTGCTTGCCGCCACGAGGCGCACGCTTGCGATTGTCGGCCATAAAGTGACCTCCTAAATACAACTATCAAACGAAACAAGTAGACCGACCGCCCGAGGTGCGGCAGATTGCCTTGAAAGAGGAGGGCATAGACCTTGAGGTCATGCCCGACGATTGAAAGGCAAGGTGCCGTGGCTCGGGCGGTCGGGTGCTTGGGAAACCCGCGGGGATTAGAGAGATTTGATACGGGTGCCGGCGGCGGTATCCTCAATGGTGAGGCCCAGGTCCTTGAGCTGGTCGCGGATGGCGTCGGCCAGATCCCAGTTCTTGGCGGCACGGGCCTCGGCGCGGGCCTCGAGAATCTTGGCAGCAGCCTCGTCCACGTCGTCGCCCGTATAGGCAACCAAACCGGCGGCAACACCCAGCAGACCCAGCGGCAGCTCCACCTTGGGCTCGGGAAGCTCGACGCCAAACGTATCGAGCAGCTCGGCCAGCGTATCGGCGGCAGCCAGGACTGCGGCCTTGTCGGCAGCGTCACCGGCCTGCTCCAGGTACTGGTTGCACTCGGTCACAAAGCCAAAGACGGCACCCATGGCACCAGCGGTGTTAAAGTCGTCGTCCATGCACTCCTTAAAGGTGGCGCGGGTCTCGGCGGCCTTGGCGGCAAACGCCTCGGATGCTGCCTCATCGGCATCGGCCGTCGCGTGGTTCGCAGCCCAGCGCAGGTTCTCGACCGTACCGGCGATACGCGTGAGCGAGTTCTCGGCACCCTCCAGGCGCTCCCAAGAAAAGTCGAGCGGTGAGCGATAGCTCGTCTGCAGCATCAGCAAACGCAGGGCGGCAGCGGAGTGCTGCTCGAGGACCTCGGCCAGCGTAAAGAAGTTACCAAGCGACTTGGACATCTTCTCGCCGTCGACCAGCAGCATGCCCGTGTGCATCCAGGTGTTGGAGAAGCCCTGGTGCCAGGCGCAGGTGGCCTGAGCGCACTCGTTCTCGTGATGCGGGAAGGCAAGATCGGAGCCGCCGCCGTGGATGTCGATCGGAGTACCCAGGTAGCGATGCACCATGGCGGCGCACTCGGTGTGCCAACCGGGACGGCCCTCGCCCCAGGGGCTCGGCCAGCTGGGCTCGCCGGGCTTGGCGGCCTTCCACAGGGCAAAGTCGAGCGGGTCGTTCTTGTCCTCGTTCTCCTCGATGCGCGCGCCAACCATAAGGTCGTCGATGTTGCGGCCCGAGACCTGACCATAGTTGGGATCGCTGCGCACGGCAAAGTACACATCGCCGTTATCGGCTGCGTAAGCGTGGCCCTGCTCGATAAGCGTCTTGATCATGGCGATCATGGGGCCGATCTCCTTGGTGGCGCGGGGGCGCACATCGGGATCGAGCACGTTGGCGGCGCGCATGACGCCGATGAACTTGTCCGAGAACTCCGTCGCGACCTCGGCGGCAGTGCGGCCCTGCTCGTTGGCGCGCTTGATGATCTTGTCATCGACATCGGTGAGGTTCTGGGCGAACGTGACCTCGTAGCCGCTCGCGATGAGCCAGCGACGAATCACGTCAAAGCTGATGAACGTGCGGGCATTGCCGATGTGGATGTTGTCGTAGACCGTGGGGCCGCACACGTACATGCGGACCTTGCCGGACTCGATGGGCTGGAACTCTTCCTTTTTATGGGTAGCGCTGTTGTAGATACGCATTCGTTACTCCTTAACGGTTTTCTGTAGCAGGCAGACGGCCCAGGCGCCGATTCCCTCGCCCTGGCCTTCCCAACCGAGCTTTTCGGTCGTAGTGGCGGCGACGCCCACGTTTTCGACGTCAACGCCCAGGGCATGGGCAAGGTTGGCACGCATGGCATCGCGGTGCGGGGTGATCTTAGGCTGCTGGCAGGCAATGGTGCAATCGGCATCGACAAACTCGAAGCCCAGCTCGCGCGCGTAGTCCATCACGCGAGCGAGCAGCACCATCGAATCGGCACCCTCATAGGCGGGGTCGGTATCGGGGAATAGCTTGCCAATGTCTCCCCCACGGCAGGCGCCCAGAATGGCGTCGGCCAAGGCGTGCGCGAGCACATCGGCATCCGAGTGGCCCAGCAGGCCGCGCTCGTAGGGAATGTCGATACCGCCGATGATACATCGACGCCCCTCCACCAGACGGTGAACGTCGTAGCCATGGCCAATGCGCAGGTTACTGAACATGGGGAAGGTCCTCTCCCTCGGCCATACGGCCAAGCAGAATCGCGGTTACGGGACGCAAGTCCTCGGGCACCGTCACCTTAAGGTTATCGCGCGGGCTCTGGACGCAGCGGACGCGCCCACCCATGCGCTCGACCAGCGACGAATCATCGGTGCCGATAAAGCCCTCGGCAATGGCTGCAGCGTGGGCGCGCTTCATAGCATCGACGCTAAAGATCTGCGGCGTCTGCGCAGCCCAATAAAGCTCACGCGGCGGCGTCTCGACGATGTTATCGCCGTCGACGATCTTGAGTGTGTCGATCGCGGGTTGACCGCACACGACACCGTCGAGCGAGCGGTCGCCCACAAGCACGTCGATCGCATGATCGATGGCCTCGGTCGTGATGAGCGGACGAGCGCCATCGTGAATGGCGACGTATTCAAAGCCCGCCGGCACCGCGTGCACGCCGGCACGGGTGGAGTCCTGGCGGGTATCGCCGGCATCGGCAAAACTGATGGGCGTGTCATAGTCAAACGGGTCGATGGCCAGGCGGCGCATCTCGGCACGGCGCTCGGCAGGGCAAACCACGACGATGTGGCCGACCTTATCGCTACGGTCAAACGCGCGGATGGACCAGCTCATGAGCGGACGGCCCGCCACGTTAACGAGCTGCTTGCCGCCGGGATTTCCAAAGCGCTGGCCGCTGCCGCCGGCAACGACCACAGCGCATACGGGCGCCATTATGCGTTCCCCTGTTTGGTGCCCTTCATGCGGTACAGCGAGTCCGCAAGAATGGCAGGGTTGTTGACGCCAAAGTCGCCCAAGCGCTCCGGATCCTCGCTGATGTCGTCCATGAGCTCCTGCAGCGAGCCATACTCGTCGACGATCTTCTCGGCCACGCCGTCGCGCACGACGGACACGCGCGAAAGCGTGCGCAGGCCCAGCGGCGTCATGACGGAGTCCTCGTCCAGGTCGTCATAGCCCAGAACTGCCGCCACGTGCTGCGGGTCAGACAGGTCCTTAGGCGTCATGCGACTCAGCTCGGCGCGAATCTTCTCGGCGTTGGCCTCAGAGGAATCGCTTGCGTAGTCGCGGATCATCAAGTCGTATTCGGTATCCATGCTGGAGCCCGCGAGCTGCTCAAGCTGCATCTGCACGAGCTTGCCCTGGTTACCCAGCTTGACGATGCAATCCTTAAGCTCGGTCTTTGCCTGTTGCATGATCTCGAAACTCGAGAAAATGCCGGTGATGTCGGCGAGCGTGACGTAGTCGTCGAGCTCGAGGGCCGTCAGGCGCAGCAGGGAGCGATCGAGCGACTGACGGGTAGTCTGGAGCGTGGCGACGAGCTGGTTGACCGAGCTCATGATGGTGGTGACGGGCTGGATCTCGTAGCTCTTGCCGTGGACGTACACGTTGACGACGGCGCGACGAGCCGAAACCGAGATCACGATGGCATCGGTGAGCACCGACATGCGAGCGGCAGTACGGTGACGCATGCCCGTCTCACTCGTGGCGAGCGAGGGATCGGGATTGAGGTGGAAGTTGGCGCGCAGGATCTGGGTGAGGTCGCCATCGATAACGATGGCGCCGTCCATCTTGGAAAGCTCGAACAGGCGGTTCGAGGTAAACGAAATGTTGAGCGGGAAGCCGTCGTTACCGGCAGCGAGCACGTTTTCGGTGTCGCCGACGCAGATAAGGGCGCCCAGGTGACCGGCGATGATCATGTCGAGGGCGGTGCGGATCGGCTGACCAGGTGCCGTCAGGCGGATGGCCTGTTCCATACGCTTTTGCAGCTCGTTCTTATCCAAGGCATCGCTCCCATCGTATACGCTCCATAAACGCTAAATAGTTTCTCACGGTTTGTCCCTGCGGCGCTTGCGAAATCCGATGCTTACAGAATGAGCGAACACAGCTGAGAGCCCAACCCAAATCAGCTGTTCATGTGGTAGCATCGGGATTCGCATAAATGAGGGAGTAGTCGCGTGATCGGGTTCGCCTCCGGTGGCGCGGCAAGTCAACACACTGGCCGATGCGGCCTGGCTTGCCTTAATGAACGAGACTCGTGGCTGTGCGCGCAACGCGTACGCCACGGGTCTTTTTTGTTACTCCCCCAAGAGGTACACGCGGGCCCGCCCGCAGAGAGGGAGCCAGACTATGGGACTCGCAGAGCTTGTGTTGCTCGCTATCGGCCTTTCTATGGACGCTTTTGCCGTATCCATCTGCAAGGGCCTTGGCATGAAAAGGATCAACCTTAAGGTCGCCGTGATACTCGGCCTGTTCTTTGGCGGTTTCCAGGCCGGCATGCCCGTAATTGGGTGGGCCCTTGGTAGCCAGTTCATGGGCATCATCAGCCCCATCGACCACTGGATCGCCTTTATCCTGCTCGCCTTTATCGGCGGCAAGATGCTGTGGGAAGCCTTTACTGAGGACGAGAACGAAGGCGACGGCAAGGATGCCGAAAAGATCGACCTGGGCGAATATCTAATCCTTGCCATCGCCACCTCGATTGACGCGCTTGCCGTGGGCATCTCGTTTGCCGCGCTCTCGGTCGATATCGTTCCCGCCGTGTCGCTCATTGGCATCACGACCTTTGTCTTCTCCGTTGCCGGCGTAGCGATCGGCCACACCTTTGGCGCGCGCTACGAAAAGCCCGCCACCATCGTGGGTGGCGTCGTGCTCATCCTCATCGGGCTTAAGATCTTGCTTGAGCATCTGGGGATTTTGGCGCTGTAAAACACCCTTCAAAACTAAACGTCCGGATGAGGCCTCATGCAGAGTTTTGCATGAGGCCTTTTCATGCAGACTTTTGCATGTCATACTATGATGCAAAAGTCTGCACGTTAGGAGATCGCCGTGGATACCCTTCCCATCACCACACCGCGCCAAGCTGGCATCTACGTGCGCCAGGCACGCGAGACTCAGGGTCTCACCCGTGCCACCCTCGCCAAAAAGGCCGGTGTTTCGGAGCGCCTGCTTGCATCGCTCGAGCTAGGAGACGCCACCGGCATTCGACTCGACAAGTTGCTGGCGATTTTCGACGCTCTTGAACTGGCGCTCGCAGCACAAGGGGATATAAGCGAAACGAAAAATGAGCACCCAGTCGACGCCCCGCATGCTGATCAACCTTGCAGCACCTCCAGACGCCATCACGCTCAACGTCTTCATCATCGCAACCGTCGCAGCACAACCATTCCGGCTCTTGCAGATACCCCCCTTACGTCCGAGCTCTACGACAGGGCCTTCGCCGATTTCGCCATGTCCAATCTCGGAGTCTCGATTGCCGCAAACGCATCTAGCCAAACCATGCCCGAAGGGAAATAGCCAATGGCCAGAACATCACTTCGGACCATTATTTGCGGCGTGCCTGCTGGAACGCTCGCGCAAGATGAGAACGGTCTTATCAGCTTTACCTACGATCATGACTATGACGGGCCAGCCCTATCGACCAACATACCCGTATCGAATCGCACATACGGACAACAGGTCATGAATCCGTACCTGTTTGGCCTTCTACCCGACAGCGAGGACCAACGAAAAGCGATTGCCGCCGAATTCGACGTTAGGCCCAACAATCCCGTTGCGTTGCTCAGCCATATCGGACTCGACTGTCCGGGCGGAGTGCAGTTTTGTGCCGAAGAAAATGCCGACGCCGTCCTGCATCGCGCTGGCGAATACCGCCCTATAGACGACCACGAAATTGCTCTTCGTCTCAAGTCGATCAGAGATGACCGCGATGCATCGTGGATGGGTCTAGATGAAAGTTGGTCACTTGGAGGCAACCAGGGCAAGTTCGCGCTCGCGTTCATAAACGACCGCTGGTGCGAATGCATGGGCTCCTCGCCCACGACGCATATTTTCAAAAATGGCGTTATCGGATTTAAACTCGAGGCTCTCAATGAGTTTGTCTGCATGAAAAGCGCCCAGCGCGCCGGCATCGCAACGGCAAACGTCGAATATCGTATGTTTGAGGACGAACCTGCCCTCATTGTTGAGCGCTATGACCGCGTGAAAGTCAAAGACGGAACGATCAGGCGCCTACATCAAGAAGACCTCTGTCAGGCACTTGGGGTGATGCCCGCCCAAAAGTACACGGCAGACGGCGGCCCGACCACACGCGACATTCAAGAGCTCCTCGTAAATACGAGCCACCATCAACTTAACCTGTATCTGTTTACGCAGATACTTTTCTTTAACGCCATCATCGGCGCACCGGATGCGCACGCGAAAAACTATTCCCTGCTCCTTGGAAACGACGGCGCAGCCATGATGGCTCGAATGTACGATGTCGCGTCGGGTTTGGCGTATGAGCGCATGCGCCGCCGGGCGCGCCTTGCCATGAGCGTTGGCGGCGAAAATCGTGTGGGGTGCATCGGTCCAGGCGCTATCCGCCGATACCACGGTATGGGCGACCCCACGCTGGAGGCGACGCTCACCGATGCCGGGCTATCCGAGAAGTTTTGCTTTGCGACCATGATGGACCTCGCCTACGAGGTACCCATTTGCATGGAAGAGGTCATGGACGAATACGCCGACCTGCCCGGCATGGCGGACCTGCGCGAGCATATGCTCGGCCCCGTCCGCGAAAACTGCCAGCGCGCCCTCGACCTCATCAGGGCAGAAATGGACTAGGTGGCCGTAATTTCGCAATTATCAAACAAAAGAGAGGGGGCACCCGTCGCAAAAGACCGGGTGCCCCCTCTCATAATGTCATTTGCAATCCGCTAGCACGTGACTCGGACTGCTGCTAGCGCAACCTTTACGCAGCGAGGCGCTTGAGGACGTCGATGAGCAGCTCGTAGAAGCGCTCGGCAGAAGCGAGCTCCATGCTCTCGTCCGGGGTATGGACATCGGAGAGCGTCGGGCCCACGGCGATGGCGTCCAGGCCGTGCAGGGCCTCGGCAAACAGGCCGCACTCAAGGCCGGCGTGAATGGACTCGATGCGCAGCTCGGAGCCAAAGAGCTCTCGATAGCTCTCGACAAAGACTTCGCGGACCGGCGAATGCTCGGCATAGCTCCAGCCGGGATACTCAAACTCAAACTTGGCGTCGAAGCCCAGGACATCGGCCAGCGTCTGCAGGCGGTCCTTGAACTCGTTCTGCAGCGAGGTGATCGAGGAGCGCGGGGACAGCATGATCTTGACCTGGTCGTCAGAGGTGGCAACCACGCCGATGTTGGAGGAAACCTCGACGGAGCCGTCGGTGGCGACGTTGCGGCGAATCACGCCGTTAGGGGCAAGACGCAGGGCGCGGATGAGGGCAAGCGCGGACTTCTGGTCCATGGCCTCGACCTCAGTGTTGTCGGCAATCTCAACCGTGCAGGTAAAGCCGGGGTCGAAGACCTCGAGCTCGGCGGTGACGTCGGCGATGATGCCCTTTGCGATCTGGGCCGCGGCCTCGGCGGCAGCGTGGTCGGCGTAGACCAGAACAGCCTTGCACTCACGGTTGATGGCGTTGTCCTTGGTGCCGCCGTTAAAGCTAACGATGGCGGGCTCGCCGGCAACCATCAGGCGGTCGATGATGCGGGCCATGATGAGGTTGCCGTTGCCGCGCTCCAGGTGGATATCGCTGCCGGAGTGACCGCCCAGCAGGCCGGAGATGTCGAGCGTGAGGGTGCTACCGGTCTTGTGCTCGCGCGCGATCGGGCAGGTGTAGGTAACGACGACGCCGCCGGCGCAGCTGACGGTGGCCACGCCCTCTTCCTCGGAGTCAAGGTTAATCATGGTGCGGGCGCTGATCTGGGACTTATCGAGCGTCTCGGCGCCAACCAGACCAGTCTCCTCGTCGGTGGTGAACACGCACTCGAGGGCCGGATGAGCAATCGAATCGTCGTTGAGCACGGTAAGCATAAGCGCGACGGCGATACCATTGTCGGCGCCCAGAGTGGTGCCGTTAGCGGTGAGGACACCGTCCTTGACGACCAAGTCGATACCGTCGGTCGTAAAGTCGTGCTCGACGGAACCCAGCTTGTCACACACCATGTCGATGTGACCCTGCAGCATTACGGTCGGGGCATTCTCGGCGCCGGCAGATGCGGGCTTGCGAATGATGACGTTGTAGACCTCGTCCTGATACACATCGAGACCGCGCTCCTTGGCAAACGCAACCAGGAAATCGCTGATGCCCTTCTCGTTGCCAGACCCACGGGGGATCGCGCTGATCTCCTCAAAGAAATGGAACAGCTGGGCGGGCTCGTAGCCGGTAATCTTGTAGTCCATGGTGCCTCCTTGGCGCAACTGGTTAGACAGTAAGACATGCGACTTGTATATTCCCAGACTTTGCGTGCATAAACCAGTCGAAAACGCCGAGCGCCCTCGCATCATCGGCTAACGGTGGACCGCATAGCGTAACGGTCACAACTTCGCAGCTCTACAAATCGAGGCGCCCTTGCCAGAGCGCCTCGATTGCGCGTATCAAATTGTCGCCACGCCCTACAGCGCGCCGGAACCGGCTTGCATCATGCCGCCAGGGCCCGAGGTCACGCCGCCGCTCACGGGCGCGGCGTTGCCGGTGTGCGGTGCCGCCGGAGCGGTATCGCCACCGAGCGTGCCCGCCGGACGCGGTGCCGGAATCTCGCCCGTGCCGTGGCTAAAGACAAACTTGCCATCGGCCACGTCGCACAGGACGGTATCGCCCTCGCCCCACTCGCCGGCCAGAAGCTCCTCGGACAGCGGGTCCTCGATGAGCTTTTGAATAGCACGGCGCAGCGGACGCGCACCGTTGGTGAGGTCGGTGCCCTCGGCCACGATCTTGTCATAGGCCGCATCGGTGAGCTTAATGTTCATGCCGTTGGCAATCAAACGCTGACGCAGGTCGTCCACCAGCAGGTGAGCGATCTTGGTGAGATTCTCGCCCGAGAGCTTCTGGAACACCACGATGTCGTCGATACGGTTGAGCAGCTCGGGGCGGAACAGGCGCTTGAGCTCGCCCATCGCGCGACCACGGATCTCACTCGACGTGAGACCCTGCTCGCCGGTGGTGCCAAAGCCAACGCTCGCATCCTGCGCAATCTCGCGGGCGCCCACGTTGGACGTCATGATGATCACGGTGTTGCGGAAGTCGACCGTCTTGCCCTGGCTATCGGTCAGACGACCCTCCTCCAGCACCTGCAGCAGGATGTTGAAGATGTCGGGATGCGCCTTCTCGATCTCGTCGAACAGCACGACCGAGTACGGGTGGCGACGAACGGCCTTGGTGAGCTGACCGCCCTCGTCGTGACCGACGTAACCCGGAGGGCTACCGATGAGCTTGGAGACCTCGAACTCGCTACCGAACTCGGACATGTCGAGGCTGATGAGTGCATCCTTGCTGCCAAAGAGGTACTCGGCGAGCGTCTTGGCGAGCTCGGTCTTGCCCGTGCCGGTGGGACCCAGGAAGATAAAGCTGCCGCCGGGGCGACGCGGGTCCTTGAGCGGCGAACGGCTGCGGCGCACGGCCTTGGCAACTGCCTCGACAGCCTCATCCTGACCGATGATGCGCGTCTTGAGCACGCTTTCGGCTTGCAGCAGGCGACGGCTCTCGCTCTCGGTAAGCGAGGACACCGGCACGCCCGAAGTCACGGACACGATGTCGGCGATCTGAGAGACATCGATGGTGAGCGGGCTGGCGTCGAGCTCGGCGGTCCAGGCGGCCTTGGCCTCGGCGAGTTCAATCTCGGCGGCCTTCTGCTGCTCGGTGATCTCGGCGGCCTTGTTCATGTCGTCGCTCTCGGTGGCCTCCTGCGCGGCGGCCTTGAGCTCCTCTATGCGATGCTCGGCCTCGCGCACCGGCTCGGGCGCGCGATTCGCGGCGATGCGAGCGCGGGCGCCGGCCTCGTCAATGAGGTCGATGGCCTTATCGGGCAGGAAGCGATCCTGGATGTAGCGGTTGGAAAGGTTCGCGGCGGCCTCGATAGCACCCTGCGTATAGCGCACATGGTGGTGCTCCTCGTAGCGCGGCTTGAGCGCGGTCAGGATCTTGACCGTGTCCTCGACGCTCGGCTCCTCGACATCGATGGTCTGGAAGCGACGCTCGAAGGCCGGATCCTTGGTGAGGTACTTGCGGAATTCCTCGGCCGTGGTGGCGCCGATAATCTGGAAGGCACCGCGCGCGAGCACGGGCTTGAGCATGGAGCTCGCGTCGATGGAGCCCTCGGCAGAACCGGCACCGATGATAGTGTGCATCTCGTCGATAAACAGGATGACGTCGTCGGCTTCGGTGGCCTCCTGGATCACGTTCTTGAGGCGCTCCTCAAACTCGCCGCGATACTTGGCACCCGCCACGAGGCCCGGCAGGTCGAGCGTCCAGATATTCTGGTTCATGAGGTTCTCGGGCACGTTGCCGGCTGCAATCTGTTGAGCCAAGCCCTCGACGATGGCCGTCTTGCCCACGCCGGGGTCGCCCAGAATGAGCGGGTTGTTCTTGGTGCGGCGCGAAAGAATTTCCATCATACGCTGGACTTCCTTTTCGCGACCAATTACAGGGTCGAGCTCGCCGTCGCGCGCCTTCTGCGTGAGGTTGGTCGCGAACTGCTTAAGCGTATCGGTGCCACTCCCCTTTTGCTGAGAGGCATCCGAGCCGCTAAAGAACGGCAGGCCCGCACCGGGACGACCAGCACCGGCGCCGGCGAGCGGACGCTTCTTGTCCTGGTCCTTGGCGGTGAGTTTCTCGATAGCCTTTTTAATGGAAGCGGACGACACACCCAGGCGCATGAGGATGTCCATGGCCATGCCGTTGCCCTCTTCGACGATGCCGATCAGCAAGTGCTCGGTCGACACGTAGGTCTGGTTGTTCTCACGCGCCACGCGGAATGAACGCTCCATCACGCTAATGACGAGCGGCGTAAAGGCGAGCTTGGCCGCCTCGGTCTCCTCGCAGGGCTCGGGAACCGTAGTCTGGACCTCTTTGAGCGTGTCCATGATGTCATCGTAGGAGATATCGAGCGAACGCAGCGCCTCGGCGGCAATGCCCTCGTCCTCCTTGGCAAGCGCGAGCAGCAGGTGCTCGGTACCCACCTTATTTGAATGAAGATCGAGCGCCTCCTGCTTGGCCATGGACATGACCTTGCGCGCGCGATCGGTAAAACGGTCTAACATGCTAGTTCCTCTTAGACGAGCTAGTTTTTCAAACGCAAAGCGCCACTCGTGGCGGCGCTTTGGTCTCTTTACCCATATGGAGTATATGTTAACCGCTGGGGCCTTTTCCGCATGCAGCCATACGACAACGTCTACAAAAAAGGAATCGCCGGGTGCGGCGGGCGCTCTAGGTTAGAGGCTGTTGCCTAGCAGGCAGGCTCGGCGTCCATGCTCTCGGCAACGTCATTGACGGCATCGGCAACGGGAGCGCCAGGCATGCGCACGAGCTCCATATGCTGCTCTTCAAAGACGGTTCCCATGGGGAAGGCGCGGCGGAAGACAAAGCGAGCAACCGGACCAGCCACTAGCAGGTTCCAAGGCAGGGCCATGATAAAGTTGCGCGGAATGTTGACGAGCCACATCATCGGCAGCGCCTGCAAATTGGCGAGCGGGCCACCGGGCATATGGAACAGGCCTTCACACGCGCCGTAGAGCGACATGATGATGACCATGGGAACGACCATGCAGGAGCTGACGGCGAGCGTCATGGCAAGCGGCGAGCTCTTGCCCGGAGTAACCAGGAACTTGAAGGCGAAGCCTTTGGCCAGCGGGCTGGCAACAAACCAGTCGCAGCACATGGCAAAGACGTAGGCAACGGGGAAGCCGAGCCACGCGGCGGCAACAACCTCGCCGTTGATGGCCCCATGCTGCAGGGCGACGTTGTAGACGCTCATCCAGAGCACCATGCAAAAGCACATGATAAAGGTGAACAGCAGGCTCTCTCGTTTGTTGATAGGCATAAAGGGCATGGTCCTTTCTGTGTTGCGCCGCGGCGCACAACAAAAACGGGCGGGCGAGATGGAGCTGTTGGGACTTCATCTCGCCCGCCCGTGATACGTGCGTCTGCGACTACTTATGTGGTGGAATCAGCCTAGCACGAAAAGCACGTGCTTCGTAAGCGTTGAGTTTATGGAGATGCAGGGCACCAATAATCCCCCGACCCCATAAGTTGCGGTGGAATACGGACTGTTTTGACCCTTTAAGCAGCAATTCAGTCCCTATTTCACCGCAACTCATTTGGTGCAAAGTGACCTGCCCCCTTGCACCAATTAGCTGGTGTGGCGCCAGCGAGGGTCGGTGAGCGTACGCGCCACACCCAGGCCAACGGGCAAAAACGCCACGATGAGCACTGCACGCACAAACCAGCCGAGCATATTGACCGTGTCGAAGGTGCACATGTAATACATCGATCTATACAGATACAAGCCCGGCACCATAATGACAATCGAAGGCACCGTGAGGGCGATGCGCGGGTAGGTGAGCTTGACTTCGGCCAAGCTTGCGAGCAGCCCCGATACGAGCGCCCCGATAAACGCTGCTGCCTCGGGAGGCATTCCCGCGCTGAGGCCCAGGAAGGGAATCATCGTCGGCGCATCGACAAGGGTCAGACGCAGGGTATTGGACACGGCGCCGATGAGCCCTGCCGCCGCGGCCATCTTTACCGGACTGTTGAACATCACCGAGAAGCCGAATACGCCAATGAAGCTCATCACCACGCGCAGGAGCGTAAGGGCAAGCGGCGAAAGGCCCAGTGGGGCAAAGTCGTCCGGCGCCAGGCCAACACACTCGGCAACCATCCAACCTACGAGGGTCGCCATCACAATAATCGATACGGCATATGAAAGGCGCTCGATACCGCTTCGCATGTCGAGCTTAGCGATGTCGAGGCCTGCCGTAATGAGTGGAAAGCCGGGAATCACAAAGAGCATGGCGCCGATATAGCCTTCTTGGTGCGACATTGCCCCCGGAATGACCTGGCCAAGACCGAGCAATGCCAGCAGATACGAAACGCAAGCGAGCGCAACGCCGGTCGTCAGCGCGCTAAACTGGCCAAGACCCTGCTTGAGAATATGGGAGCGAGCAAAGTTACCGACACCAGCGCCTACGAATGCACAGGCCATCTCGATAGGGCCGCCGCCGAGCAAAAAGACGAAGGCGCCGCAAGCACAGGCTGCCGCAAGGCCCTGTTGCCAGGGAGAGTAATCGGGCTTTGAGCTCTCAACGGTCCTGAGCATCTCGTGATACTCGTGTACCGTGAAGCGACGACCATAGGTCTCGATTTCCTTGAGGAAACTCTCCATCATCCAAATGCGATGGGTATTGACTCCCGTTGTGGGCAGGCTGACAACCTCGTTAAAGCAGTGGCCATCTTCGATGCAAGTGCACTCAAACGACAGAAGACTCAGGTCGACGTGAATTGTGACGCCGAGCACGTCAGCAACACGATTCATGGTATCGCGTACACGCCAGGCACCCGTTCCGCTCGCGAGCATAAGCATGCCGGTGCGGCAGATGATGGATGACTTATCGGTGAGCGGCGCATCGACGGCAAGTTCATCGCCTGCCGTCACGATCTGGCGCCAGTCAGTTTTCATATGGAGCGCGCCGGCACGAACGCCGTGGTGCATGGGGGCTCTCGAAAGCAGCGAGTCAAGGCGCGAAGGCTGTGGGGGCTCCACTGATTCACCCTCAACCTCATCAGCCTCTTCATCGACCAGATCAAAGGAATCAAGCGGCGCTGGCTCGCGACGGTCGATCAGCTCCTCGTCCTCATCATCAAAGTAATTGAACTGATCGAGCATGTCCTCTTCGATTGCACGCTCGCTCGCGTCGTCCATACAGGCGCTCCTTTCCTACCGACTAACCCCCATCCTAGGCAGCAACGGCTAAAGGAAACATAAAAGAGACGACTGTCATGCGAGCCATGTGCGCAATAGCCGTGGGTAGTCGTTTAAGAACGTCCCCAATGACTACATCGATGTTCTAAGTGTCAACCAAGTCAACGCCGCAGATAGAGGACGGACAGCGAGCGACGTCCAGAGCGAACAAGTTGGCATGAAAAAGGCAAGGCATAGACCTTCTGGTCATGCCTTGCCTTTTGAATGACAAATTGTCGCTCTGGGCGGCGCGCAGCGTCGAGCGGTTACGGCGTTTGGTAAAACGCCGTAACCCCCTAGTACATCTTTGCGCCGGCGGGGATGGAGGCGTCGAGCTGGATCAGGTTGAGACGCTCCTCACCCTCCTCCTCGTGGACAGCGCTGATGAGCATGCCGCAGCTGGGAATGCCCATCATCTTGCGCGGAGGCAGGTTGGTGATGGCGAGCAAGGTCTTGCCGACCAGGTCCTCGGGCTCGTAATAAGCGTGAATACCGGAGAGGATGGTGCGGTCGGTACCGGTACCGTCGTCGAGCGTAAAGTTCAGCAGCTTCTTGGACTTCTTGACGGCCTCGCATGCCTTGACCTTCACAGCGCGGAAATCGCTCTTGGAGAAGGTATCGAAGTCGACGAACTCCTCAAACAGCGGCTCAACGGCGATCTTGGAGTAATCGAGCGTGGGCTTAAGCGACTTAACGAACGGGCTCGCGGCGTTGCCGGCCTCGGCAGCCTTGGCGGCAGCGGCACCGGACTGGAAACCCTTCTCGGGCTTCATGTGCGGGAACAGCAGCACGTCGCGGATAGAAGCCTGGTTAGTAAGCAGCATGACCACGCGGTCGATACCAATGCCAATGCCGCCCGCGGGAGGCATACCGTACTCGAGGGCGCGCACGTAGTCCTCGTCATACTCCATGGCCTCGTCGTCGCCGCCGGCCTTCTCGGCCATCTGGGCAGCAAAGCGCTCAGCCTGGTCGACCGGGTCGTTGAGCTCGGAGAACGCGTTGGCGTACTCGTGACCGGCAATAACCAGCTCAAAGCGGTGCGTCAGGCGCGGGTCGTCCTCAAAGCGCTTGGCAAGCGGGCTGACCTCGATGGGGTAATCGCACACGAA
Source organism: uncultured Collinsella sp. (assembly GCA_902493515.1). Classification (GTDB taxonomy): domain Bacteria; phylum Actinomycetota; class Coriobacteriia; order Coriobacteriales; family Coriobacteriaceae; genus Collinsella. The sequence continues at coordinate 23,669 of CABUPE010000024.1, forward strand.
GGTCGGGTTGACGATGGTGTCCTCGCCCAGCTCATCGTAAATCTCGGCGATAATCTTGCCGGCGGTCCACTCGGGCTTAATCTCCAGGCCCTTCTCGCGCGCGGCGGCAGCAAGCTCCTCGACCGGCGTGTCGATGGTGACCTGCTTGCCGAGCACGTCGGAGACGATGTCGGTCATGGGACGGCTGGCCCACTCACCAGAAAGGTCGATGGTCTGGCCCTGGTACTCGATGACCTCGGGGTTGCCGATGGCCTTGTTAGCCGCCTTAATGACACCCTGGGCGAGCGCCTTCATGCCCTCGAGGTCGGAGAAGGCACGGTAGGCCTCCATCGTGGTGAACTCGGGGTTGTGAGTAAGGTCCATGCCCTCGTTACGGAAGATGCGGCCGATCTCGAACACGCGCTCAAAACCACCGACGATGCAGCGCTTGAGGTGCAGCTCGGTGGCAATACGCAGGTAGCACTCCTGATCGAGCGCGTTGAAGTGCGTGATGAACGGCTTGGCCGTGGCACCACCCTGGATGGTCTGCAGGATGGGGGTCTCGACCTCCATGTAGCCGTCGGACTCCATAAAGCGACGGAAGGTGGAGAGAATCTGCGAACGCTTACGGAAGGTCTCGCGAACGTCGTCGTTGGCGATCAGGTCGACATAGCGCTGGCGATAGCGGGTCTCCTTGTCGGAAAGACCGTGGAACTTCTCGGGCAGCGGACGAACGGCCTTGGAAAGCAGAGTCGCGCTCTTAGGGGCAACGGAAAGCTGGCCGCGCTGGGTGCGCACAACCACGCCGGTCACGCCCAGGATGTCGCCCAAGTCGAGGGCTTTGAGCGTATTCCAGGCAGCCTCGTCCATGTCGTTGATGCGGCAGAACAGTTGAATCTCGGCAGTCGCATCGCGCACGACGATGAACATGATCTTGCCCTGACCGCGCTTGGCGACCACACGGCCGGCGATCTTCACGACATCCTCGGTGTCCTCACCATCGGCAAGATCGGCGTACTTAGTCTCGATATCGGCGACGTAGTCCTCAAGCTCAGAGTGCTCGGGATAGGGGTTCTGGCCCGCCTCGAACAGGGCGGCGCGCTTGGCCAGGCGGGTGGCGCGCTCGTCGTTGAGCGTCGATGCCTGATCGGCGGCGTTCTGGTTCTCTGCCATAAGTTAGCTCCTCAAACTAAAACGCTCCCCAGGATTCGGTCCCAGGGAGCGAAAACATACCTTTACGCGGGACCGTGGTCTAGCGTGCGATCTTGGCGATGGTGTAGACGCGAGTCTTGCCGGAAGGCGTAACGACCTCGACGGAGTCGCCCTCGCCGTGACCGATGATGGCGTGGCCGACCGGAGACTCGTTGGAGATCTTGTGCTCGAGCGAGTTGGTCTCGGTGGTACCGACGAGCGTGACTTCCATGACCTCGCCGTTGGGATCAATCAGCGAAACGGTGGAACCGATGGAGACGGTCAGGTCGCCCGTGGTGGCAGCAACCTGAGCGTTGGCGAGGATGGCCTGGATCTCGGCAATACGAGCGGCGTTCTGGGCCTGCTTGTCCTTAGCGGCGTCGTACTCGGAGTTCTCCGAAAGGTCGCCGAACGCGCGGGCTTCCTTGATGTCCTCGACGATCTCCTTGGCGTAATCGCCCTCACGCCAAGCGAGCTCCTCGACGAGCTTCTGGCGGCCCTCAGCGGTCAGTACGATCTGGCTTGCGTCCATACGGATATCTCCCCAACTCTGATCAAACAATCAACTGTCAACAAAACGAAAAAGACCGGCTAGCCTGCGGGCAAGCCGGTCAGGTGCTCACCCCAAAGGGATGGGACTACTCTGCGTCCGCGTCGCTGTCCTCTGCCTGCTTCTTCTTGGCAGCAGCGAGCTTGGCCTCGAGCTCAGCGATCTCCTTGTCCTCCTCGGACTGCTCGACCACGACCTCCTCGGCCTGCTTGGTCTCGGCCTTATCGTCGCCCTCCATACCCTCGCGGATATTCTTGACGGTAGAGCCGAGGGACTTGCCGAGCTTCGGCAGGTTCTTGGGCCCGAAGATAATCAGGACAACGACGAGAATAATGATGAGCTCAGGAGCCCTCAGTCCAAACATGTAGACCTCCACAATACAGCGAGACAAGCTCGAATGAGTATACCGCGGGTATCGCGGTATCACAACAATAGCTAAAAAAAGGGACCGCAAGAAGCGGTCCCTCCTCATGCTCTGGTCGGGTTGACTGGATTTGAACCAGCGACCCCTGCGTCCCGAACGCAGTGCTCTACCAAACTGAGCCACAACCCGTTAGCTCGACTATAGTAACAAAGATTTCCGTCGTGTGCTAGAGAAATTTTTACTTCTTTGGCACTTCGACGCGAACCGTGTTGGGAATGAGCTCCGTCGCGCAGAACCACCAGCCGTTTTGCTGGGCAGCCTCGGCAAGCCTTTCGGCCGTGGCGGCGGTGTCGCAAATGGCAAACGAACAGGCGCCCGATCCGCACACATCTACAGCAACGGTGCCGTCCTGCTTACGCAGCCAGTCGAGGACCGTTTGAATCTGCGGCTCCATCTGTGCGGAAATGACACCCAAGTTGTTATGGATGAACGCATATGCCGTCTCGGCATCACCAGCACGCAAGGCAGAAGCTATCGCGCCGGGCTTGTCCGCAGGCACCGGGGCCTCGTCAAAACGTCGATAGGCTTCAATTGTCGAAACACTTGCCTCGCGCGGCTTGACCAACACGACGGGCGTTGCGGGCAGCGCGGGGTACTCAGTTGCCAGCACGTCTCCCCCACCAACGTAGAACGCAGGACTCGCGTGTAAAAAGAACGGGACGTCAGCACCAATGCCGCGCGCGATGTCGTCGAGCGCGGGGTCGGTGCGATCAATGCCCCAGAGCTCCGCCAAGGCGACAATGACCGCGGCTGCATCCGTCGAGGGGCCGCCCAAGCCGGCGCACAATGGAATGCGCTTCTCAATCGTCACGCAGATGTTTGCCTCGCGACCATAATGCTCGGCCATAGCAACCGCAGCCCGATACGCCGTATTCTTTTGCATGGGAAAATCTGATGCCGGAACCGTCTGAACGGCCAGCGCCCGCGCCGGCGTGACCGTCACGGTATCGGAAAGACCGACGGCTGCCATCAGGGAATCGACCCTGTGGTAGCCGCGGCCATCGCGCTCGGTATGAACCCCCAGGTAGAGGTTAATCTTTGCCGGCGCGGAAAGAGTTAGGGACCGATCGGTCACCGTTAATGCTCCTCGAGCTGATTGCCGAGCGGGGTAAAGATGTGCTCGCCGCTCTCGGGGTCGAACAGCTCGACCTGACCGGTGAGGACATCGATATACTGGTAGGACTGACGCGACTTGCGGCCGCGACGCTCGTCAACCTCGACAATGAAGACGGCCGGGTGGACGCTCTTGATGGTGCCCATGCGCTCGACGACGCGGGTACGGCCCATGTTGGCCTTAACCTTGACGCGATCGCCCACCATATCGGTCAGCTTCTCGTGGATGTCGTCGACGTGATTGACTTCCATCTCTTCCATGAACAGGGCCTCCAGAAGGTGCAATTCAAAAAGGGGATAATACCCCTAAGATAGACAAAACTCTAATACTATAGCACCCTGTTGTGGCCATACGCAAGCAGCTAATTAGGCTACTTACAGATTGTCGGTATCGAGGACGATGGTGAATGGGCCGTCGTTGACCAGGTCGACCTTCATGTCAGCGCCAAAGATACCGTGCGCCACATGCTCAACGTCCTCGCGTACAAGCGTCAAGAAGTACTCGTAGAGCTCGTTGGCAACATCGGGGGCGCCGGCATCCGTAAACGACGGACGGCGGCCGTGACGGCAGTCGGCAAACAGCGTGAACTGCGACACCACGAGTACCTCGCCGTCGACATCGGCAAGTGCCAGGTTGGTCTTGCCGTTCTCGTCCTCGTTGATACGCAGCCCGCGGAGCTTGCCCCACAGCTTGTCGGCCTCGACACGCGTATCGCCATGGCCCACACCCAGCAGCACCAGGTAGCCGCGTCCAATGCGACCCACGCACTCGCCGTCGACCGTCACGCCGGCGTTGAGCACGCGCTGCACCACCGCGCGCACGGCCTACTCCTCGCCCGTCAGTTTGGCGGATAGGTGCTCGAGCGCATGGAATCGATGGCTGATGGCGTTCTTCTCGTCCGCCGTCAGCTCGGCCATGGTCTTGCCCGGCGTGTCGACCGGCAGGAACAGCGGGTCGTAGCCAAAACCATGGTCGCCGCGGCCCTCGTGCGCGATAACGCCCTCGCAGGTGCCCTCGCCATAGGTGACCAGGCCGTCCGTGTCGATGAGCGCAACGACGCTCATAAAGCGCGCGGTGCGCTCATCGTCCGCCACACCTTCCAGGTTAACGAGCAGCTTGGCGTTGTTGGCGGCATCGTCACCGTGAACGCCCGCATAGCGCGCGCTATACACGCCCGGCTCGCCGCCCAGCGCGTCGACGACCAAGCCCGAATCGTCGGCAATGGCCATAAGGCCCGTCTCCTCAACCGCGGCTTGGGCCTTGATGATGGCGTTCTCCAAAAACGTCGTGCCGTTTTCCTCGGGATCCTCAAAATCACCCAGCTGGCCGAGCGCCACAAAGCGCACCTCGGGCATGACCTTGCCCAAAATGGCCTCAATCTCGGTGAGCTTATGGGCGTTGCCGGTTGCCACGACGATGGTCGCCGCCGGGTCGAGGGTGTCGATGTCAATCTTCTCAAGTGCCATGACTGGCCTCCTTGTCTCTATATCAATGCCGCGCCGAGGGCGACGAGGGCCTCCGCCTCTCCCCTCTCAATCAACGGCAGTCTTGTGTCTAGACGTCTCAGCAGATAAAACCTACCAAAATAAACCTGTCCCTTTTGGCAGGTTAGGCGATGGCTTGGCGCTGAAGCTCGATGAGCTCGGCGACACCCTTGTCGCCCAGGTCAAGCAGGGCGTTGAGGCGTTTGCGGTCGAAGGGCGCCTGCTCGCCGGTGCCCTGGAGCTCGATCATCTCACCGGTATCGGTGGCGACGAGGTTCATGTCGACCTCGGCATGACTGTCCTCGGAATAATCGAGGTCAAGCAGCGTATTGCCGTCGACAACGCCCATAGAGATGGCAGCCACCTGGCCGGTAAGCGGGATGCGCTCGATCTTGCCCGCCTCGACCCACATGGCGAGGGCGTCGTGCAGCGCCACCCAGGCGCCGGTGATGCTCGCTGTACGCGTGCCGCCATCGGCCTGAATCACATCGCAGTCGACGGTGACGGTGTACTCGCCGAGCGCCTTCATGTTGACGACGGTACGCAGGCTGCGGCCAATGAGGCGCTCGATCTCCATGGAGCGACCCTTGCGGTTGGCGTGCTCGCGCTTGCAGCGCTTGCCGGTCGACGCCGGCAGCATGGCGTATTCCGCGGTCACCCAGCCGGCCTTAGCTCCCTTTCGCCAGCCCGGCACGCCCTCCTCGATAGTGGCGGCGCACAGCACGCGCGTGTCACCGAACTCGGCCAAACACGAGCCGTGGGCGTGCTTCATGACGCCACGGGTGAGCTTAACGGGGCGCAACTCGTTGGCGGCGCGACCGTTGGCGCGGTTGACCTGCATGTACTCCATAGAAATATCCTTTCGGCAAAATATGTGGCGAAGGCTTTGGCGGCTGCCTTACATCTATTTCAGCTCATCGATATCGATATGTTCGATGCTCTTGAGCGGCTGACCAAAGATAAAGCTGCCCGCCACCGCAAACTCGGCAATGTTATCGGCCGTCGTGGCAAAACGATGCTGCGGCTCGGCGGCGTCGCCCGCCAGCTGCTCGCGGCGCGTGAGGATATCGGTCAGCTCGCGTGTGGTCTCCTCGGCGGAACTCACGACGCGCACCCCAGGCCCCAGCGCATGGCGGATAGATCCCACCAACAGCGGGAAATGCGTACAGCCGAGCACCACGGTATCGATACCGTGGTCGCGCAGCGGCTCAACCGTGGCACCCACCAGCGCACGCACGGCAGGCGTATCGAAGATGTCCTCGTTCTCAAGCCACTGTTCCTGCAGATGTGCACCCGAGGCGAGCTCGTGTTCGACAACCTCGACAAAGCTCGAGGCAGGACAGCCGTATACATCGACGCCGGCATCTAGATCCTGAATGGCGCGCGTGTAGGCGCCCGAGCGAATGGTGAGGTTGGTGGCGAGCACGCCCACGCGACGCGTACGCGTGCTGTTGATTGCCGCACGGGCACCCGGCGCGATCACACCGATCACGGGAACGTCGAGCACCTGCTGGGCCAGACGCAAGGCCGCAGCGGTCGCCGTGTTGCAGGCGATGACCATAATCTTGACGTCGTGCTTCGAAAGCCAACGACCCGCCTGCAACGCAAACGAGCGCACCTCATCCTCGGTGCGCGTGCCGTAGGGGCAGCGCTTGGTGTCGCCAAAGTAGTAGACGGACTCGTGCGGCAGCGCCGTCGCAATCGCGCGCGCAACCGTCAGACCGCCCAAACCAGAATCGAACACGCCAATCGGGCGCGTGTCGCCTGCCGAATTCTCGATATCGGACATTACCTCACCAGTCTCTCTCGAAAAGACATGTCCAAGTGCGGCGGTGCCGCGCTACGAACGCGCCGCGACCAGCAGCTCTGCCGTCGCCGCCCAACCGTCGACAATTTTGCCGCGCGTAACGAAAGCGTTCTCGCAAGCAGCCAGGAACTCGGGCGCGCCGGCGCTCGTCAGGCCATTCTCGACCAGGCAGAACGTGCCCACGTGATCGGCCATGTAGAAGTCGGACTCGGAATCGCCGAGCGCGAGCGTCTCCTCGCGCTCGATACCCAGGTGCTCGCAGAAGCGCGCAATGGCAACGCCCTTGTTGAGGCCGGCGGGATTGATGTTGAATGCGCGACCGTCCTCGACGCGATCGAGCTCGAGCGTCGTCGGCTTGGACAGATGCGTCAGGTGACCGTTGCAAGCCCAGATCAGACCGCAGCCGGCCTCGTCCAGGATGGCCTGGACCTCATCGTCGGGCACATCGCCGCGCATGCCGACGGTGACCTCACGGTACTTGTAGCCGGTCGACATGTCGTTGTGGTACTCGATCTTGTGCGGCCAGCGGGCAAGGATCTTCTCGCACACGCCGGTCTGCTCGATCACCTGGTGCGGCGTGAGGCCGCAAGAGGGGTCGTAGGGCATGTCGCCGGTCAGATACTCCCAATCGTTGGCTTTGAGGTCGTACATGACCAGGCCGCCCATCTCGCCGATGTAGGAGTTGAGGCCGAGCACGCGCGCGTCCTCGTGGATCATGGTACGGTTGCGGCCCGAGGTGGGAACCACCTGAATACCAGCGCGAGCGAGCGCCACGACGGCCTCGACGAGTTTGGTCGAGGGGTTGCCGTCGTTGTCGCGCAGCACGCACGAGCCGGGTGCGAGCATCGTGGCATCCAGGTCGGTAAAGACGTACTTGACCTTGGCCAAGCGCTCGCGCATCTCGCCCGAAAGCTCGGCAACAGTCGGCAGGGTGTTGTGGGACATGGTTACTCCGTTTACGTAGAAGGGTTTGGACTTGGACGGCATGCTTTGATTGAGGGAACACGCTTATGGCGACAGCGCACTCAGAGCGCCGCCGCCATCATGGTTCATTAGTCAAACTGGGTAACATCGATCAGGCGATTGGCCAGCGAAAGGTCGCTCTCGATGGGCACGAACTCGTCGCCCACGTGCATGAGTTCCTCGTCACCCTTTGCCAGCAGCAAGACAATGGTGGGAGCATCGGGGTTGACGTACTCCTCGCGCGCCGCCTTGAACGCCGCATGCACAGCGACTTCGCGATCAAGGATGATCTTGTTCGGCGTATCGTCGGGAACATGTTCGGCAAGCTCGCGACAGACCTTCATCGGGTCCTCGTGAGCCGGGTCCTCGTTGGCAAAGATCATCAGGTCGGAATATGGTGCGGCTTCGCGCGGAAGCTGCTCACGGCGCTCCTGCGCCTTGCCGCCAGCGGCACCAAACACCGCAACGACCGGGCTGGCGGGAAACGCGCGCTTGACCGACGAGAAAAGCGAACGGAACGAAAGCTGGTTGTGCGCGTAGTCGACGACGCAGATCACGCGACCGTCCTTCGACTCCACGACCTCCATACGGCCCGGCACACGCAGTTTGGAGAGGCCCTTCTTGATGGCATCGATACCGATGCCGATCTCGCGCGCAGCGGCGATAGCGACCAGCGCGTTTTCCACGTTAAAGTCTCCCGCGATACCCAGCAGGACCTTCTCCCCCGCCTCGGACTCGTCGGCACACAGGCCATGCAAGTTGAACTCGATGCTAAAGCCGACCATGCGTACGTCGCTCGCCCACAGGCTTGCCTCGGGATGCTCGACGCCAACGGTCACCAAGCGCTCGGCCGTCGACGCTGCCTCCAGCACACGATCGACCTCTTCGGTGCCCAAATTCACCACGGCGGTCTTTGCCTGGTCAAAAATCCTAAGTTTGCTCTCAAAATAATCCTCAAACGTGGGGTGTTCGATCGGCGAGATGTGGTCGCGGCCGATGTTGAGGAAGCACGCCACGTCAAACGGCAGATTCTCGACGCGTTGGTACTTGAGCGCCTGGCTCGAGACCTCCATGACCATGGACTGGCGACCGGACGTGCGGCAGTTGGCGATATGGCGCCAGATCTCGGGGGCCTCGGGCGTAGTATTGGTGCTCTCGTAGCACTCGATGCCATCGTCGGTACTCACCGAGCCGATCATGCCGCAGGACTCGCCCGCCGCTTTGATAATCGACTGGAGCATAAAAGCGGCCGTGGTCTTTCCCTTGGTGCCGGTGATGCCCACGATCTTGACGTCGTGGTCGGGACGGTCGTAGACCTCCGGCGGCAACAGGGCCATGGCCGTGCGAACGCTATCAACAACCAGCATCGCAGCACCGCTCTCCTTCGCCAGCGGCTCCAGAGACTCGACCAGCGACTCCTCACACACAAATGCGATGGCGCCCGCATCGAGCGCCATGCTCAAAAACGCGGGCTTAAAGGCAGCACCTTTGCAGAAGAATACGTCACCTGCCGAGACCGCGCGCGAATCAAACGAGCAGCCGGTCACGGCACGCTCGTCAACCTGCTCTGATGCGCGCAGCTCGCCGCACACATCGAGAAGCTTGGCAAGCGTATCGACCGTGGTCACGGTCGCGGAATCCGAATGGTGCATCTTTCACCTTTCTCAGCCATTTGGCAGGGACGGTTTTCATAGTAACTGAAACGTGCTCGCGCAAAAACGGCTCCCGGAGGAGCCGTTACGCGCAGGCATTCGTAGGCCGAGACTAGGCAGCCTGAACAGAAGGCTGGTCCTCGTCGATAAAGAAGCGCTTGTACCACACCAGGAACACGAGCGGCGTATAGATCTTGCGCTGGAAATCGCCCTTGCCCGCAAAGTGCAGATCGAGCAGGTGCATGAGCTCGTCGGTATCGAAGAACTCGCTTGCCCACGGCGCGGTGAAGTACTCCTTGACATAGTCGTACCACTTTTGCTCGCGCAGCCAGTAGACAATCGGCACTGGGAAGCCCACCTTGGGACGGGTGGCCCACTCATCGGGCAGCGACTTGTTGGCAGCGTGGCGGAGTACCTGTTTGTTGCCGTTCTCGTTGATGCGGTAGCGGTCGGGAATGTGCTCGGCGAACTCCATGACTTTGCGGTCCAGGAAGGGCACGCGCAGCTCCAGCGAGTGCGCCATGCACATCTTGTCGGCCTTGAGCAGAATGTCGCCCGGGAGCCACATGTTCATGTCCAAGTACTGCTTCTTGACCAGCTCGGGCTGACCCTTCACGCGCGCATAGATGGGAGCGGCAAGCTCGAAGGCGCCATCGCCGGTGTTGTACTCGGGCTTGAGCACACCGTCGACCTCGCGCTCCGGCCATACCAGAGCCTGTCCCAGGAACGACTTCTCGGGGATCTCGGCACCCTTGACCAGGAAGTTATGGCCCTTGAAGTACGGCATATGCAGCGCCAGGTTACCGAGCGCGCGACGGATGGGCAGCGGCACCATCTTTTTGTACTTGCGGACCGGGACCGTGTCCTCGTAGTAGGCGTAGCCGCCAAAGAGTTCGTCGGCGCCTTCGCCCGAAAGCACGACGGTGACGTCCTTGCGGGCCATCTCGGCCAAGAACCACAGCGGCACAGAAGACAGGTTGGACTGTGGCTCGTCCATGTGATACTGGATGTCCTCGAGCGCACCGAAGAACTCGTCGGCGGTAATCATCGTGCGAACGTTCTCGACGCCAAGCTTATCGGAAAGTTCCTTGGCGTAGTTGGTCTCGTTGAAGTTCTTGTAGTCAAAGCCCACCGAGAAGGTCTTGTCGGGCATGAGGCAAGCGGCGATGTAGCTGGAGTCGACGCCACCGGAGAGGAACGACGCGACCTTGACGTCGGCGATACGATGGGCCTCGACACTCTCGTGCACGACCTCGTCCAGCTCATCGACATACTCTTCGAACGGCTTCTCGACGGCAGAGTAATCGCAATCCCAGTAGCGCTCGATGTTCATCTTGCCGGTCGGGATATCGACGGTAAAGTAGTGCGCCGGCGGCAGCTTGTAGACACCCTCGAAGAAGGTCTCCTCAGTCGCCGAATACTGCAGCGTCATGTACGGACGCAGAGCCTTTTTGTTGACCGCCTTGTGGAAGTGCGGGTAGTCCAGGAAGCTCTTGATCTCGGAACCAAAGAGCACGCCCGGAGCGCCGTCGCCCGCATCGGCCATGGGATAGTAGTAAAGCGGCTTGATGCCAAAGATGTCACGGGCGCCAAAAAGCTTGTTCTTCTTTTTGTCCCAGATGACGAAGGCGTACATACCGCGCAGGCGATCGAGGACGGCCTCGCCCCACTCCTCGTAGCCGTGCAGGAGGCTCTCGGTGTCGGCGCCGCAGTGGAACTTGTAGCCCTTGGCCTCGAGCTCGGAACGGAGTTCTTGGAAGTTGTAGATCTCGCCGTTGAAGACAATGACGACGCTGCCGTCCTCGTTGGCCATGGGTTGAGCGCCGGCCTCGGTCAGGTCGAGGATCGACAGGCGGCGGAAGCCCAGGGCAACGCGGCCGTCGATAAACTGACCGCCCATGTCGGGACCGCGATGGACGATGCGATCCATCATCTTGGTGAGCACCTCGGATTGGTTATCCGTCCCACCGACAAAACCGACAAAACCGCACATATACTATCCCCTCTGCTGTTGCTGGGCATCAAATCGAATCAGTAGCTTTTGAGTATACCCGAGGGCGTAAAGAGGGGCGGAATGTTCAGGCAATCTCAACTGAATCAGCTCCGCTGTGACACGCGCGAGTTACCTTTAATGGATATGAGGTGAATGAGGCGATTGTTTTGCTATACTCTCTCCGCACGGGCGATTGGCGCAACGGTTAGCGCAGGTGCTTTACACGCACAAGGCTGGGGGTTCGAATCCCTCATCGCCCACCATTGAATTGGAAACGGTCCTCGAAAGGGGACCGTTTTTGTTTGGGCCCATTTCATGGGATTCGAACCCGCAAGGGTGCGGAGCTGAGGAAACGCGAAGCGTTTTCCAGCGCAGCACGCGAGGAGCGGAGCGACGAAGCGGGGCGCGGGCGGCGCCAGTCGCACGCGGACATCCCTCATCGCCCACCACTGATTTGGAAACGGTCCTCGCAAGGGGACCGTTTTTGTTTGCGCCCGGTGCATGGGATTCGAACCCGCCAGCACGTCTGTCACAAAGGCCGTGGGCAAAAAATGGCAAAAATGAGTACTGCTACTTTGTTTGCAACATATAAAAAGATATTATTTGCTTAAGTTACGCAACATATGTCCATTATAAGGGCTAACAGTTGAATCAAAATCGTGCTTTCATCGCCATTTCGACTTGCTATCTGGCCTTATTAGTCCAAAATTGCTGCTACCAAATCGGTAACAGTACTCATATTTGATGTTTTTTGACCAGCAGGTCTCTCTGCCTTAGCAAATCTAAGGCAAAACGGGCTCCAGACCGCTGAATCATGGGTGGCGCGCGCAGACGTGGTGTAAGAGCGTCCTGAGGTCCGTCGCTGCAAGTCCCGAT